>JAZBNW010000197.1:0-30319 GCA_036350855.1 Halieaceae bacterium
ACATCACCGCTGAAATCCGCGGGGTCAATGGGGCGCTTCACCACGATTCGGGTCTTGTACTGCGCCTCCTCCCCGGGTTCTACCGACCATTCGCCATCGTCGCCCAGCTCGCTGAGATTGGTATAGGCAGTCGCGGTGCCCTCGAGGAAAAACTCGGATTGCCGGTAGCCGACCTCCCCCAGGTCAAAGTTCTCCGCCAGCAGGCTGATTGCACCGACATCCGGCGGCAGGGACACTGTCGGGTTTGCAATGGGCAGAAACTCGGGTTCCGTCACTTTTGGCTTGTTATTGTTATCGCCTGAGCAGGCCACGAGAATTGCGCTTGCGAGGAGGATGCAGATGACGCCCTTGCGGTTGGAGAAACACGTGAACATGGTTGCCTGCTTGATAACCGGGTTTTGGATGCCGATGTTACCCAGAGCGGCAAAAGCCTGTCGACCGCAGGCAGGCCAGATAGTTGGTCAAAAGTGGTATATCAACCGGGGCGGGTATACGGGCGGGCGGGCCGCGTCAGGCGGCCCTGTGCCTCAGGGGTTGTTGCATGCATCGATGTCACTTTGGGATATACCCAGGTCTTTTGCCGCACCTTCAAGGTCCGTGATGGTGGCATTGATGGAGGAGGCGTCGGATGTCGTGGTGGAAATCCCCGTCGCCACGTCCCCCGCGCCGAAACGCGAGGCAGTGCGGGACACGGCGCTCAACAGCTTGCCGAGGCCACTTTTCATCCTGGCTCTTTCCTCAGCCGCGGCGACTTTCTGCTGCAGGCAGGCCTGCTGTCGCGCCTTCAGGTCGGCCTGGGCCTGTTGCGGTGATATCTGCGTTGTCGACGCCGCTGGCGCAGGCGGTGTCGCGGACGAGCCGCCTTGTTTCGACATGGCTGCCTTGATTACCCCGGCAAGTTGTGGGGTAATTTCGCCGGTTACCTCCAGACCGTGCTCTGACTGGAAACGGGAAACGGCGATAATAGTTTTGGTCGTGGCGTTGCCATCGGTGCCGCCGGTGTCATAACCCAGGGCGGTCAAGTCCTGTTGCACGATCTGTGTCAACTCATCCGCCAGGGTGGCCCCCGCCTGACTGCCAGCCAGCAGGAGAATGATCAGGGCTGATTTCCAATCCATAACTGACTACCCCAAAAAATGAAAGTTTGAAGACCAAGTATAGCCACGGGCTGGAAACGATGCTGACAATTGAATGCCCGCCAGACAAGCGGGCCGCCGCTGCGATAGCTTTGCGATTGCCGAGTCGGTACCATGGGCTGGCGGAGGGAAAACACCATGTCGGATAAAATCATCACGGTCTCCGAGGATTTCTGGAACATCCGCGGCGAGTTCAGGATCGGCGGCGTCGTCAATATCGGTACCCAGGCCTCACTGGTAAGGCTCGCCAGCGGTAATTTCCTGTTTCTCGATTCCTATGCCATCGACAGCGCGCTCAGGGATGACATCTCTGCCCTGTTGGAGGGTGGGGGTGAGATCGAGGCCATTATCAACCTGCACCCCTTCCACACGGTACACGTCGAGCGTATGCACGAACTCTATCCCGAGGCCCGGCTCCATGGCACCGCGAGACACCTCGAGCGCTTTCCCGACCTGCCGTGGGAAGAGGTGAGAAGCGAGGATCCGGAACTGCACGAATGGTACGCGGACGACTTCGATTTCACCATTCCTGAGGGCGTCGATTTCATCTCGGCAAACGAGAATGTGCATTTCTCATCGGTGATGGCCTACCATAAAGCCTCCGACACCATCCACTGCGACGATACCCTGATGTATATCGTGCTGCCTCGCCTGCTGCGCCTCGTGGGGATGCGCGATTCACTCAGCTTTCATCCCACGCTCACCCTGGCCCTGGAAAAGCGCCCCGGTGCCGCTGCCGATTTCAGGGATTGGGCGCAGCTACTGATCGACGAATGGGGTGAAGCGCAAAACCTGTGTGCAGCGCATTCCCAGGCCTTGCTGGCGCAGGATAACCGCGGTGGCTCCATCAGGAGCCGTCTGGAAAAGGCGCTTTCAAAGGTGAAATTGCAGCTGAAAGCGCACGAACTGCGCTACGGTTGAGGTCGCACAGTCAGCGCAGCCCTGTCGCGACATTGCGGGCGTTCAGTCGACATCCGCTATCGGGACCATGATATGCGCGTAGGGTGTGTCTCCCCACATGACATAGGGTCCACCTGAGCTCGGGTCGTCGGTCATGCCCTTGAGTAATTCTCTGGGTACCGCGATCATCAGGTGTGGTCCGGTTTCAACATAGTCTGCTGCGCTTTTGTGGTTTGCATGAAACGGATCGGAGTTGCTGACTCCGGCACCGATGTCCCCCAGCAGCATGTAGGAAATTCCCACGCCCTCCACCTGAAAGTCCTGTTTGCTGCCCATGGCGCCCATCATCTTCATCCAGATCGCGTCGTTGCACATGGCCGCGCCATCGCCGGGCATGGTATCAGGCATGCAGGTCCAACCGTTGCTTCCCTCCACCACGACCTTGCCATCGACCATAATGGTAGCGTCTGCGCTGATCGAGGCGGGCGCGGCTGCCTTTGCATGCGCTATTCGCTGGTCGAGATTGTCATCTGCGATGCCATGGCCGGCGAGCATCAAGCCAGCCAGGAGGGAACACACTTTTGCTGATTTACAGTTCATGGTTCATGACTCCGGTTTTTGCCTGTGAAGTGGAACAGTTGCGGTAGTGCGCCAACACTCTACCTTTAACTGAGTGTAGACCACATTACAGGCAATGCTATTGTCTGTATTGCTCCGACACGGTCGCGCCCGCGTCGGCCGCAGCGGGATCACCTATGACCTGGGAGCGGGCGTCCGTGGCCAACTGCGCAATATTGTCGCCCGTCAGGGCGCGCAGGAACGCTTCCAGGTCTCCCAGCTGTGCGTCGCTGAGTCCGAGCGCCCGTATTCGTGGATCGAGCTCCGGGTGTGGCACTCCGCCCGCATTATAGAAACGCAACACACTGGCAAGATCCGGCAGCGAGCCGTCGTGCATATAGGGTGCGGTCAGGGCAACGTTGCGCAGGGATGGCGTCAGGTAGCGCCAGCGGTCCGTGGGCCTGCCGGTGGCTTCATACCGGCCCAGGTCGTTGGCCTTCGGCCGGGCGAAGCCGACCGTCGGCACGACTTCCACGCCAGGCGCCAGGCGCACCTTGCCCGGATAGGGGGCGGCAGTGAGCATGGCTCGGGCGTAGCCGATACCGGTATCGTGAAAGCTGCCATCGGTGAAAAGGGCGTAATCAGGATGCAGGGTATGGCAGCCGCTGCAGCCGCTGCTCCTGAACAGCTCAAAGCCGCGCTGCGCGGCGACCTCGAGGGCCTGCGAATCCTTGCCGAAATACCATCGATCGAAGGGCGAGTTGCCAGACACCAGGCTGCGCTGATAGCTGGCCAGGGCCTGCCCGATCGTTTCCACGCCAGGTCCGCGGCCGAATGCCGCTGTGAACATTCCCCGATAATCCGGTGCGTCACGCAGTCTTTCGATTACCACGCCTATCGACGGGTTGCCCATCTCGTTGACGCGGAGCAAGGGCTCCCATACCTGGTTTTCCAGGCTGAATTCGCGTCCGTCGTGGAACAGCCTTGCCCGATAGGCCACGTTGTAGAGTGAAGGCGCATTGCGCCGGACGAAGCGCCCTTCGATACCCACTGGTGTACTCAGTTCGTTCTGGGTAAAGCCCTGCTCGGGGATGTGGCACATGGCGCAGGAGAGCGTGCCGTTGTACGACAGGCGCCGGTCGAAAAAGAGCTTGCGTCCCAGGGTGACTTTATCCGCGGTGGAAGGGTTCTCCGCCGGCGAACTGAGGGCGGGCAGGCCCAGGGGCGGCGTCCTGGCAAACCCCTGCAGCGCACAGGCCAGGCCGATGCCAAGGACGGTCAGCAGTACCATCCAGTGCTGTGATAGTGGTGGCTTCCGCGACGCCATGACAGTTGCAAAATTCCCATTTGGATCTATGCTGAATGAGTTTCAAGTATAGGAGGATTCGGGCATGCGGTGGGTGTTGATTTTTACGCTTTTTATAACCCAGTGGACTATGGCTGATGAGACCTGTATGTCCCCCTACATGGCCAAGATCAAGGGCCAGGAAGATTTTGTCTACGTCTGGACCCTGGGAGTTGAAGGGGTGGGCGACGAGCAGGACAAACTGGTCACCGTATCGGTAAATCCGGCGGCTGAAGATTACGGCAAGGTGGTTAACAGCCTGTCGGTTGGCGGTCGCAACGAGGCGCACCACACCGGGCTCAGTGACGACAGGCGCTACCTGTGGGCATCCAGCCTGGATACCAGCAAGATCTTCATTTTCGACGTCCACACCGATCCGGCGAAACCCACGCTGCACAAGACCATCACCGACTTCGTCGCCAGATCCGGTGGGGTGGTGGGGCCCCACACGAGCTACGCCCTGCCCGGCCGTATGATGCTCACGGGGCTATCCAATAATCGCGACCACGGCGGGCGAACCGCGCTGGTGGAGTACACCAACGCCGGTGACTATGTGGCAACGTACTGGATGCCCACCGATGACAATCTGCAGGGCGCGGTCAAGTCGGGCCAGTTTGCCGACGGCTATGGCTACGACCTGCGGGCCCTGCCGCGCAAAAACCTGATGGTCACCTCGTCGTTTACCGGCTGGAATAATTACATGATGAACCTGGGGTCGCTCATGGCGGATGCCGAGGCGATGAAGGCCTTTGGCAACACCGTGGTCCTGTGGGACCTGCACGCCCGGCAGCCCAGGAAAGTACTGGATGTGCCCGGCGCGCCTCTGGAAATTCGCTGCGCCTGGGGTGAGTCACACGACTACTGCTTTACCAGCACTGCGCTGACGTCGAAGGTCTGGCTGATCTATGAAGATGAGGATGGCGAATGGCAGGCGGAAGCGGTGGGTGATATCGGCGATGCCGCAAAAATTCCGCTACCGGTGGATATATCCATTACGGCTGATGATTCCCGCCTGTGGGTCAACACCTGGAACGACGGCATGACGAGACTCTACGATATCAGCGACCCACACAACGCAAAGCAGATCTACGCCAAAAAAATCGGTGAACAGGTCAATATGGTGTCCCAGAGTTGGGACGGGAAACGGGTGTATTACACCTCATCCCTGTTGGCCAACTGGGACAAGCAGGAACCGGCGGGCCCCGACCTGCAATATCTCAAGGTCTATGATTTCGACGGCAAGGAACTGAAAGAAACACTGAGTATCGACTTCATCGCGGCCAGGCTCGGCGCGCCGCACCAGATGCGTTTCGGGGCCTACTCCCTGTACGGGGAGAAAACCGCCGGCCGATGAATGATTTCATTGCGCGGGTAGCGCTCCTGGCTGCCTGGTTATTTGTCCCCGTGGCTGCGGCGGGAGAAACTGCCGCGGTGCTTGCGCCGGGCTACGGGCCGCTGCAATACGAGCCGCCCGCCGCCGGCAGCTACCGGCTTCCGCCACTGGGCACTGCCGCCGACGGCAGGGTAATCGACGACAGGGGCGAGCCCCTGTCACTGTACGAGTTGTTCTCGGATAAATTCGTGCTGCTGGGTTTTATCTATACGCACTGCTCGGATGTCAACGGTTGCCCGCTGGCTACTTTTGTGATGAAAAAAGTACAGGACCGTCTGTACCAGGACGCCGAGCTGGGGTCACAGCTGCGTTTGATCAGTCTCAGTTTCGATCCTGAGCTGGATACCCCGCAGGTATTGCACGATTACGCCGGCCATTTTCGCCGCGAGGGCGCGGACTGGCGGTTTCTGACCACCGCCTCCGAAGCGCAACTGCAGCCTATCCTGGAGGGTTACGACCAGTGGCGGCAAAAGGAGTATGACAAAAATGGCGACTACAGTGGCAGTATGTCCCACATACTGCGGGTCTACCTGATCGACAAACAGCGCAGAATCCGCAATATCTACAGCACCGGGTTTCTCGACGCCGAAACGGTTGTCAACGACCTGCGCACCCTGTCTATTGAGGCGTCCAGGGTTGATTAGTTCGCCCTGCTTTCAATCAGTCGCAGCCAGGGTTTACACACGTCCGACCGGGCGAGTACCAGCCGGATACACACCAGCAGGGGTACTGCTATCAGCACACCGGCCATACCCCAGAGCCAGCCCCAGATAACCAGCCACAGCATGATGATGAGTGGGTTCATCTGCATATTGCGTCCCAGCACCGCCGGGGTTATCAATTGCGCCTCCAGGGTGTTCAGGATGAAGTAGGCACCCGCCGGGAGCAAAGCGGCCCATTCCAGGCCGTACTGGGACAAACCGGCCATCGTCAATACGGCAAGGCTCAGCAGGGTGCCGACATAGGGCGCAAAATTCAGCAGCGCCACCATGGCGCCCCACAGCAGCGGATCCTCGAAGCGCATCAACCACAACACTGCGGCGGTAACCAGGCCCAGGCCCAGATTGATCAGGCTGACAGTCAGGATATAGCGCGACAGCTCCCGCTGGGTGTCCGCCACCAATTGTGACGCCTGGGATTTATCGCGAATCTGCGGCAGAACCTCGATGGCCGTATTGTATATTCCCGGCCCGTAAACCAGCAGGAACAGGACCAGAATAATGCACACCAGGCACTGGGCCAGGAACACCGGGGTCTGCGCCACCACTGTCATGGTCATCTCTATGGCACCCAGCACCAGCCGATCCGACATGGCTGTACTGGGCTGGGGTGCCGGTGGCGTCTGCGCTACCTCTTCGTCTGCCTGCTGCGCCTCGTCATCGTCGAACCAGCCGAAGAAATTGAGGATCCCGGTGTCCTTTTCAGGTTTCGGCCGGGCCTGCTCTACCGGGGCTTGCGGAGTGGTGGGCGCCAGTGCTTCCGAAATCTCCGTGAGTTGCTCGTTCACCCTGGCGGTGACTTCGGGAACCCGCTTCATCCATTTCTGCGCCGGCTCCACCAACTCCATACCCAGCAGGGTAAAGGGGCCGCCAATGGCGACAAGCAGCAGCGCGGCAGAAACTGCTCGCGGTACGTAATAGCGGTTCAGGGTTGCCACCAGCGGGCTGATTTGCAGCGACAGCAGCAGCGCAAGGACGATCGGTATCAGCAGCGATGCGGCGAAATAGAGTGTGTACAGCACAGCCAGGAATAGCAGGGCGTAGAGCGCTGTCGTCCCGGACTGCTCTTTCAATGGATTGCCACGCGGCGGCAAGGTTGTGAGCTTTGCATCTTTGCTTTCCCTTTGCAGGAAATACTGAGCCTGGCCGTACTTGCGGTCAATCGCAAATAATTACACAGCGTATGGCCGCGTTATTCCTCCTTGCGCTGTTCGCGGCGCCACGACCAGGCGGGCATCAGCGGGTCGGTATGGTCACCTCAAAGGCATACTGCTCCAGCTGCGCATCACTGGCACCCATGCGCTCGAGGAATGCCTGCCAGCGAGGGTCGTCGTGCAGTTTCGCATAGAGTGGTTGCAGTCTCCATTCACCCCAGCCGCCGCTGCCGTAGGTCTCGTGCTCGAGTTCCAGCCATTTGAACGCATTATCGGGCTCTCCGCGCCAGGCGTAGACATGCGCCACCTCTGAGGGCCATTTCTTTCCCCATTTTTCGATCAGCTCCTCCAGCGCCTGATCCGCCCGCCCGGTCTCGCCCAGGCTGAAGTAGCCCAGGGCCTCCCCCTTGATCCGGAAAGCCTCGTCGTTTTCCTTCGCCCAGGCATCCAGTGCCGCCTGCGTGCGACCCTGCAGCAGCAGGGTCTCGCCGAGATGGTAGCGGGCGGCGGCATAGTCCGGGCTCAGTCGCAGAACCGCGCTAAACTGGTCCTCGGCATCCACCAGGCGGCCATCGTACTTGTACGCCAACGCCAGGTTGTAGATTGCCACTGCATCGAGTGGAGAGCGAAACACGGCGTATTCGTGCAGTTCGATCGCCTCGTCGATGCGTCCGAGCGCCTGCAGCAGCAGGCTGGCGCTGCCTATCAGGTCGGGGTCGCGCGGCGCCAGTTCAATGGCTTTTTGCAGGTTGCGGATGGCGCTTGCGAGGTCGCCTTCATACCAGAATGCCTGCCAGGCCAGCTGGTCGTATGCCGGGGCATACTGCGGGTCGATACTGACCGACCTGGCTGCCGCTTCCCGGCCCAGGCGGTAACCCTGGTCGTAGTCGATAAACCCGGACGATGCCTGGTTCAGGTAAGTTGCAGCGAGTTCGGCCCACGCCGGTGCGTACTGCGGATCGACAAGCAGCGCCTTGCGGTAGAGGGACGTGGCCTCCCGCAGCTTCCCGGCTGAACCTTGCTGGGCCAGGTACTTGGCCTTGAGAAACAGCATGTAAGCCTGCGGATCCGTCGTCCTCGCCAGCGGCGCCTGGTCACCCAGCACGGTCGCTTTCAGTGCGGCGGCAATCTGCAGGGAGATTTTATCCTGGATGGCGAAGATATCGCTGAAGGGCTCATCGTAGGTCTCGGACCAGACATGGAAGCCGCTGTCGGCATCTATCAACTGTACCGTAATGCGGATGCGCTCGCCGTCACGACGCACGCTCCCCTCGAGCACATGGCCCACATGAAGCTGCGCCGCGATATCGCCGATCGGCAGCTTCGAGTCGCGAAAGCTGAACGAAGAAGTGCGGGCGGCAACCCGGAGCGTGGAATTCTGCGCCAGCAGGTTGAGCAGTTCCTCGGCCAGGCCATCGGCAAAGAAAGCCTGGTCCTGGGCGGCAGTCATGTCCTGAAAGGGGAGGACCGCGATCGACCTGCTGGTCTCGCCATTCCAGGGATCAATAGCGTCCAGCAGGAATTTGTCCAGCGCAAAGTAGAGCAGGGCGACCGACAGGACCCCGATGATGACGAGGTCGCTCTTGCGACTGCTGCCCCGGTCGGTCGTCGGCTCCTCATCGAGAGCCGCCTGAAAGCGGATACCTTTTGGCGACCACTCGAATACCCAGGCGAGGGCCAGCGCGGGCACGAATCCGATCAGCAGGGCGAGGAGCACCCACCGTATACCGGCTTCTTCGAGACCATAGATCGGGAAAGTCGTCTCGAGAATCTGCACCAGTAGCCAGGAGGCCGCGAGGTAAGCAAGCGCGACCCTGTGCACGTTTCGCCGCCTGATTTCTCTTATGAAACCTTTCATCGCCGATGAGTATAGCGCGGCTTGGCAGGCCCGCGCGGCTGCCGGGTGCCATGTGCACTGCGCGCCAGGTCCTGAGATAATGCGCAACCATGCAAACAGTAACGGCCCGGCCGCCGGAAAAACGCCGAGAACTGACCCCGCGCGCCATCCTGACCGGTATCTGCCTCGGTGCTGTCCTGACGCCCTGTAATGTGTATGCCGGCCTGAAAATCGGTTGGTCTTTCAACATGTCCATTACTGCGCTGTTGCTCGGTTTCCTGCTGTGGCGACTGCTGTTACGGGTGGGCAACGGGCAGCCCTGGGAGATTCTGGAAAGTAATATCTCCCAGACCACGGCCTCCTCCGCCGCATCCATTATTTCGGGTGGTCTGGTCGCCCCCATTCCGGCCCTGGCGCTGGTCTCGGGTGTGTCCCTGGCACCGGGGCCCTTGATGGCCTGGGTATTCGCGGTCAGCTTCCTGGGGGTCTGGGTCGCCTGGTACCTGCGGACGCCGCTGCTGTACCGCTCCGGCTTACCCTATCCCGCCGGTACCGTCACGGCGGAGGCGATGCTGGATCTGTTCGCGGAGGGGCGGGCCGCCATGCAGCGGGTGACGGTCCTGTTGTCCGCCGCGGCGCTGTCCGCCGCCGTGAAACTCAGCGACTCACTGTTCTGGGCGATTCCGCGCTGGTCGCCCGGCGCCCTGCCGGCCAAGCTGACTTTCACCCTGGATCCATCGCTGCTGCTGACCGGTTTCGGCGCCATCATCGGCCTGCGGGCGGGCCTGTCACTGTTGGCGGGTGCCCTGCTGGCCTGGGCGGGCCTCGGGCCCTGGCTGATCGCAAGCGGCCAGGTGGTGGCCGACCCCGGCCAGGCCACTCTGTTTGTGCCCCTGGTCGAATGGCTGCTATGGCCCGGTGTCGCCCTGATGGTGGCGGCGACTATCAGCAATTTACTGGCCAGCCTGGTGCGCAATCGGCGCAGACGCACTGTCCCGGCCGCCGCGCCGGTCACCGACGCCCACCGCCTTACCCGCCTGTCGGCGCTCTGTCTTGCGGCCGTGCTGGTGGTGGTGCTGGAAATAGTGTTGTTCGACATCGCTCCCGGGGCGGCGCTGCTCGCCATCCCCATGGCGTTTTTCCTCGCGGCGGTGGTCGGCCGGGTGGTCGGCGAGACAGGCATACCGCCGATCGGGGCCGTGGGCAAGCTCTCGCAGCTGAGCTTTGCCGTGATCGCCCCCGCGCAGGCGACCACCAACCTGATGACCGCGAACGTGGCCGGGGGCGCAGCGGGCCAGACGGCCGATCTGCTGAACGATTTCAAGTGCGGCACCCTGGTGGGTGCCAGCCCGGCTCGCCAGGTGGCGGCGCAGTGCTTTGGCATAGCCACCGGGAGCGTGATCGGCTCGCTGGTCTACCTCGCCCTGATCCCGGACCCCCAGGCGATGCTGCTGTCCGCCGAGTGGCCTGCGCCGGCGGTCGCCACCTGGAAAGCCGTTGCTGACATCCTTATGGCCGGGCCAGGCGCGATACCGCCGGCCGCGCTGGTGGCGGCGTTGATCGCCGCTGTGCTGGGCGGCGTCCTGGGCGTACTCGAGGCCGTGGTGGCGCACGCCCTGTTGCGCTTTGTTCCCAGCGCCAGCGCACTGGGGCTGGCGTTCGTCATTCCCGCCTCCACATCCCTGGGCCTGTTCTACGGGGCATTGCTGGCGTTTTTGCTGGCGCGTGTATTTCGCAAGTGGTCGGCGGCCTACCTGGTCGCCGGTGCCGCTGGCCTGGTGGCCGGCGAGAGTCTTATGGGGGTGTTTCTCGCGGCGCTTAGTATGGTGGCCTAGGCGGCCCGGTATAACTGCCGGGCTCCTCCAGCAGTGGCGACTGGGCGTACAACACCAGCAGGCCGGCGATGCTGGTGAGGCTGTCGCGGTGGGTGCGTTCATAGCCGTGGGTGGCGTCGGTGCCAAACGTGACCAGCGCGTGGCGCACATCATGGCCGGCGATGATGGCGGAATTCGCGTCAGAATAGTAATAGCGAAACACGTCGGTCTGGTGCCCGATGTGGTAGTCGCGGCACAGCCCTCGCAAGTGGCGGGTGAGTTCCAGATCGAAGGGCCCGCTGGTGTCCTGGGCGCAGAGCGTCACGCCGGTCTCCCTGGCATTCTGGCCGGGTGCGACGGGGCCTATATCGATGCCCACAAACTCGGCCACCCGCGCATCCAGGGAGGCGCCTGCCCCGGTGCCGACCTCTTCGGTAACGGTGAACATGACTTGCAGGTCGACCGCCGGTGTCACACCGTGCTCCAGCAGCGCTTTCAGGGCCGCGAGGTTGGCCGCTGCGCCCGCCTTGTTGTCCAGGTGCCTGGCGGTTATGTAGCCCGAGTCATCCCACTCGAGGTCCGTGTCGAAAGCGACGAAATCGCCAGGTCCGATACCCAGTGCCCGGGTATCGTCGGCGCACTCGACCGCCTGGTTGATCCGTACCTCGACCTGGGACCAGCCCACCGGCAGCTGGTCTATCTGCTCGTTGAAAGCGTGGCCGGACGCCAGCAGGGGCAGCACCTGGCCGCGGTAACTTCGCGCGCCGGAAAAGATCGTCACCCGGCCACCCTCGGCAAAGCGGCTCGACCAGCTCCCCACCGCCTTCAGCGCCAGGCGCCCCGACGGTTTGATCGCGGCTACCGCAGCACCGATGGTGTCGATGTGGTTGGCGATGGCGCGGGTCCGCGTGTCGGTCCGGCCCGGCAGGCACACCGTGATGGTGCCGCGCCGGCCCAGGGTGTAGGGCACCCCCAGGTCTTCCAGGCGGCGGCAGATATAGCGCACGATTTCATCGGTAAAGCCGGTGGGGCTGGGAATGGCAAGCATCTCCTGCAGGCAGCGGTGCAGGTAGGCCTCGTCTATGGGCAATGCTTTGGGTGCCGTCATCATCGATTGCGCCGAATCACCTCGACAGCATCGAGTTCACTGCCGGCCCGGGAGGGCATCCTGTCGGCGTCGATCTGGTGGCTGAAATCCGACATGGTGGTGGTCGAGGTGTCGTGGGCAAAGGTCGGCTCACTGCACATATAGCTGACCAGCAGGCGCACCATATTTTCCAGGCTGCTGAAATGGGTGCGCTCCACGCTGTGGGTGGCATCACCAGCGTAAGCAACTACCGCCGTCCTCACATCGTGACCCGCAGCCAGTGCCGCGGCTGCGTCGTTGTGTGACGCTGCGAGGACGCGGCGCTGGCAGGGTATGCCACCGTCATTGGCCAGTTGCTGCAAACGGGCGGTGAGGTGAAAGTCGTAGGGGCCGGATGCATCCCCGTAGGCGATGGTCAGGCTGTCGAATGTCAGCGCCTCACTGGCCGGCACCGAGGCGAAGTCGACGGTGACCAGCTCGCTTACCTCGGGCAGGATAGCGCTGCCGGCGCCGCTGCCGACAGTTTCGGTGACCGTAAACAGCACGTAGATATCGCTGGGCAGCTCCAGCTTCTGTTCGACAATAGTGCGCATTGCGACCAATACGGCGGCAACGCCCCCCTTATTGTCGATATTGCGACCGACGATGTAGCCGCTGTCGAGCACCTCCGGCCTGCTGTCGCAGGCGATAAAATCCCCGACCTCGATACCCAGCGCACGGGTTCCCGCCTCATCCAGCACCGGCTGGTCGAGGCGCAATTCCAGATGGTCCCAGTCCGCGGCGGTGGTTTCCACACCCGCGTCGTGGTGCACGCCCCATGTCACGGTGGGCAGCAGCGTACCGGTGTAAACCGCGTTTTCGGCAAAAATGGTCACCCGCGCGCCCTCGGCAAAGCGGCTGCTCCAGTGGCCGATCGGCGCAACCATCAGGCGACCATCGGGCTTGATGCGCCGTACCATGGCCCCAATCGTGTCGACGTGATTCACCACGGCCCTGGCCGGTTCTTCCTCTCCGGCGTTGGCTCCCGGCAAGCGGGCGCGCACGGTGCCGCGCCTGGTCATATCGTAGCTGACGCCCATCGATTCCAGCTGGGCGCAGACGTAGCGAATCACCTCGTCGGTGAACCCGCTGGGGCTCGGGATCGCCAGCAGCTCCAGTAGGGTCGATTGCAATTTCGCCCTGTTACTCACTGTTTGATCCTCCCGGCCTGCGCGTGTCGTGCACACTGGTGGACAGCGGGAACAGCAGGTCGACGAAGCGCTGCGCCGTCGGCTGGGGTTCGTGGTTCGCAAGTCCCACGCGCTCGTTGGCCTCTATGATCACATAGTCGGGAAGGGCGGGGTCGGCGACCATGAAATCCAGCCCGACAACGGGAATCTTCAGATGTTTCGCGGCCTGCTCCGCCGCGGATGCCAGGGCGGGGTGCAGCTGCCCGGTCACGTCGTGGATCGTCCCCCCGGTATGGAAGTTGGCCGTCCTGCGCACCTTCACGCTGCGGCCCTGGTCGATCACCGAAGCCGGGGTCAGGTCCTGCTCGGCGAGACAGGCGATCGTGTCGTTGTCGATGGGAATGCTGCATTCGCCGCCGGATGATGCCTGCCGGCGCCGGCTGAGTTTCTCTATCAACTGTTCAATGGACAGTTTGCCGTCGCCCAGGACCTCCGGTGGCCGGCGCACCGCGGCCGCCACGACCTTGTAGCCGATGACCACGACCCGCAGGTCCTCCCCGGGATGGTAGGACTCGAGCAATACCCTGTGATGGTGGCTGGCAGCGTGGCTGACGGCGGTTTCCAGCGCCGCGGGGCTGTCCACGCCCACGGTAATTCCAGCGCCCTGCTCACCGACGGCTGGCTTGACCACGATCCGCCTGTGTTCCTCCAGAAACGCGACATTGGCATCGGGGCGTCCGGCCAGCTTGTAGGACGGTGTTCGCAGCCCCGCGCGCTGCAACCAGCGATGGGTCACGAGCTTGTCCTGGCAGCGGCTCATTGCCACAGCCGATGTCAGCTCGCTGAGCGACTCCCGGCAATCGATTTGCGTACTTCCCCTGCTGAGCCGGAAATACCCCTCCTGGGCGTCGAGGATGTCTACCGATATTCCCCGTGAGCGCGCCTCGTCCACCAGGATACGGGCGTAGGGGTTGAGCTTCTCCTCCAGCTCCGGGCCGAGAAACAGCGTTTCGTTGTAGGCGTTCTTGTTCTTTATGGCGAAGGTATGAATCTGGCGAAAGCCCAGTTTCTCGTACAGTGTCTTGGCCTGCGCGTTGTCGTGCAGGACGCTCAGGTCCATGTAGCTGCAACCCTGGTCGAGAAAGTGGTCCGCCAGGTTGCGCAGCAGTAATTCGCCGATGCCGGGCTGGTTTGCCTGCGGGTCCACCGCCAGGCACCAGAGGCTGGAGCCCCGTGATGGGTCATTAAACAGGGTGATATGGTTGATTCCCATGACCGTACCCACCACGGCATCCGTGGCCTTGTCGATGGCGACCAGCCAGGTGATCTGGTCCGAGTCGCGCTGGGCCCAGATATATTCCGGGTCCGTCGGCACCATGTCCCGTTTCAGGTACAGCTCATTGACCCCTCGCGCCTGCTCGATAGTGGAAACCTGGCAGACGGTGATTGTCGGCGCCATCGAGGCGTCCGCGAGCCGCTTCTCGAGGTCCAGTCGGTAGGAGTCCGAGGGATCGAGGAACAGGGTCTGGGGGGCGGCTGCCAGGACGACGTGCGGGTCGGCCACATACATGGCGATATCCCGCTTGCCGGGCGATTCCTGCAATAACTGGTCGGCGATATCCTGGGGTCGCTTGAACGTGTGTCCCATCAGTACCCGGCCCCAGCCGCAATCGATGCAGGCATTTTCATGTATCGAAGCCGCCGTCTGGTCCTGTTTCCGAAGGGCTTCCAGGTGCTGATACGAGGGCGGCTGGTCGGTAAAACGCATATCGTCTCTCCATGCGGAATGTGCCACGGTCATACTCCCTGGGCCTGCAGCCACAGTTCGAGCAGGCCCACCTGCCACAGCTTGGACCCCCGCAGCGGCGTGATATGGTCCTGTGGCGCGTCCAGCAGGGTAGTGAGGTAGTCCTGCCGGTACAGTCCGCGCTGACGGGCGGTATCACTGAGCAGGGCATCGCGCACGTACTCCAGCAGTGTCCCCTGCAGGTACTTGAGCGCGGGCACCGGGAAGTAGCCCTTGGGCCTGTCGATGACGGCGGCAGGCACCACGGAGCGCGCCGCTTCCTTCAACACCTTCTTGCCGCCCTGGCCCAGTTTGTGTCGGGAAGGTATACGCGCGGCGTACTCTACCAGTCGGTGATCCAGGAAGGGGACGCGGGCTTCCAGGCCCCAGGCCATGGTCATATTGTCGACTCGCTTGACCGGGTCGTCGACCAGCATGGTGTTGGTGTCGATCCGCAGGGCCTTGTCCACGGGGTCATCCGCGCCCGGTGCGGAAAAATGGTTGCGCACGAATTCGCTGGCGTGATCGCCCTGGGCGTAGCCGGCGGTGACCAGACGGCAGTAGTCGGCATAATCCCGGTCGAAGAATGCTGCCCGGTAGTCCTCGAAGGGTGATTCGCTGCCAACCATCGGCGGATACCAGTGATAGCCGCCAAAAACCTCGTCTGCACCCTGCCCGCTCTGCACGGCCTTGCATTCCCTGGCCACTTCCCGGGACAGCAGATAAAAGCCGATGCAGTCGTGGCTGACCATGGGCTCGGACATGGCCGCGATCGCGGCAGGTAACTGCTGCAGTAGTTCATCCGCGGGCACGTGAATCTTGCGGTGCCTTGTGCCGAACTCGGCGGCGATGATGTCCGAGTACCTGAACTCGTCTCCCTGCTCGCCGTTCACTGCCTCGAACCCGACGGAAAACGTGTGCAGGCCGTCGGTGCCCGCCTCCGCCATCAGCCCGACCAGCAGGCTCGAATCGATTCCCCCGGAAAGCAGTACTCCGACATTGACGGCAGCCAGCTGGCGCTTGCGCACTGCCAGGCGCAACTCTTCCAGCAGACCCTCGCGCCACTCCCCGAAGCTGCGCTGCTCGTCCTGTGCATCGCGATCAAAACTCAGATGCCAGTAGCTGCGCTCGCGCACCTGGCCGTCGGCTTCGATGGTCATGGTGGTGGCCGGGGCCAGTTTGCGCACGCCCCTGATGATGGTGTCGCCGGGCGGTACCACCGAGTGAAAGCTCATATAGAAGTTGAGGGCCCTGGGGTCGATGCCGGTATCGATGTCACCCGCGGCCAGCAGGGCCGGCAGGCTGGATGCGAACCGCAGTCGCTGCATGTCCCGGCTGAAGTACAGCGGCTTGATGCCCAGCCGGTCCCGGGCGAGAAAGGTGCGACCGCTGTCGCGCTCCCAGATGGCGAAGGCGAACATGCCCTCGAGCCGGTTGACGCAATCCTCGCCCCAGGCGTGGTACGCCTTCAGGACGACCTCGGTATCGCCGTCGGAATAAAAGACATAACCCGACTGCTGCAGTTCGGTGCGCAGCGCCGGGTAGTTGTAGATGGCGCCATTGAACACGATGCCCAGGCCCAGCCGGGGATCGATCATCGGCTGCTGGGAAGGGGCCCCAAGGTCCATGATGCGCAGGCGCCGGTGCCCGAAACCGCGGTTGCCCTGCAGGCTGATGCCGTGGTCATCGGGGCCGCGTGCTGCCATGCTGTCGTTCATCCTCTGCAGGCGACCCGGCTCCACCGCCTGGCCGTCGAATCGAATTTCTCCACATATCCCACACACTGCCTGTCTCGCTCCCGTCAGTTGAACCCGCGATCGGGGCGATACCCGGCCCGCGACCGTTGGCGCCCGATCTTGATCTCGAATTCAAGCCTGATAATACATTGAGCTGTATATAATATACGACTTGCAATCCAAAATCATCTTTGTTTTTATCCATAAATATCAGGTTATTGTATATATTTGGGTATCAAAACCGAGAGAAAATATAGTTAGGATCGTATGTTTATTTCGAAATCAACGACATCCAACGGGGCGTTCACAGTGCAGGCTGCACCGAGCTGTCAGGGACAGCCGGGGCCATGAACGAACTCGAAGACCATGTGCTGATAGCGCTGCGGCGCATCATCAGGGCCACGGACCTGCACTCCCGCGCCCTCGGCAAAGACACCGGACTCACAACGCCGCAGTTGGTGGTGATCCGCGCTGTCAGGGAAATGAATGCGCCCACCGTGTCAGCTGTCGCGCGCGCGGTGAGTCTCAGCCAGGCCACGGTGACGACGATTCTCAAGCGACTGGAAGCAAAAGGCCTGATCAAGCGCGAGCGCAGCCGGGCTGACCGGCGCGCAGTGAACGTGCAGTTGACAGCCGCGGGCAGGAGCTTGTGGAAAACCGCGCCGGAGCCGCTGCAGTACAGCTTCACCGGGCGCTTCAAAAAGCTTGCCAGCTGGGAGCAGCACAGCATCGTGGCGGCGCTGGAGCGGGTTGCCGGCATGATGGATGCGCAGGAGCTCGACGCGGCGCCGATGCTGGCATCCGGCAAGGATGTCCGTTGAGTCGAAACCGCACTAGCCTGCTCCCGCACTAGCCTGCTTTTGTGGGTCAAAATGGTCGGTGAGCAGGCTATCGTAACGGCGTCGGTCATACTCCAGAAGAGGCGCAATATCCTCTTCCGCGATAATGCCGTCGCCGGCAGCCTGGCGCAGTGCATCGGCGAGTGATTCGGCGTCCAGTTCACCCTTGCTGCGAGCCTGTGAAAATGCCTGCCAGCTGTCCCGGACCTTCAGCAATAGCTGATAGGTCGTTTCCACGCGTCCAACGGCGTCTTCGGGGTCGTCGCTGAGATAAACCATCGCCGCGAGTGTCTCGCGCACCGGGTTGGGCTCCATGATCAGTTCGCCCAGTTGTCGCACCTGGTCATCGTCGGGTGCGGGCACCGCGACCCAGGCAGGCAGGCAAGTCACACGCAACAGGCGGCCGATCCAGGGTATCGGAAAATTGCGGCAGAACGCCGACAGGGCCCGCTGTGCGCCGTGCAGTGAGCGCCGCAGCGCGTAGTCCGCATGGGCAGTGGCGGCGGTCGTGGGCTGACCGCTGTCGTGGAACTTGATAATACTGCAGGCGATGAACAGCTCGCTGTGTACGTCGCCCAGTCGGGCAGAAAGCAGCTCGCGCCGCTTAAGGTCGCCACCCAGTGCGCCCAGGGCGACATCGGCACATACCGCGAGGGCGGCGCTGAGATGGTTTATACGCTGGTACCAGCGCCGGCTGAATTGACTCGCGTCCGCCGGCACCGGGCTGAACCGCGCATTGGTGAGGCCGTGGACGATCAGCCGCGCGACATTGCCCGCCACGTGACCCAAGTGGCCGAGGAAAAGCGTATCAAACGCGTCGATACTCTCGCCTTCATCGCGCTGCTGCAGCGCCTGCATCTCATCGAACAGGTAGGGATGACAGCGCAGCGCGCCCTGGCCGAATATCATCAGTGAGCGGGTAAGAATATTTGCGCCCTCCACCGTGATGGCCACAGGCAGTGCATGATAGACGGAGGCCATGAAGTTGCGCGGCCCCAACTGTATGGCCCGACCGCTGACGACGTCCATTGCGTGGTTGACCAGTCGGCGCATGTGTTCGGTGGCATGGTACTTCGCCATGGCTGTCAGGACGCCGGGGGCGCCTTCATCGAGCCCCCGCGTGACCATCCGGCGCATTGCTTCCAGCATGTAGGCGCCCGCCGCGATCTCGGCAGTCACCTCCTGTACACCTTCGAACTTGCCGATTTCCGTGTTGAACTGGCGGCGGATGCTGGCGAAGGCGCCGACCGTCAGGTAGCACATTTCCGCACTGGCGGTAGCCAGTGCGGGCAGGGAAACCCCCCTGCCGGCCCCGAGGCATTCGATCAGCATGCGCCAGCCCTTGCCGGCCATACTCGCGCCGCCGATGATCCATTCCACCGGGACGAACACATCCGTTCCCCGGACGGGGCCGTTCATAAACGGCACGCCCGGGTCGTGGCGCTGTCCGATCTCCACCCCCGGGTGGTCTGCCGGTAGCAGTGCGCAGGTGATACCGTAATCGACGGTGTCAGGGTCGCCCAGCAAGCCCTCCGGGTCGCGCAACTGGAAGGCGAGTCCCACCACGGTGGCCACCGGCGCCAGGGTGATCCAGCGCTTGCTGAAGGTGAGCCTGAGGCCGAGCACCTCCTCTCCTTCAAATTCCCCGCGGCAGACGATGCCGACATCCGGGATAGCGCCTGCATCCGAGCCGGCCTCCGGCCCGGTGAGGCCAAAGCAGGGCAATTCGGTGCCGTCCGCCAGGCCCGGCAGCCAGCGCTGTTTCTGTTCGTCGGTGCCGTATTTGGCCAGCAGCTCACCGGGGCCGAGGGAGTTCGGCACCATCGCCGTTACCGCCGCGCTGATGGAGCGGCTGGCGATCTTGCTCATCACCCGGCTCTGGGCATAGGGGCTGAAGGCGCGTCCGCCGTACTCCCGGGGAATGATGAGACCAAAAAACCCGTGCTTGCGCAGGTAATCCCAGGTCTCAGGGGAGAGATCGCCGCGTTCCTGCACATCCCAGTCATCGATCATCCGGCACAGCGCGTCGACCTCCTCATCGAGGAAGGCTTGTTCTGCGTCCGTCAGTCGGGGCGGCTTGATGGCGGCAAAGCTGTGCCAGTCCGGCACCCCGCTGAACAGGTCTTTTTCCCACCAGGTCGTACCCGCTTCAAGGGCATCCCGCTCGGTGTCGCTCATCGTGGGCAGGACCGCCCGCAGGCGGGTGTGCACGGGTTTTGTCAGAACGGCCAGGCGCCACTGCGTCACGTTCAGGACGGCGCTCACCGCGAGCGTCGGCAGGAGCAAAAGCCACATGCCGGCATTCAGGAATGTCAGCAGCACCGTTCCCGCAAGCACCACAAGCGAACCCGCGGAAAGCGACATCTGTCGATAGCAGACCGCCGTGATGAGCGCCAGGAAAACAAGTACGGATAGCAGCATGATGATTCTTCCTCCAGGTGAGTGAGAACCGCAGGGGCGGGCTTAACACCCGGACCCTGACGGGTCCGTCATCGATCCACCTTGATGCAGGCAGCAGCGGCGGCGGCCGGGCGTGGCCAGGTCAGATGTCATTGGCGGTCAGGCGTATCATGGAGATCTGGCGGTTGACCGACTCTATCTCAAGATCGAGCATCTCGAGGGTGTCCCGCAGTGCATCGAGTGTTACCTTGTCCGCTTCCTCGACCAGTACCTCGGCCAGCCTGTTATTTATGCCAGTGACGTTGTGCAGCGCCTCGGTAAGATTTTCCGCCTCGGATGACACGTTCTCGTCCAGTGTGAACTGCACCCGGGTGCAGACAATGTTTTCGGGACCTTTTTCTGCATAAGCGGCGAGGTCCATCGCCAGCCGGTGTTCGGCATCTGCTATCTGTTCCATCGCCTTCGAGTGTGGCGGCTCGATAGTGTCGATGTGATGGCGGATGGAGCGCTCGGCCTCGAGGCAGCGTTGTGCCGAGCGGGACAACAGTTCCCCATAAGACATAAACGTTTGTTGGTTTTCGGTTCGAATCATTGCGTACTCCTCTGAAATCTCGGGATGGCACTATCCTTGACGCAAGGATCGTACCAATCACCCCGGAGCGACGCCGTTGGTGTGAGCCGTTGCCCGGATGACACCAGGACCATTGGGCGATTACCCATGTCGCCGGCTGCAAGACTCGTCCCGGTTCCACCGCTGTTTGCCCGCCAGGTTGCCGGTGTTGCTCCTGGTGTCGCCCTATGCGGCCTTGCCGAAATGTGCGTAGTAGGCCTTGATAGCCTCGATGGAGAGGGGTTCCTCTATTTCAGGAGCCGTCCTGATTGCCTCCCTGGTGACATCGACATGGAATTCTCGCGTTGACCAGGAAATACCCGAGACCCAACTCACCGGCATCAGAATCTTTCGCCCGGGTAACCAGCGGCGCGTATCCAGTGCCACAAAACCGATGGTCCAGGTGCGGGTATCCAGAATGAAGTCGCGGACCTCGCCGATGTCGCCATCGGCGGCGTGGGTCTTGTACCCGATCACCTCGTCCGCAGAGCGCAGGTGGTTGTCTTCGTCATCGAGCTCAGGCCCTGGCGTTGGGGGAATTGCTGCGCGGCTCGAGAGTATGTCGCCGGGGTAGGGCCCGGTGCCCCAGATGCCGCCACCCCACCAGTAGTACAGTTGGCCATAATGCTGTGCGTAGGCAGCCTCGTACTGGCGTGACACCGGTTGATCCTTATCCAGGCCCGGGGCCGATTCAATTGCGGTCTTTTCCACTTCAACCGGCAGACGCTTGTTCTCTATATCCGGAATGCCGACGACCGCCGGCGATATCAGTACGCGCCGGCCCAGTAGCCAGCGACTGGTGTTCACTTCCAGATAGCGCACGGTCCAGTGCACATCGTCAAACAACAGGTCCCGACAGCGACCGATATCGCCGTCCAGCGCCGAGATTGTCAGGTTTTTCAGCTCTGATACACGAGCGTACATTGTTACCTCCGTCGGGTTTGCTCAAATCAGTGGCAGCAAAACCCGTGCCACCACCCATCGCGATTGAGTGCGGGCGCGCAGGACCCGAATGCACCTGCAGGCCACGGGATGCCGAGCCGGGCAAGCATTTGCGGATTGATCCCGGCCCCCACCGTATGCGGGTATCAGCTGCCAGTGAGTGACTTTCGCAATTCTTCCAGTTGTTCCTCACTCGCGTCCTTTGCATCGGCGAGCTGCTTTTTGGCCTGGTCAATTTTGCTCTGTAGATCTTCGATATTCTCTTTGATGGTGGATTGCACCTCGGCTTTGGCTTGCTCGTTTTCGGCCTCGGCCATCTTTCGTTCCGCCTCGGCCTGTTCTGCTTCCACTCGTTTGCTCAGTTCGTCGATGCGGGTTTCGATCGCTTTGCTGACAGAGTCCAGTAATGACATGGATTCGCTCCTGGTGGTTTTCGTTAATGACAATTCGCCCTGGCAGGGTTGGCGCCAGGGTGTGGGCTGACACAACTGCAAATAGTATGCCAGGCGGTTTGCGAAAGGATTTATCCCGAACCTGTTGGCCCCTGCAAAGCCGGGGCATGACTGAATCACGGCGGCAGGGGAAAATTTACAATGCAAGCGTGTAATTCCTACAAAAAATCCAATCGGGACAGGGCGGCAAGCAGGGTGAGACTGAGTCGGCCTCCCGGGTCGGAACCGAGCTGAGCTCGACCATGCTCGCGCTTGCCCGTGAACGGCTTGCCCATTCGGCGCGCAGAAGGCTGGCGCTCTGGGCGCCCGGCCCGACGCGAGGTCACGAGCGCGCGAAATACCGGTGCCGGGCTGCCGGTAACAGCTGCCGCAGGAGGCTACCAAGGCACCTTGCTCAGCAGCTGGCTCAGGCGCTGCAGCGCCCTGCCTTTGTTGCTGATCTTCCAGGCAATGTGCCGGTCCTGGTTTTCAGTCGTCGGCCCTTCGGTGGACAAGACGACCAGGGCGCCACTGTCCAGGTGTGCCTGGATCAATTTACGCGGCAGGTGGCCGACCCCCAGTCCCGCCAGTTGCGCCTCGATCTTCTGCTCCATGGTCTGTACGTAAAGCACCTGTTTGCCGGTGGTCAGGCCCTCGTTGCGCAACACGTTGAACTTCGCGGTATCGTGACTCACGATTCGCCTGCAGTGCGGCAACTGCCCGGCGATTGCCCGGGAATCGGCAGCGATTCGACTGATCGGGTGACTGGCCGCCGCAACCAGCAGCATGTCGGCGGGGGCGATTGGCAATGCGCGAAACCCCTTCTGCAGCGGCACCGGAGACGGCGCCCCTACCAATAGATCGATACTGTCCATTTCCAGCGCTTCCCAGCCGCCGCTGAGCACGCATTCCTGTATGTCGATTTCCAGCTGCGGTTGCTCCGCCAGCAGGGTGCCCAGGGCCTGAAAAAACGGCTCGCGCTCCGTGGTGGACTCCAGCCCCAGGCGCAACCTGGGCTCCCAGCCGGTTGCCAGCTCCCTGACCTGGTCCGCAAGATAAGCCGTGGCGCCGAGAATCTTGCGCCCCTCATCCAGCAACAACCTGCCGCTGGGGGTCAGCACCGAGCGTCGTCCCTGCCGCTGAAACAGGGTCACCCCGAGTTGCTCTTCCAGTTTTTGCATGGTGTATGACAATGCGGAGGTCGCCTTGCCCAGCTCCTCGGCGGCCCTGGCGAAACTGCCGCGGCGTTCGATGGCGTCCAGGGCCTGCAGCGCGTCCAGTGTAATAGGGGGTTGGCTCATGATTCTCTCCTGGTGAACTGCCGGCATTATTGTTCAATAAATTTGATCATTCCAGACTAATTGTGGCCCTTATTCTTCCAGTTCACAGCAAATAAACTGTGTTCGCAGGTTCAGCCAATACATTCATTTCAATACGGAGAAGACCATGAAGACGTTAATTGGGCATATCACATCATCTGCGCCGGGCATCGATACGCTGCCGGTCCGGGCCGCCATCGGCATCATTTTTGTCGCGCACGGCGCGCAAAAGCTGTTTGGCTGGTTCGGCGGGTATGGTCTCGAGGCCACCGGGGGCTGGATGGCTTCCATCGGTCTCGAGCCGGGAGTGCTGATGGCCGCGCTGGCCGGCGGCGCTGAATTCTTCGGTGGGCTTGCCCTCATCCTGGGTTTCCTGGTGCGTCCGGCAGCCGCCGTACTGGCACTGACGATGCTCGTGGCGATCGTGACAGTGCACCTGCCAAACGGCCTGTTCATGACCAATAACGGTTATGAATTCGGCCTGGCCCTGCTGGCGGCGAGCGCCGGGCTCGCGATTCGCGGAGCGGGTAGCTTCAGCGTCGACCATTGGCTTGGCGCCAGGGGGCAAGGTGATGTGCTGCGGGCTAATATTGAACAACGCAAACTGGAGGAGGCGTAGTCATGGGCTTGTTGCAGAACGGACAGTGGGTGGATCAATGGTATGACACCAGGGACAGCGGCGGTGAATTTCGTCGGCAGGACAGCCGCTTTCGCAGCTGGGTGACAGCCGATGGCAGTGCCGGGCCTACCGGCAGCGAGGGTTTCAAGGCAGAGTCAGGTCGATACCACCTCTATGTCTCACTGGCCTGTCCCTGGGCGCACCGCACCCTTATCTTTCGCGAATTGAAGGGCCTGCGGGATGCCATCGACGTCACCGTGGTGGAGCCGTTGATGCTGGCGAATGGCTGGGAGTTGACTGGCGATCAATACGGCCTGGAGTACCTGTACCAGCTGTATTTGAAGGCCGATCCCGGTTACGAGGGCAGGGTGACCGTCCCGGTGCTCTGGGACAAGCAGGCCCGGACCATCGTCAGCAATGAATCGGCAGAAATAATACGCATGTTCAACACCGCTTTTAATGGTCTCACGGGAAACGACAGCGACTACTACCCGGCACAGCTGCAGTCCCGGATAGACGCGATCAACGAGCGGGTGTACGACGCGATCAACAACGGCGTTTACCGGGCCGGCTTCGCCACTACCCAGCAGGCTTACGAAGAAGCCTATTACAAGCTGTTCGATGCGCTGGACTGGGTCGAACAAACCCTGGGCAGGCAGCGCTACCTGGCGGGAGATGTCGTGACCGAGGCGGACTGGCGCCTGTTTACCACGCTGATTCGTTTTGATGCGGTTTACTACGGACACTTCAAAACCAACCGCCAGCGTATCGCCGATTACCCGGCGATGAGTCATTACCTGCGGGAGTTGTATCAGCAGCCCGGGATTGCCCGGACGGTCAACTTTGCGCATATCAAGCAGCACTACTACGGCAGCCATGTCACCATCAACCCCACGCAGGTAGTGCCGCTGGGACCAGAACAGGATTTTACACTGCCGCACAATCGCGATCGCGTTTAGCGGCGCAGCCAGCCGCCAGGCGGTCCGGGAGGACAGAATGAACAGGGAATTACTGCAGGTTTACCAGGCGCAACCATCCCGCGACGGCGACGGGGTCAGGATCAATCGTATCGCGGGACCTCAGATGAACCGGGTGCTGGATCCGTTCCTGATGATCGACGAGATCAACTCGGATTCGGCCGCGGACTATATCGGCGGCTTTCCGGAGCATCCACACCGGGGATTCGAGACCATAACCTATATGAAGGCCGGTCGCATGCGCCATCGCGACCACATGGGCAACGCGGGGGTGATTGGCCCCGGAGATGTACAGTGGATGACCGCCGGTCGGGGCGTATTGCACTCTGAAATGCCCGAGCAGGAACAGGGACTGATGCACGGTTTTCAACTGTGGTTGAACCTGCCCGCGGCGCAGAAGCTCAAGCCGGCGGCCTATCGCGATATTCGCAGCTCGGAGATTGCCCGCTGCCGCAATGAGCGCGGCAGTGAGGTGCGGGTCATCGCCGGGGAAGTCGGTGTCGGGGACACGCGCCTCAGCGGCTGCCTGCCCCCCATGGCGACCAGGCCCTTGATGGCCGATGTGTCAGTGACTGCGGACTCGGCACTGACACTCGATCTCGGTGACTACGCGCAGGTATGGGTGTACGTCTACGCCGGTGCAAGCGCCGGGCTGGAGGTGGGACGACTGGGCGTGTTCGGCGCCGGCGAGACGCTGGCGCTGCGGGCGGGAGAGGCAGGCGTTGAAGCGCTGGTGCTGTCCGGCGAACCCCTGCGGGAACCCATTGTTCAATACGGCCCCTTCGTGATGAACCACTCGGAGGAGATCGAACAGGCGCTGCGCGATTATCAGCAGGGGCGCCTGGTGAGTTGACGGAAACCTCGCGCTGTGGCGCGGGGATTTCTGTTCGGGAGATCCAGCGGGCGTGTAGTGGTTCACAGTTTTCCCACAAACACCGCGAATGGGTCACTCAAGGTATTGTGGTGCGCCGCATCGGGACTTAGTCTTGGGTCCATAACAACGCCGGGTGGGTGCATGGAAAATCGACGGAAAAAAATTCTGATCAACCCCAGGTTCCAGCAGCAGTACGCGATCATCAGCGTTGTCTTGACTGTCATCCTGACGAACGTACTGATTATCTTCATGTCACTGGTCCCCGGTGAGCAGGCCCTGGAACTCAGCCCGGCGATGGCCTGGGGAATAGGCATATTCGAGCTGGTTTTGCTGGTCGGCGTGTGGTTTGGCACTATCAGGGCCAGCCACAAGGTTGCCGGACCGGTTTACAAGTTTACCCAACAACTGAAAGCCCTGGGGGCTGGCGAGGTCTGGACCCGGATAGCGTTGCGGCAGGGGGACATGTTCCAGGCGGAAGCGGACTCTATCAACGCGAGTCTCGATCAACTCCAGGAAAAGGTACAGGCCGTGCAGGACGCGGCAAAGGCAATACAGCTTTCCCAGTCTGACGGGGGTCCTACCGCCGCGCAGATCGAGAAATTAATGGCTGCAACGGGCGCGCTTCGTACCGCGCGGGAGGGCTGAAGCATGAAAAATACATCTCCCTGTTTCGGGCTGACTGTCGGCGGCGATTCGCGCCAGCACGGTTTCACCCTGGTCGAACTGATGATCATTGTCGCGATCGTCAGCATTCTGGCGGTCATCGCGATGCCCGCCTACCAGAACTACACAATCCGCTCCAAGGTGTCCGAGGCGATGGCATTCATGGCCGAGGCAAAGTCGACAGTCACGGAGCGGTACTCGGCCACGAATACCATGCCGACCAGCAATCAGGTGGCCGGTCTCGCGCCCCCTGACAGCTACGATGACTATGAATACGTGAGCCGACTCGAGGTCACCTCGATTCCCGTGGACGGCACTATTGTGGTGACGGTCAAGATTCCCGGAACCTCCGCCAACGGCAAGCAGTTGCAACTGGTGCCATCGACCAGCTCGATGCCGATCGTCTGGCGGTGTGAGTCGGTACCGGATATTAATTATGGGATAGCCGCAACCCATATACCCGCCAATTGTCGCGGCTAGGCGCGACTATCCCGAAAACGCGATCCGCCCCCTGACTGAACGTGCATCTTCGCCGCGAAGGACTGGATTTCCAGCGACCGGAGGAGTTAACTGGTCAGTAGTGACACAAGGGGTGGGGAATGAAGAACGTAATCATTATTTCGCTTGTAGCGACACTCGCAGGCTGTACACAGGCGCGTTACCGCAGCCATGAATGTGACTCCCTGTACTATGGCCGGTACCAGGCTTTGGCTGAGCCAAAAGCCCTCGCCTTTGCGATTCCGGCGGCGGACCCGCAAACAGCGGCTGAGTACGATACCCGGTGCTGGGCGCGAGCGGCAGCGGGAAGCCTTCCCCAGGGCATGGAATTCGAAGAGGCGATGAGCGTGGTGGTCGCCGGGGTACTGAGCGATTGTAATGCGTACATTAAAGAGAATAACTCACTGGCCAAGGCCCATGAACTGGATTGCCGAATCGCCGCCAAAAATATGGTGTGGGAACCCTGGGTGAGTGAATTGAGGCTGGCCGATGCGCGGGCCAGGGGCGATCAACCGGCGTCGGCGCAGGTATACGCTGCGGCTGGCGCCACCGCAGCGGCGGCGCCTGCCACCGCAGTCGTATCCCCGGCCGCCTATGCCGGCGCAGTTCCAGGACCGCTGAGGTTTCATGATGAATTCCAGTGGTGTTCCGCTCCCGGGGATGCCTGCAGTGAAAGTCATTTTGTCGAGATTACAAACCCCGGCACCGGGCGGGCGCTCGGACGCCTTGCGATTACCATACGTCCTCAGGATTCTCTTGATTATCGCCTGAACTATACCGTGCAATTCAGTAATGAGAGCCAGTGTAGATTGGTCATTGAAGGCAACAGCATAATGCAGGGCGGGAAGACGTTGGGTGCCTGGATACTGGAAAGCAACGATTTCGCGCCAGCGCAAATGCAGAGCACATCAGAAGCTATTACATTTCCAATGGGAGCATCGGACGCGACGTCCATCAGTGTCAGCGGCCGTGTTGAGGATTGTCGATCCTGATACAGCCATATGCCCACCCGGGCTCGCACTGGCCTTTTGTCTGTTGTCAGGACGCATACTTCATGGCGATCGCGGTCAGCCTGTCGGCTTGCTTTTCCATTCGCAGCAGGGCGCTCAGCACAAGCTCGACCTGGCTGGAACCGATGGCGCGCTGGCGCGTATCCTTCAGTCCCACAGCCCTGCCCACGTTGTACAGCAGCCAGTTGACCCAGGCGCCCTGAATCGCGTCCGCAGCCGCGGGTATCATGTCCTCGACGATCCTGCCGCCGGCATCCACATAGGCCTGCAGAATCGTGGTAAAAGGCCGGGCATCGAAGTTGGCGGTGATTCCCCCCCAGTCCAGTGCTTCCAGTAACAGCTCATAAGTGGGGTTCAGGCGTCGCGCGGATTCCCAGTCGATCAGCAACGGCTCATGGTCTTCAAGCCACAGGATATTTTTGTGGTCCAGGTCGCCATGGCTGATCACCTGGTGGCTCTCGAGCCGTTCCAGCGCGGGCCCGTGCAACTCGACAATGCGCAGTATGTCGTCCAGGCGATCCTCGAGAATCTGGCTGTAGCGCACATTGCGCTGCCTGGCCAGACGCACCAGGTCTATCACCCGCCCGGAGGTCACCGGAAAGGACGGCACATCGCGCAACTCCGGCACATGGATGTCACTGTGGTGAATGTGGGCGAGCGTACTGGCGACAATCACCGCGTGGTGCTC
The DNA here is from genome assembly GCA_036350855.1 of Halieaceae bacterium. GTDB lineage: Bacteria > Pseudomonadota > Gammaproteobacteria > Pseudomonadales > Halieaceae > JARRPM01. Next base: position 28,505 of record JAZBNW010000197.1, read on the forward strand.
CCCGATTCGGTTCCTGTGGCAGGCGGTGGCGTCGGTCCAGGGATAAACGAGGTAGCCGACACCGTCCAGTAACTGCAGGTGCTGTCGGTCCCGGTGAAGTGAATGCAGGGCGGGAACCCCTTGCCGGGAAAACTCCCGTGCGGTGATCTCGGTGGCGTTTATCTGCGCGACAATGGCCTCGTTCGCCATGTCCATATCGTCCGCCAGCTGCTTGACTGCAAAAGATCCGTCTTGTGCATCCAGCCGCCACATACAGTGATGAAAACCACCGCGCACCCGGCTCAGCGTTCCCCGATGGGGCCCCAGGTCAAGCTGGTCGCAGAGACGTTCGATATGTTCAGGGTTGTCGGATAGCGCTTTCACCGGGGTAATCCACTCTTTGATACCGATTTGAAACGGGTGAGACTGAATTCATGATCGAGGTGCTTTCAGGGCATGTCAACGCCGGATAGATGCAGTCCTTGTGTCAGCGTGCAGATGGGAGCAGGTCATCGCGCATGAAATATGCCGAGCCGATGATGAAAAGCCAGGGCTTCGACAGCCTCAGCAGGCTGGCGGCGATAGATAGTTTTCTCGCGGATCTTTCATGATATCGGTGCGACGGCCCCGGGCTTGAACGAACCCTGTCCCGGGATGAACTGCAACCGGCGTGGCAATTCGCCAGCCACGATCTTTCCTGAATCAGTAAGTGGGAAGTTGCCTGAGCTCTTCGATGTCGTAATCCTCAAGCACCCAGGGCGGCGTGCTGGCAACCCGCGGCGCCAGCGCGAGCAGCATTTCGACATCCGCTCCCCCGCCGGAGATGGCCACCGGAAGTCCGCGCGCCTCCAGGGCGACCTGCTGCGCCCGCTCCTGGTTTACCTCCACCGGCCGGTCGCCCGTCCGGGCCGCCAGCAGCTGTTTCAGTGGCTCCAGGGTATCGCCCTGGTGCCGGGTGTCCCCGTCGCGGGCGATGGCCACCTGGACTCTGCCCACGATGTCGTCACCCTCCGGCGGAACGGGGAATCGATCGCTCGGCACGGGGGTGGCGAAGGTGGCGGGGGGTGTGCCCGCCAGGAAGGCGCAGCCCGGCAGGAAGAGGGTCGCGAGTAAGGTCACGGCCCCAAATGCTGCCAGCCGGCGGCCGCAAAGTTGGCTTGAAAGTCCCATGAGGTGGATGATGACGCCCGGCCGGTCTGCTTGCAACCACCAGGCGCCTGCGAATCGGTATACAATCCGGTCGAATCCTGCGGAGACCGTATTGATGGAAACAGTGATAGCGCTTTGGCTGCTCGGCGCGGTTCTCGTGGCAATCGGGATAGCGGGCATGTTGCTGCCCGCGCTGCCGGGACCGCCGCTACTATTCGCCGGCTTTTTTATCGCTGCCTGGGCTGAGGATTTCGAGTATGTGGGCTATGGCGCCCTCGCCGTGCTCGCCGTCATGAGCGTGCTCGCCTATCTGGTGGATTTCATCTCCGGCGCACTCGGGGCGAAGCACTTCGGTGCGTCTTCCAAGGCGGCCATAGGCGCCGCAATCGGAGCACTGGTGGGCATTTTTTTTGGCCTGCCGGGCATCCTGCTGGGCCCCTTCATCGGTGCGGTACTGGGCGAGCTGACCGAGCAGGATGATCTGCACGCCGCCGGGCGCGCGGGCATCGGCGCGACCGTGGGACTGTTGTTGGGTACTGCCGCAAAGATGGCGATCGCCTTTGCCATGCTCGGCTTGTTTTTGTTTGCCCGGTTTCTTTAAATTCAAGGGGTCAGAGTCCTTGAACTATTTCCTCTGACTGATGGTTCAAGGACTCTGACCCCTTGAGTTCTTGAGTTTCCGCTTGA
>JAZBNW010000198.1:0-4047 GCA_036350855.1 Halieaceae bacterium
ACATAATATATATTATGCGCATATGTGGATAATTATACGGATGGACAGATCTGCTGGTTATCAGGGGTTATCAGGGGTTTTATGGAGGCTGGGCAATTTCGCCCCCGTCTGCGCTGGCATGTATTACGCATACAAGCGCTGGAATTGCTCTGCGCCCACCTGGTTCCCTCGCCAGGCATGAGGCATGCGAATTCACAGCTGTTTCTTTTGTGGCGCACGACGAAGACCACGCGCAGCTTTCATATGGGCCGACAAGCTCAAACGGTTGCCAGTTATCCCGGCTTGCTTCCCCCGGGCAGCTCGCACGATGTGCCCACGGCCTCTCCGGACTGCGCTAGAAAGGATCTGCAGGATTTTTCAGCGCGTCGCTACGCGCATGGTTTTACTTTTCCCGACCCCTGATAGCCGACTGTGCAAGCAGCGGCGCGCCAATACGTCGGCCATAGCCGTTAGCAGGCATATCCAACGGGTATTTTCGGTCCTTCAGTGGGTTAACTGCCCGGACAAAAGGCACTGTCTTGTAGGGATATCACCAATGAATAAACCGCCTTGCCTGGCCGGCAACGTCCTCGATAGCTATTTCAGAATGGAGCCCCGCTGATAGAAGCTTTCCATGTACGTATGGGAACCCTGCGCTACACCACAGCCTCACTACCCGGATGCCTCGAGGGCGACGACTTGCATCCAGGATAAGCGGTGCATATCACGCAGCAATAATATTATTATGTTAAATAGATGTCCGAGGGAACAGCTGCGCAAATAATTGCAATGTCCATTTAGCTGCCCCTCAGAGGCGAACTATCGGAGTCCCGTCGGAATTTCGTTAAACGGCAAGCCTTTGTCTGCGCGCATATCCTCGGGCAAACCCAGCACTCTCTCGGCAATAATATTGCGCAGGATTTGATCCGTACCGCCCTCTATGCGTACCGCCGGCGAACGCAACAGTATCGCCTGGAAGCGCGATGCGCCCTCGGCTATCTCCGGGTCGTCAATGACGGCTCCAAAGCCCTGCAAATCCAGGGCCAGCTTGGCAAGCTCCTGCATGAGTTCCCCCGCCACCAGCTTGCCGATAGAGTTCTCCGGTCCGGGCATACCGCCTTTGGCAACGAGGTTGATCGCGCGGGTACCGGAGTTTTTCAGGCCGGCAGACTTCACGTAAAACTCTGCCAGCCTTGCCTGTACGTCAGGTCGCTGGATGGCCATTTGATCACCCAGGGCAAGCGACTCGAGCAGGTCGATAAAATCGGGGACACCGGTACTGATCGCTCCCCCGATGGCCAGGCGCTCGTTCATCAATGTGGTCAGAGATACCCGCCAGCCATCCCCTACTTCGCCGAGGCGTTGGGCGTCGGGAATCCGTACATTATCGAAATAAACCTCATTGAAGCCGCTGGCACCGTTTGCCTGTTTGATGGGACGGATCTCTATGCCCTCGGAGCGCATGTCCACGAAAAACATGGTCAGGCCCTTGTGCTTTGCCACTGCGGGATCCGTCCTGGTTATCAGGATGCCATAGTCGGAATGCTGCGCACCTGAAGTCCAGATCTTCTGGCCATTGATTACCCAGTGATCGCCGTCTTTCTCGGCCCTGGTGCGCAACCCGGCCAGATCCGATCCGCTGCCGGGTTCTGAAAATAACTGGCACCAGATTTCCTCCCCGCTTGCCAGTTTGGGCAGGTAGCGCTGCTTCTGCTCTTCTGATGCATAGGCGATCAGAGTGGGACCACACATGCCCAGACCAATAATGAACAGCCCGGAAAGTTTGCCGTATACGCCCTCTTCCTGGCTCCAGATAATGCTCTGGAGGGGTGTAGCGCCGCGACCACCGTATTCCTTTGGCCACATCAGTGCGGCCCAGCCTCCGCTGGCTTTCTTTTTCTGCCAGGCTTTTGCCGCAGCAACCGGGTCTTCATCGCCGGTGTTGAGGGAAGCAAACACGCTGGCTTCGAGGTGATTCTTGAGATGCCTGGGCGCGTTCTCGGCAAGCCAATGTCGCGCCTCTTCCCTGAACGCCCCGCCCGCTTCATCAAACTCCAGCGCCGAGGTATCGGTGGCGGGTTTTGCGGCCCGGGCAGAGATCAGGTCGACGAGCCTGCCCTCCCACACACTCAATCCGCCCAGCTGCAGGGTCTGGTAATTCGAGCGACGATAGTAGATATGGCAATCGAATTCCCAGGTAAAGCCCATACCGCCATGCACCTGGATATTGTCCTTGCTGCACAGCTGGAAGGCTTTGATGGCTGACACTCTGGCCGTTGCCGCCGCCAGGGGCAAATCATCGGCCTGGCTCGCAAGAGCCGCCGCGGCCGCAAAGCAATTGGATTCGGCGAGCCGGAGCGCCGTATACATATCAGCCATCATATGTTTGAGCGCCTGGAACGAGCCGATCGGGCGCCCAAAGGCATAGCGTTGCCTGGCGTACTCTACCGCCATGTCCAGGGCGGCTTGCGCCCCGCCGATCTGTTCGAAGGCAAACAACACTGCCGCCCGATCATAGAGGCGCTCGAGTTGAAGCCAGCCATCGCCATCAACACCCAATAATTCGGCGCCGGCATCTGTAAACGTGAGGCTTGCCGTATTTCGGGTGGGGTCGATCGTTTTTACGTTGAGCTTTTCAACGCCATCGCCGGACAGCTCAACGAGATACATCGCTGGCCCTGCGCTACCCTTTGCCAGCACGATGGCCAGATCGGCAATACCCCCATCTGCAACCGCCAGCTTTTTACCGTTCAGGACGCCCTGTTTTACTGCGCACCCGAGCTTGGCATCACTCACTTGTTCAAGCGTTTCAGTGACGGCAAGTGCGCCGATGACTTCACCCGCTGCCAACTTCGGCAGCCAGTGGCTTTTCTGCTGCCGTGTGCCAAACAGCAATAGCGCTTCGGTGGCAAGATAGACTGAAGAGGAAAACGGGACAGGGGCGGCAAACCGGCCAATACTCTGTGCCACAAGGCAGAGGCTGCGATAACCCGTCTCGACACCGCCATATTCGGCGGGGACGTTGATGCCCATCAAGCCCATCCCGGCCAAGCCGCGCCAGGCATGTTCGGCGTAGGTTTTCTCCCCATTCAGAACTGCGCGAACCTCATCCATCGTGCAGTTTTTCTCCAGGAATTTATCTACCTGGTTCCGGATCAACTTATCGTCTTCAGAAAACTCGAGATTCATTATGACCACCAGTCACATCGATTGTCCGTGGCGAGCCAGCGCCCGGCTGCGAATACAGTCGGTGAAACCGCAAGGGTTCGCCAGGCCCGACTGCTGTGCATAAACCGGATTGGCAGCCGTCAGAGCCAACGCAGCAATAGTTCTCCCTGCTCCGCCGACTTGCGCGCCAGCTCTTCCGCCAACTCACCGAAGCGCTCTTCCACCTTTTCGCGGCGCATCTTCAGGGTGGGCGTGAGCACCTCGTTCTCGATGCTCCAGGGCTCACGTGTCAGGATCACGGCACCGATGCGGGCGTGCTTTTCGATCTCGTCATTGACCTCGCGAACGGTGCTGAGGATTGACTCCTCGACTTCCTTCTCGGGTGCATTCCGGGCCTCCTCTGTCAGCACTGCCACCATGACCGTTTTGGAAAACCCGCGCCCCAACAGGCACTGTTGCTCGGCATAGGGGTTTCTCGCGAAGGCGCCCTCGATGGGCGGGGGGGCGACAAACTTCCCCTGTATGGTCTTGAAATAGTCTTTTACCCGACCGGTGATGTAGAGGAAGCCGTCCTCATCCACCCTGACTTTATCCCCGGTATGCAGCCACCCGTCCCGGATCAGTTCGGCGGTCTTGTCCGCCTGCTTGTAGTAGCCGGGGGTACAGCCGGCGGCCTTGACGGCCAGTTCACCCTCCTCGGTGATCTTGTACTCGACTTCCCCGATGGGCTTTCCGATAGACCCGATCCGGCGCTGTTCGTGGCTGGAGAGAATCAGTCCCATGGCCTCGGTTTGACCGAAGCCCTCCATCAGGGTCAGGCCCAGGTCCTCCCACCAGTGGATCAGCGCGGGCGGCGTCGGCGCGGCGGCGGTAAGGCAATATTCCACCTCGTTAAGGCCG
>JAZBNW010000199.1:0-17041 GCA_036350855.1 Halieaceae bacterium
AGATGTGGTGGCGGTGCTGGCGGTGGATCGAGCGGGGCCGCAGGAGGCAGGAGACGGCAACGAGACCGCCAGACGGATGATCGATATTCGCTTTGGCCTGCAACAGATCGTGCCGGGGAAGGGTGATGTGGGCATGCCCGTGGGCACTGCGATCCCGTTGGCACTGCGCAATGTCACGATAGAACAGGGCCAGGATATCAGCAGGGCCCTGTTGTCTCACCTGGCCCCGCTGCTCGATGGCGCCCGGGTTCGTATCGGGCTCGCCCAGTGCGGCAGCGACCAGAGCCCGCTGGCGGCACTGAACGCGGCTAACAATGCCCTGCTCAGGCTGCAGCGCCTGACGGTCGGTGAACTGATAGCCGCGGCGAACGAGGACGACGAGCAACGTATCGGCGCAAGCGCGGCCAGTGCAGACGGCATCTTCGCGCCCGTTTCCGACGCGGGGGCGTCGCGTGGCTACCTGGCGCAGATCGCGGCCCTGACGGCGGATCCCCAGCGTGGCGAGGACTATCTTGCGGAAGTCATCGCCATCACCCTTGGCCAGGCCGGGGTTTCGGCGGTGGCGATTTATCGCCGACGCTTTGACGACGACTACGAATTCGTCCAGGGCGCGGCAGGCTCGCAGGGCGGCGTCGCAGAGCTCGCTGAAAAAGAACTGCCGCGTCCGCTGCGCCAGCTGGTGCGCAAACTCGACACCGCGCAACTGGCCGGGTCCGATCGTATCGGCGGCGGCAAGGCCGCTGCAGCGGCCTTTCCCCTCAGGCTTTACGAGCGGGTATTGGGCTACATGGCGCTGCATTACGTGGAGGCCGGCGCCGGGAATTTCCGCCCCGATGCGGCGACACTCCATCATCTTGCCGTAGAGATCGCGCGACTGGCGGATTGGCGGCAGGCGAAACAGGCGCCGTCCCAGCCGCAGCCGGTCGCACCGCGACCGCTGGAAGACCAGATCGACGGCTATGTCGGCGATAATATGGAAGGCGCTATCGACCAGGCTGTTTTCCTGTCCAGGCTCGATGTGCCCGTGGCCGTTATCGGGCCGCGCGGCACGGGTAAGCTCTATGTCGCCAAGGTGATACACCAGGAATCGGGCGGGACGCCGGAACAGCTGGTGGCTATCGATTGCAGGGAGTTTCGCGGTCGCAAGGACGCCCTCAACCGCATTGCCAGGGAACTCGAGCGATCAAGGGGCAAGACCCTGGTGTTCAAGTCGCCACACCTGATGAACCCCGATGCCCAGCTGAAGCTCGCCAGGCAGATCAGTAGCCGTATCCTGGCCGACACCAACCCACCCCGGTATCTGCCCACCGCCAGGATCATTGCCCTGTTCCCGGACAGCCTGGAACACCTGGTTCGTTTTGGTGGATTGAACGACCGGCTCGCCAGCGTCTTCGCCGCTTACCCGATTCGAGTGCCCCCCATAAAGGATCGCAAGCGCGCCGTGCTGCGTTGGGCGCACAAGATCCTGGCGCAGGAAGCGGTTCGCCGCGACCGGAAACTGGCGGGCTTCACGCCCGATGCGGAGCAGGCCATGCTGCAGCACGAATGGCCCGGCAATATCAGTGAGATGCGCGAATGCATAGTCAACGCGCTGGACAAAACCGCGAAGGAGTGGATAACGCCTGTCGACCTGGGACTGTTCAAGGGTTTGTCTCCCGCCGGCCGCGCGGGACCGCCCGCCCGGCGCGCCTTCCTGCAGGCACTGGTGGATATGCCTGAAGAGGAGGAGGCCTACACCCCCACGACCCTGGAAGAGCTCAGTGTCGCCCTGGGAGAGGCCCTTCACAGCCTGCTGGAACTGGAAGCGATCAAACCCCTGGGTTCCTGGCTTGATGACGAGGTCATCCTGGCGGTGTGTGAGCGCTACCGGGACAATATGCGCGCAGCCGCGGATTTCCTCCAGACCAAACCGCGCAACATAGGGCGCTGGATGCCCAAGGTCCTCTCCAGGGATCATGAACGCAGTTCCAGCTCACTGTGGCAAACGCCTCACCGCCTGATCAGACAGTGGATCAAGGAGGCCGGCGCCATGGAAGCGCCACCGCAGGACATGGTTCAGCGTGTGCTGATGTCCCATGTCCAGCGCCAGTGCGAGGGTCTCAGCGTGGCGGACCGGGCCAGGATAATGGGTGTATCGGTCCCCACCTACCAAAAACGCGTGCAGGACATGCAGAACCATTAAAGAGGTGAATCGGGCCATGGCAGCGAACACGGAACAGGACAAGGCGGGGCAGGAAGCGTCCGGCGGTACCCTGGGCAGGAGAAAGCCGGTGCAGGAATATGCCCGGCAGTACCAGGCTATCGCCGAGACCCAGCTGCCCCTGTGCCTGGGTTTTTCTGCGCGCCTGAACATGTTGTGGGATCTCGCGGGTGCGGCACCGGCGCAGACCGAGGGCCGCGTTCTCGGGGTGATGGGGATCAACAGCAGCTGGCGAGAATCGGACGTGCGTAACTGGCTGCAGAAGGACGTTCTGCCGTCGCGGCTGGACCTGCACAACATGGTCAGGTTCCTCGTCGGCCAGCTTGAACACAACCAGGACCCGAAACGCTGGGAAGCCTTCCTGGTCTATGGCTCGCCGATCGTGTCTTCTCCCATCAGCCACGGCGTCTATCGCGAGGACCGTACCCGGCGTGAGATCGCCTCGATGATTTTCGCGCAGCTCACCGCAGAATATGCCATTCCGCCGTCTGCCTACGACGCCGACAAGGTGTTCCAGCGCTGCCTGACGCTGATGCAGAAGTTCAATATCTACGAACTGCAGGACTTTCAGCCGGGCCACCTGGAGCCGTTCAGGAACTACATGTTTCCCGCGGAATAAACGCTCCTGCCCCGGCGCTTCCGGCAGCGCCCGGGGCGCCTGATCCACCCTGTCTGCACCCCCCGGCAGGTACTGGTGCACGCTATTTGCCCGGTCACGGCGCGAAATAGTCAGTTTCTCTACAAATGTCCAGTTTTTCCTTGATGGCGCTGTCGGCACACGCGAATACTGTGCCTGCAACCTCTGTTGTGCCGTGCATGACAGGACTGGATAGAAAGTTGAGGGCGACAATGAACGATCAACATGAAGATATGGATATTTCTGGCGTAAAAATCGCCATCGTGGATGATGCAAAAACCATCCGTATGATGATGTCCCACACACTCAAGGCTATGGGCTGTGAGGTAGAGTGTGCGGAGGACGGCTACAAGGCCCTGAGCATGCTCAGGCGCTTCAAGCCGGACATCATCTTCCTTGACATAACCATGCCGGAGCTGGATGGCTACCAGACATGCACACTGATTCGTAATGCGGAAGACACACGCAATACGCCGGTGGTGATGCTGTCTTCCTCCGACGGTATCTTCGATATCGCCAAGGGACAAGCCCGTGGAGCCACGGCGCATGTCACCAAGATCCCGCCAGAGCGCGTACTGCGCCAGCTGATTCACAAGCACACCAGCAAGCGCAAGGCTGCCTGATCCATGTCCAGTCGAGCACTACAGGCGGTTGCAAAGCTTGAGCAGTTACACGCTGCAAATGGGGCCTTTACACCCGCGCTGGCCAGCGCGCCGATGACCTGGATGGGGACATCCCTGGGCATTGCCGGTGTGCCCCTGCTGGTCGGTGCGGGCGAGATCGATGAAATCATCGAAACGCCGGCAGTGACGTCGATTCCCGGCACCAAGCCATGGGTGCTGGGCGTGGCCGCCTACATGGGTGGGCTGTTGCCGATCATCAGTGGGGACGTCCTCTTCCGTCACCGCCCCTACGCGGGTCGTGTGCGGGACTTTTGTATGGTCATTCGCCGGCCCGGCTTCTACTTCGGAATCACCCTGAGCGATGTCGAGCGGGACATGAAATTCCCCCTTGAAGATCGCGACATGGCGTATGAAGTTGACGAGGATTTTGCCGACTTCACCCTGGGCGGATTTCATGATGGCGAGAGATTTCTGGCAATTCTGGATGTTGAAAGATTGGTGACCGACAGCGATTTGTCCAATGCGGCGATACCTGTGGCGGTTTCAAACGAGGGGATGAGTGATGAGTAACGTAGCAATCATATTAACGACAAAACTGCGCAAGACCCTTGCAGGAGCCGGCGCCGTGGCATGCCTGGTGCCTGCACTTCTCGGCACCCATGCCCTTGCGGATAGCCAACCGGTAACGATGGAAAGTCGCTTCGCCGCGGAAGAAATGCGGTTGATCGGTCGCCAGGTGGCTGCCAGTGCATGGCAGAGCGCCCAGGGCCGGGAATCCACCTTCCAGGATCTCGCGCGCAGGGTCGCCTACTTCGACGAGCAGAAAGGCCTGGTCAATTCAGACCAGCTCGCCCAGGAGTTGAGCGTCGTTGATGTTGCCTGGCAGCCGATCAAGCGGGCTGCCCAGATCCTTGTCGATGCGGGTCCGGAGATCGTCTTCACACACGACGTGGTAAAGAAGTACGGCAGCCAGATGGACAGCATGCAGGATGAGTTTGCCGAGGTCGCAGACATCGTGCGTGAGCAGAAATACGGGTCTGTGACGAACTCCATGGCGCAAAAGAACCTGTGGCTGAACGAGCGCATCAACCGCAACATCAACAGCGTGCTCGCCGGCAGCGGTGCAAGCGACAATCTCACCCGCGAGCTCAAGGCCGACTCCGCCGAGCTGCTGGCCAACCTGGAAGCATTGACCAGGGGGGATGAGAGCCGGGAGATAAGGAAAATCACTGACCCCGCGGCGGTGGAGGCGATGAGTTCAGCCTTCCGCAAGTTCTCCACGGTATCGACCGCACTCGATCGCATAGTGCGGGATTCGGCTGAACTGAGCGAGGCTGCTGCCGCCCGCGAGACGATTCTTTCCATGACCGATGCATTCGATGAGTCACTGGATGCACTGGTTGCGAGGGTCAATGGACTCGCCGTGGCAGGCACTGCGCCGCGGCCGGTGCCTGTAGCCTACTATGCCGTGCCGGCGATCATCGCAATAGCCCTGCTCCTGCTTCAGTTCCTGGGCCAGCGCCGCCGCGCGCGCTCAATCGGCAAAGGCGTGGCGGAAATCAACACGGCCCTGCAAAAGATCGCCGGCGGTGACCTGACGGTAAGCGTCTCCGAGGACAACAAGGCGCTGGCCGGGATTGCACGACAGATCAATGCAGCAACCGGACAGCAGAAGCAACTCATCCAGAATATTCGCGGACCGTTTGACCTCTCGATAGATGAGATTAAAAGGATAGGTCTGTCGGCCAGGGCCCTGGTTGAGAAAGGCAAGGAGCTTACCCGCTCCGTGGGCGAGTCCATTACCGTGGCGACGGAAATGGTCCGTACCAGCGAGGAGATCAAGACCTCAACTGCCGAGGCCGCCAGGACATCCGACCGCAACTGCCAGCAGGTAGCCCAGGGCTATGAGCTGACCAAGGATATGTCGAAGGCCTCGGTCGATGTTCGCGAGTCTGTGCAGGAGACCTCCAAGTCCGCCAAGCGCCAGGGCGAGCTGATCCAGTCCGTGACCGCGGCGGCAGAATATATCCAGGCACTCAATACCAAGATTTCGGTGGTGGCGATCAATACCAGGATTGAGGCGGAGAAAGCGGGAGAATACGGGCGTCCTTTCCTGGGCATTGCCGAAGCGATCGCCGACCTGCTGCGCGAAGCCGGTGAAGAGGGTCGCAAGATCATATCCGAGGTCAGGATGCTGCAGAATATGTCTGCTGAAAACCTGGCCAGTATGGAAAATACCGTCGGTACCGTTGTGACTATCCTGGAGTACATAGATCGACTGGATGGTTCACTGGAAGAGATCAATTCGGGTTCGGCAGCAATCAGCTCCATCATTCGCTCGGTCGATGACGCCGCGGGTAAATCGGCGGTCAGCGCCCTGCATATGAACAGCTCGATGACCCAGATTCGCGAGAGAAACCTGGAGATCGCCAAGGTGAGCGAATCCACCAGGGTTGGCGTGTCCCGGTTGCAGCGAGCCATGCAGGACGCTTCGGAGAGCCTGGGCCAGTTCAGGGCGGATTCCGGAAATCGGGTATCCGACACCCAGTCGATCCGCGTGGATGAACTGGAGCCAATTGGCGTGGCATCCACTGTGTATCGGGAAGAGGACATGAGTGCCCTGGAATCCGCGGAGCCAAGCAGGGCGTCTGTGTAACAAATTCTATGCGCCGGCCGTCATGGCAGAGCATATGTGCTGGAAGCAAAAAGTGGAGGTTGACCTAGTGGCTAGTAAACCGGATATCGTTGCCCTGAAGTGGGTAGCCGGGCTGATGAACAAGCAGGCGGAAAGTGCTGAGACCTCGCTGGTCGAGTACAGCAACAACCCCGCTGACAAGAGCCCGCTGCTCAATTGCATGTGGGCGGTTCACCAGATCACCTCCACCCTGCGTGCACTGGGTATGAAAAAGGGCGAAATGCTCACCCTGGAGATGGAGCGCAGTCTCAATTTCATCTACAAGGACAAGGTGTCGGGCGAGCGGCGCAAACTCACGATGGGCGGCCTGATGCAGGCGCTCAAGGTACTGCCCGCCTACCTGGCGCACACCCAGAACGCACGGCAGGATACCGGCCAGGGCCTCGAGCAGCACGTCAATGACCTGCGTCGCTGGCTTGGAGAGCGCCCACGGCCGCAGGCCTTCTTTTTCCACATGGCGATTCCCCACAACGCCGGCATCACAGACGGTGCAAGCCCGGCCTCGGATGAGGAGGTCAGGAGCCGGGCGAACGTCATGCTGGCGCTGTATCTCGAGATGGCGAAACTGGCACTGCGCCGTCGCAATGTCAGCGAGAGCATGAAGACGGTCGCCCGCGTGGCCCGCAAAATGCAATTGTTGTTTGCCGGTACCGAGGCGGAGCGCTTCTGGTTCGCGATGATCGGCCTGTGTGAGGGTATTGCCGGCGGCCTTATCGTGCCCGATGAATGCATCGCGCAGATTTTCAAGACCGGGGCGTTCCTCATCAAGTACGCGCGGGAGAACGGCAGTGCGCTCGATCCGTCGGTGGACTTCGAGGACAACCTTCAACTCATACTTTTTTACATTGCCGCCTGCAAATCCCGGCCGGTGCACATCAGCCAGATACGCAAAGTGTTCGGCATCGATGACACGACTGTCGAGACAGCAAGTCGCGGCCTGGTCCACATCGATGCGCTGATTACCGCCCTGAGCGGCGCAATGGATCAGCTCAACCGCGCAGTCGAGTTCCTCAACAACAACGACCTGCTTTCCGCGGGCTCCTCGACGGACGGGGACTACGACACCACCGCCCTGGATGCTATCGAGGCAGCCGAGTACCGGCTCGTGGCAGCGAGCCAGATCAACCACGCGGATTCCTTGCAGCGCGCGCGCGTCAAGCTCGCTGAACTCTACTCGGGGCTTTATCGGGAGTCTGATTCGCAGCACGAACAGGCGGTGAGTGAGGTCATCCGGGGTATCGTGGAGGTCAAGCTCGACATCGACCATAAACTGCAGCACGGTCTTTCCAGTTCATTCTCCAGCAAGGAATACGAACTGCGGGCAAGTGTTGTGACGGCCACCTTCGCCCACATGGGCATGGTGGAGAACTACCTGCACACGATTCTTCGTCGCAAGGCGCTTGCCAGCGCCCTGGCCAGAAAGCCGGCGGATGAAGAGAGCCTTATGCGCCTCACCATGGCCCTCAATCGTCACCTGAACAAGAGCGACCAGGGGCACGAGGAGCTGCGCCGGGCGGTGCGTGACGCCGACGATGGGCATGCCGATATCGATTTGCTTTATCGTCTGGCCCGGGAGTATCTGGACCAACAGGAAGATATGCCCGATCGCAAGGCCATAGAGCTGTCGCTGGAGCTGTTGGGCGAGATTTCCGGTGCCCTGTCATTCTCCGGGATGGAGCGCGAAGGGCAGGTCATCGAGCAGTGTCTTACCTGGTTGGCGGCAGCCAGCAGGGCGGGCAGTGTTCGCGAGGATGACGCCTTCCGCTGCTTTGCTGACGCCTTCGCCCAGATCGAGCTGCATCTGCAGCGGTCGCTGATCGATCCTCTGGACGATACCTCCCACATGATTGCCTACGCTGAGCAGCGTGCGGCGGAGCTGGCGCAGTGGCGGGAGCAGATATCCACGGGGGCCGATATTACAAACCCCGTAGCCGCCGAAGCGGCAAACGTAATAAAGGATGCGGAAATCTCACCGGAATTCCGCGAAGTTTTCATCGAGGAAGCCGAGGAGATTGTCAGCGAATTGACCCGCCTCGGCGAAGCGTGGTCCCTGGATCCCGAGCCGAATCAGGTATTGCGGGATATAAGACGACATTTCCACACTTTTAAGGGGAACGGCCGTGCCGTTGGCGCTAACATTCTCGGTGAGTTGGGATGGGCCGCGCAGGACATGCTCGATCGGGTACTCGACGGTGAGCTGGCACCGACAAGCGCGGTGCAGACCCTGGTGCAGCAGGTGATTACCACCCTGCCTGCGCTGGTGGCTTCCTACCGGGAGGCGGGAGAGCTGGATGTCATGAATACCCGTCAACTGACCAACCGCTGTTTTGTCATGGCGAAATCCGGTGGGAGGGATGTCGCCGAGGAGATAATCCAGGCAAAACCGGCAATGCAAGGGCCCGCTACCCTTGCAAGTCCCGTACCTGTATCAGGGACTTACAGCCCATAGGCTTGCTGCCGAGGCAGCCGATGGCCACAAAGGATATTGGAGGTTTACCGTGCACATGGATAACAAAACAGACAAGCGCAGTGGCACTGATCCGGCCAAAGTGACCGAAGAGTCCCAGGCGGGCAACCTGAACTGGTTGCTGGATATAGACCTGTCAGAGCCCGAGGAGCGACTGTTTACCGTCGAGCAGACGGCCCAGGTCGATACCGGGCTCACGGATTACGAGCTGGAGGTGGCACGGCGGCCCATGACCCGCGGCTCGGTTGGAGCCGACGATCTCGAAACCTACATCGACGAGGAAATCGTTATCTCCTCGGAGACCCAAAGCGGCGATATCTATGCAAGTATGCCCGACACCACCAGTGCCGCGAGGACCCGGCGGCAGGAATCTCTCTCCGAGCCTATGGCTATCGACTATTCGAGGCGTTCCGAATCCTCGTCAGTCGCTACCGGCGATCTGATCTCCGAGGGCGCGGATATCCTGGGGCTCGGCGAAGAAGACGATATCGGTGAGAAGTATCTTGTCGTCAAGCGGGCCACCTCCGGGGCCAGAGCTGGTGCACCCGAGCGGCAGGCCGGGGAAGGTGGAACCAGGGCCCCCGCCGGTGGCTCATCCGGACCGGTGATGCAGGCCGATTCGGAGCCGGTCGATCTCGCGGACCAGGCTGGAACCGGTGTGATGAGCGAACAGGACACGCCGGCATCGCCGATAGTATTCAGCGAGGCACCTGTGCTCCGCCTCGTGAACCCGGGCAGCCCGCTCACCGTCGCCAATGATGAGGTGGTTACCGCCGCTGATACATCAGAGCCGGCGGCGCAGGCGGAAGAGGGCGTAGCGGCTGTCGCGGACAGCCCGGACGTGGCCGCTTACATGGCGGCGTTCCAGCCGCCCTCCGACGAAGAGGCATTCGACAGCTACCTGCTAAATGGTGAGCAGCTCCACGATGTCGAGGCGCAAATCGACGACCTGACCCTGGAGCCGTTAGAGGGAGAGGCCGGCTATGACGCCAATCCAGTGGACGCCATCGATTACCATGAGGACTTCCACCGCTCGAGTGGGGTCACTGACCAGGCCGTTGCCAATATTACCCAAATGATTCCACAACTGATGGAAGAGCTGTCGGACGCTCTTGCCGCTCGCCTGGCGGAACTCGGGCTGGCCGCCGGATCAGTGCAGCCGGAGGTAATGCTGGGGACGGATCCCGGCAGCGTCGCACAGTTGCTTGCCGAGGGCTATGAGCCGGCTATTGGCCTGGGCGCCACGGCACTGGCCTCTCTCCACCAGCTGCGCCAGGCAGAAGTCGATGCGCTGTATCTGCGCCTTGTGGAGCAGGAGTCGGGGCAGCTCTACAACCGGCTATTTGAGCAGGGCTTTGTCCTGCCCGGAGCGCCACTCGATACACTGGAGGCCAGCGAGCCTGAAAGCCGTGACAGCGGGATGTCCGGCCAGGAGATGTCAGGCTGGCTGTCGGATCCGACTAATTTTGCGGATACGACCCGGCTGACCGGCGAGGCCGCCAGTTTCGGCGAAGAGGATATGCAGTCCGAGGACAGCCTGCTCGATGATATGTTTGCGGATCTCGACCTGGCCGACTATTCGGCACAGGAAGCGGATGGGATTCCCGGCGGGCTTGCCGGCACTCCTGCCGGTACGGATGCGACAGCGGAGCCCGGTGATGGTTTCTCCGTGTTCGCCGAGGATATCTTTGCCCAGGGGCTGAATTCCGACGTATCCGACAGCGGCGACGAGCCCCAGGCGGATATTGACGCGCTGTTTGAGAGCCTCGGCTTTCTGGAGAGTGAGGCTGACGAGATATGCGGCCTGGATGTCGGGGAGTTTTCCGCCGCCGCCAGTCTGGAGCTTGTCAGCGAGCCGGAAGAGCCCGCTGCAGTGTCGGCTGCGTCAGCGGTTCCGGCCGGCGAATTCTCATGCATACCGGCGGGCATCACCTTTTCCCATGCCAGCCCCGGTGGCGGTGAAATATTCGCCGACTTCCTGGAGGCCTTCGTCGAGGAGGGTTCTTCCGAACTGGAGAAACTCGAGGACGCGGTGGCTTGCTGGGAAAGAGACATCTCCTCCGAGAGTGCATACGTGGTGGTCACCCGGATCCTGCATACCATCAAGGGTATTGCCAAGGGTGTCGGGCTGCATTACTACGGCACGCTCATTCACAATTTTGAGACGCTGCTGACCGCGCTGCCCCGGCCACAGCCGGGAGCCGAGGGAGACTATTTCCGTATCGTCAACGCCTGGCTGGACGCCTGTGTGCGCGGGCTCGATCATATCCAGGACACACGGGCGGATATTATGCACGAGCTGCCCCAGCCTGCGGGTCAGGCCGCGCAGCAGCCCGAATCCAGCCAGGAGCCGGAAGCGGCCCCTGCCGGCAATGTGGTCGAGTTGCCCAAACCCGAAGCGGTGGTTGCCGCGCAGACCCCGCCGAGCCCCGCCGACGCCAGGGCGCGCCAACTGGCCAAGAAAATTGCCGACGACGGCGCCAGGGCACTGGCTGCGCAACAATCCGTGCGCATTACCTCGGAAAAACTGGACCATCTCCTCAATCTCAGCAACCAGGCGCAACAGCTCAGCGTGCGTACGGCCCAGAGCGTTACCCGGGGCAAGCGCGCTTCCACGGAAATGCAAAGCCGCCTGGCGTCTGTCAGAGCGCACATTTCCGCCATTGCCGACCGGGCCCTGCGCAGTGTGGCCGCCCAGGGTGTGCAGCCTGGCGCCCCGATGGATGCGCTGGAAATGGACCAGTACTCCGAGTTGCAGGAGGCCGCAAACATCCTGCGCGAGGGCGTCGAGGACCTGGCCGATCTCGTGGATTTCGCCACCCGCCAGAACACCCAGGTGGAGGCGCTGCTCAAGCAGCAGACCAAGGTCATCTCATCGATTGGCTCCTCCATACGGGGTGCTCGTGTGGTGCCTGTATCGCGCCTGGTACCGGGCCTTCGCCGCCTGGTGCGCACCGTCAGTGCAGACCTCAACAAGACGGTCTCGTTCCAGGTGCTCAACGAGCTGGGCACCCTCGACCGCGACGACTATGCGCGGTGCCAGACTATCCTCGATCACATGGTGCGCAACGCCCTGGATCACGGTATCGAGAGCGCCCAGGAGCGCATCGCTGCGGGTAAGCCCGCGGAGGGTCAGGTCACTATCGATATCCGCAAGGCCGGTGCCGACTCCATTATCACCCTGGCGGACGATGGCCGCGGAATCGACCCGGAGAAAATGCGCGAGTCGGCGCTGAGCAAAGGGCTGGACGTGAATGTGGATGCGCTGAACGATGCAGACGCGCTGCGGCTGATTTTTCACAAGGGGTTTTCCACCGCCAGCTCCATCAGCCAGATTTCGGGCCGCGGTGTGGGCATGGATATTGTCCTGAGCGAGCTGCAGGAGATGGGCGGGGATATCCAGATCGACTCGGTGCCTGGCCGCGGAACGTCTTTCCATATCCGGGTACCCTCGTCGGTGACGGTCAATAGCGCACTGCTGGTAAGCGCAGGTGAGCAGTCCTATGCGATACCCCTTGGCGGCCTGATCGCAGTCGAGCAGGTGCCGGTGGACGACTTTTTTGCCGCGGTGCAGGGCAACACCTGCCTCCGCTTTGGCGGCATGGAGTGTGAGCCCGCTTACCTGGCGACACTGTGCCAGAACGGTCACCCCCTGGACGCGAAGACCTGGCGCAGTGACGTGCCGGTAATCATTGCCGGCTCACCCGAGCGCTACATGGCCATTGCGATCGACGACGTCGAGGAGGCGCTGGAGCTGGTGATTCGCTCACTCGGGCCGCAGTTTGCCTCGGTTGCCGGGGTCGCGGGGGCAGCCACTACCGCTGCGGGGGAGGCGATTGTCGCACTCGACCTGAATGTCCTGGTGGCGAGTGTCGGCGCCGGGGACCATTCCACCCTCCAGCTCGATGCCGGCAGGGACGAGTCGCTGCTGGTGATGGTAGTGGATGATTCCCGTACCCAGCGCATGGTCGCCACCAGCCAGCTTGAAACCGTCGGGGTCGAAACGATTACCGCTGAAAACGGTGCGGTCGCGATCGACATTCTCAATACGGCGGACCGCCTGCCCGATATCATTCTGATGGATGTGGAGATGCCGGCGAAAGACGGCATCCAGGCGCTGCGCGAGATTCGCAAGTCTGTGCGCTACAGCCATGTACCGGTGATCATGATTACTTCACGCACCGGTCTGAAGCATCGGGCCATGGCGCAGGCGGCCGGCTGTAATGGCTACATGGGCAAGCCGTTCAACTTCCGCATGCTGATAGGGCAGATCAATGAATTGACCGGGCACAGGCTGCAGCTTTCCTGAGGACAGATGATGACTGAGTCGTTTAGCGGGTGCTGCGTGCTGCTGCCGTGTGCAGCCGATTATTCATGGGTTGTGCCGCAGGGTTGCCTCGGTGAGATTGTCACGGTGCCTGCCGCCGCGGATCACCCGCCCGGTGAGATCGAATGGCGCGGCGAGACCGTGCCGGTGATGGATGTCGGCGGGGAGGGGGCACCCCCCTGGCGGGACCAGCGCGGCGGCTCGGGGCTGGTAGCCGTGGTGCTCGGGCAGAGGGGCGAGGCCTGTCAGTACTTTGGCCTGGCTGTGCGCGGCACCCGGCTCGGGGTCAGCAACCTGGCCCAGGAGGCGATCGAGGATCTCGAAGAGCCCCTCAGCGACTACGCTACAGCCGCCTTCCGTATGAACGAACACACCTACCAGATTCCCGACCTGGTCGCCATGCAGCGAAGCCTGGCATCCCGGGAACCGCTTGTATAGTGACGGTCCCGGTCCCTGGCCGGACAGATGGAGTAAAGACTTGGAACAATTGCATTTGGACCACCTCGTGGAGCAGCTCGAGAGCGCCTTCGGCGAGGAATTGCCGTTCTCCTCGGGGGACCTGTCGCTGGGGCAGGTGGATGCCCTGCAGCAGGTATTCGGTGATGAGGGTTACCAGTCATACCTGCAGGACCAGGTGAATCGCCAGATCATCAGGGATTTCCTGGTGAATGCGGTATTGCTGGAGTTCCTGCCGGAGCAGGCTATCGGCGGTATCGCAAGGCAGATAAGCACCAGGGAGGGGCGCGCAGCCCTCTCACTGCATATGCTGATGAGTTCTGTCGAGCAGGCACAGGAACTGGTTACGGCGGCGGCACCGGCGCAGTTAAGCACCTTGAAACCGGGTTTGCAGCTTCCCCCGTACATCAAGTTGATCCAGAGTTGATATAAAAAAATGGCAAAAATTAGCCAAAAATAATAATAAAATAAAAATTAAAATAAAAATATGGCTAGAAAATACTACATAATTCAAAAAAACTAAAAATATGGCATCACAGTCGTTGCTGCGCCACCTCTCCCCGTCCTATAACAGAGTCGTCACCTCGCGGTGATCAGGCAAGGGGAGCGCGACGTCATCTGAGTCCAGCCCCCCCAAACCGGCGCAGAGAACCATGCACTGCGTCAAACGGATCGGAGAGCAGGCCATGTTGACATTAACCCCTACCGCAATTGTGGACATCAATCCAGG
The DNA here is from genome assembly GCA_036350855.1 of Halieaceae bacterium. Lineage (GTDB taxonomy): Bacteria > Pseudomonadota > Gammaproteobacteria > Pseudomonadales > Halieaceae > JARRPM01. Next base: position 14,136 of record JAZBNW010000199.1, read on the forward strand.
CGATCAGCTTGAGGTATTCGCCGTCATCGAGGGCAAGAAAGTATACCTGCCGCCGGAGGCGAACTACGTCATGCAGGACAAGCGAGGCATCTGGTATTACAGCGCCCGCAAGCCGCGCCCGAAAGAGGGCGACTGGACTCCCAACAAGACGAGTATCGCCTGTCGCCACGATGGCGGTTTTGTGCGGGCGCTGAAGACCCCCACCAAGACGCCCTGGCTGGACACCTGCCAGAGAACGGTGCGTATGGTTTGTGGCGCCAGGGGCGAATCCCGTCGGCCGGCGGACAGCTGAAGCATCCCGAACGCCTGTCTCTGTCGGCAACGGCACGCCCCGCCAGGCAACAGCCCCGCCGCGGCAGGTGGGGCGGGGGGCACGCCACAGCGCGGTCCCTGTAGGCTTTGGAATAAGCTTCCGCTCTCGTAGCGTTTGCGCCCTGGCGCGGCAGGAAACACGTTTTCTGGCCGAACGTCGAGTGCGACATTGCGCAGGGAAACACTGTCATGTTAGGTTTGTTTGCAGAACTATATGGCAGCCTTGACTGCCGGGGACGCGGACGCGGGACATGACCATTGCCGGCAAAATCAATGCCCTTGTGCTCGTCGTCACGGGTATCCTGACGATCGTCGCCACAGGTATTACCGCCGTCCGAGAGTACCGCAGTGAACGCGACCAGCTGGTCGAGAGGGCGGCAAATCTCGTCGCAAATCTCTCCGATCTGCAGGTCGATATCTACTTCGGTAATACCGAGGCTCTGCAACTATCGCTGGACCGTTTTCTCGAGCCCTCCGCGGTTTCCCATGTGGTGCTATATGATACGCAGGGTGAAGTTATTCTGCGTCGCGAGCGAGCAGTCGCTTCGGCGAATGTAGTGCCCCCCTTCGAGGTATTGCGTGGGAATGCCAGCCCCACCGAGGTCAGTCGGAGGGTACTGAACGGTCAGCTTGAAGCTGGCGGCGAAAGCATTGTTACCGCCCTTACCCGTCCGAACAGCCAGATCCAGCTCACCTATCCTGTGTTTTCTGTGCTGAATCCGTTGCAGGAGGGTTTGACTCCCGCGGATTTTGGCGCGGCGTTCGTCCAGCCCGACCGGGTTGCGAGCCTGCATGTCATCGCATACCTGCAGCTTGCCATTAGTCTGCGTGCGGTGTTGCTGGGCATTTTGCCGATGGTGCTGCCTATCTTTATGACCTGCCTGCTGCTGGTGCTGGTCTCGAGTTACCTGTCCCTGCGAATTACCCGTCGCATCACCGAGCCACTGTCGCGTATGGCCAGGGTGGCGGATGAGATCGCCTCGGGCAAACTCAGCGAAACCGTCGAGGTGGAAGGCACCGGCGAAGTGAGGGAAATCGCCACGATTCTCAACGGGATTATCAGCGGCCTGAGCAAGTATAAAACCCGAATGGATGTCGATCACCAGTTGCTCAGCATGAAGGTGGAAGAGCGCACCTCGCAGTTGACCCGCCGTAACGAGGAACTGAACCAGGCCGTTATGGAGGTGACCGAGACCAAGGACCGCTTGCGCCAGATGGCGTATTACGACAGCCTGACCTCGCTGCCGAACCGGCGGCTTTTTACCGAGCAGCTGGACCTGCTGTTGCGACTTGCAAAGCGCAACAATGAGATGCTCGCACTGTTGTTCCTTGACCTGGACAATTTCAAGCGGATCAATGACTCCCTCGGCCACAGCGCCGGTGACCAGTTGCTGCGGGAGGTGGGCTCGCGCCTGTCCGGTTGCGTTCGCGACAGTGACGTGGTCGCGCATTATGTCGAGTCAGGCCCGAAGATCGATGTATCGCGCCTGGGCGGCGATGAATTCACCGTGGTGCTCAACCAGATCGACTGCGCCGATTCAGCCCTTATCGTCGCCCAGCGCCTGTTGGACGCCCTCGCCGAGCCGATGGAAATCGGCGGTCACGAGCTGGTTGTGACCCCCAGTATCGGTATCGCCCTGGCCCCGGGGGACGCCAGCGACGTCGATGGCCTGCTCAAGGCCGCCGACACCGCCATGTACCACGCCAAGGCGGCAGGCAAGAACAAATGTCTGTTCTACCACAGCGACATGGACGCAGCGGGTGTCGAGCGCCTGCAGCTGGAGGCCGACCTGCGCAAGGCGCTGGAGCGCAATGAGTTTGTCCTGCACTACCAGCCGCAGGTGGATACCCGCAGTGGATCGGTGGTGGGCGCCGAGGCACTGGTTCGCTGGGAGCACCCGGAAAAGGGCATGATTCCTCCCTTCCGGTTTATTCCGCTGATGGAGGAGATGGGATTTATCGGCGCCCTCGGGGAATGGGTGCTGCGAGAAGCCTGTCGGCAAATGAAGGTGTTTGAGACGCAGGGATTGCTGCTGCCCAAGGTGGCGGTGAATGTGTCCGCGCTGCAATTCAATTCGGCGTTTATCAGGACGGTCAAGGAAGTATTGCAGGAAACAGGCCTGGCGCCGGCCAAGCTGGAACTGGAGCTGACCGAGGGCGTGGTCATGGCCGATGCCGGCGCCACCCTGGAGGCGTTGACGGAGCTGAAGACGATGGGGGTGAGTCTGTCGATCGATGACTTCGGTACCGGCTACTCCTCCCTGAGCTACCTGAGCCGCTTCCCGCTGGATGAACTGAAAATCGATCGCAGTTTCGTTATCAAGTACGACAAGAGTGACAATGACGCAAGCCTGGTTGTAGCCATCATCGCGATGGCCCGCAGCCTCAACCTGCGCCTGGTCGCCGAGGGTGTCGAGACCCAGGAACAGTACGAGTTTCTCACCGGTAACGGCGCGCATGTGATCCAGGGCTATTTGTTCAGCAAGCCGGTGCCCGCGGCTGAACTGGAGCCACTGCTGGCGCCCTGGCACTTCATGAAGCAGGTACAGTCGATGGCGGGGGAATACGTGAGGGAGGCGCCCCGGGGGGTATCG
>JAZBNW010000200.1:0-2536 GCA_036350855.1 Halieaceae bacterium
AACAGCAGTGCCAGTCCGGCCAGCGGGCCGGCAGGGCGCATGCTGACAAGGTCGGGAACGTAACGACCATAAAAGACGCTGCGCGAAAACAGTGCTAACAGTATGCCCCAGCACAGGGCATCGGTCTTGAGGTACCAGGCATAGGTGAAGTAGGGGCGCTGCCACAGGAACTGGAGCAGGATGGCGGTTACCAGCAAAGCGATAAGCGCTTTTCGGTTTACAAAGAAGAACAGGAAGGGAAATACCAGATAGAACTGTTCTTCCAGTGACAGGCTCCAGTAATGACCTACGAAGTTTTCCAACACGCAGGCCTGTCCCCCACCGTTGGCAAGACAGTAAGGAGTATAGATGTTCATCACATTACCCAGGGCGGCCGCCGTGGTGGTGACAACCTCCCGTAACTCGTAGTGGATATCCGTAGTGATGCAGATCGCCAACTGGGCGAGACAGGCAATAACCACCCAGGTCCAGGCGGCTGGCAGCAGGCGGAATATCCGCTTTATCCAGAAAGCCAGAATCAGTGGACGCCGGGTAGTGCCGGCGCGGCTGGCCGAATCCATGACTGAGCAGGTAATCACAAAGCCGGAAATTACCAGGAACAGATCGACGCCGACGCCGAGGTCCATGCGATCGAGAAATAGAAGCGGCAGACTGTTGGCGGGCAGCAGTACGCTCAAGTGCAGGACGACGATGTACAGGATGGCGAAAGCCCGGAGAATTTCGATATCGTTGTTCTTGCGGGGCAGTGCCTGCTCCCGATTCACGGCGCGACGTGTGGGCACAGCTGCCGCGGCACCGCGTCCTTCAGGTCCGCTGCCGCTTTGTTAAGGAGCATCATGGTGTAGATGACAAGGCGGGTGATGTAATCAGCATTGCTCGAATGGAGTGGCTGGCAATGAGACAGTATATATTTCCTCGCTTGCGGCGACCAGTGGGGCAGACTTTTTCCAGGCACCGGCATTGCACGGTGCCGGAGGCTTAACCAGCTCGCCGCGTGTATGGTGTGCATGGCACATATCACAAAAGGGGTCAGACCCCACTGCTGTCCCACAGTTTGAAATATAAAAGGCTTAAACCCTGACTGGTTGATACAATGATTGTGCGACCAAACACTATAAAAACCAGAGGATTTAAGCCTTGGCCCATACTAACACAGTTCTCTCCCAGCTCCTTCAATTGATCCCCAGACATGAGTTCCAGCCCCTGGCAAAACAGCATCACCAGGGACAGAGATTGCGCAAGATCAGCCGCTGGGACCAGTTTGTCGCCCTGATGATGGCGCAACTAACCGGCCGGCAAAGCTTGCGGGATATTGAGGCCAACATAAATCTCCAGACCGGTAGCCGCTACCATCTGGGCGTGCGCCAGATTGCAAAATCCTCACTGGCACGGGTCAACGAGAAACAGCCCTATACCCTCTATGCGGCGCTGTTCGGTAAACTGGTGTCCCGCTGCCAAAATCTCTCACCCCAGCATAAGTTCCGGTTCAACAATCCGTTGTTCTCCCTTGATGCCAGCCTGATAGAACTCTCCCTGGCGATCTTTCCCTGGGCCGATCACAATCGCAGCAAGGCGGCAATGAAACTTCACGTGGGCCTGGATCACCGCGGTCATTTTCCTGCCTTTGCGATGGTGACCGATGGCGCCAGGCACGATGTGCCGGTGGGGCGCGAGTTTGATTTTCCCAAAGGCAGCGTGGTAGTGATCGATAAGGGGTACACTGACTACGGTTGGTATAAGCAGTTGACGGATAAAGGGATTTTCTTTGTTACCCGCCAGCGTACCAATGCCAAATACCGTGTTATAGAGCGCCGGGAAGTGAACCGGGAGCAATGTGTCACCTCTGATCAGGTGATCGAACTAACTGGGCAGCAACTGAAACATATGGCGATGCCGCGGCTGCGTCGAATCGGTTATCGAGACCCGGAAACAGGGAAACATTACGTCTTCCTGACAAATCATTTCGGGCTGTCCGCAAAGACCCTGGCCAATGTGTACAAGGATCGGTGGCAGGTGGAGTTGTTCTTCAAAGCGCTCAAACAAAATCTGAAGATTCACGCCTTCGTCGGCAACTCGAGGAATGCGGTGCTGACCCAGATCTGGATCGCACTGTGTACTTACCTACTGCTGAGCTACCTGAAATTTCTATCGAAAACCGGCTGGTCGGAGCAGAGAATTCTGAGACTGCTACAGACGAATCTGTTCTCAAAGAAGGACCTGATGACAATAATCAGGCCTTCGCCCCCGGAGAAGAAAGGGAGCCCACCGCAACTGGTGCTATGGGCATGACAAAAATGTGGGACAGCAGTGGGTCAGACCCCTTTTTCTTATCTTGTACCGCTAAATTCAGACCTGGCAGTCACTTGGCAGTCGTCACGTACTTCAGCAGCTCCACCACTTGTCCCGGCGCGGTCGCCCAGGCCATCGCTGAGGCATCGACCTCTTTCAACGGATGAACAATGTCCTCGTCATGCAGGGTAATGTATGGCTTGTCCAGGGCAGCACAGATGCCCGCGTCGAAAGCCGCATTCCACTG
>JAZBNW010000201.1:0-3298 GCA_036350855.1 Halieaceae bacterium
ACCCAAACGCCGTAAATGGCGATAGAGTTCACCCGGGTGTCCAGGGACAGTACTCTAACGCGCGGTATCCAGCCGCTTGCCGACATGCTCCGGTAGATTTTTTACGAAGAGGGCAAAGACGATACGCAATACGCCGGTGATAATCGCCCAGGTCGCCATCATCCACACCACAGACGTGGCGACCGACTCGGGCTGGAAGATGATAAGCACACCAAAGAGCACGGAAAGGGCGCCCGTGAGATACAGCACCCACTCGCGATCGATCTCTTCCCTGACCTTGCGCCCCAGGGTAATCATCAGCACCCCGAAAGTCAGCGCCATGAAACTTACCACATAGAGAAACGCAAGCATGCTCACAGGTGGGTTAAGTAGCGCGTAAGCACCGACCAGCACGCCGACAACACCCATGAGCAACACCAGCACCCAGCCATCGTTTTCGCGATTCTGTATTGCTCCGATAATGTTTACCACGCCATCAACCAGCACCCAAGCCGCGAAATACAATGCAAGCACTGCCAGCGCGATCGCCGGGTTGATAAAAGCGAGTATGCCAAAAATAACCGAGGCAATAACGCCCAGCAGGAATACCCACCAGGCGCGCTTGCACAGCCTGCGGATATTGCCGAGGGATTGCAGCGCCGCGCCCTGACCACCAGGTTCCATGCCGTCTCTCCTGTCTTATTATTTACTATGCAATGTTTGCTGGAATATAGCTCACTCGCGTGGATTCGCCACCCCGCCCGTCGTCACCCATTCGTCCAGCCAATTCCGACCACCAGCGCTGCTAAAGCAACACCGGCTTGTTCGGCAGCTCATTGACGTCATCCGGGCCTGACGGGAAATGCCGGTTCATCAGGGCGGTCACCAGCTCAATGCCCCGCAGCGCTCCCTCGCGGTACTGGCCATCGCGAAACAACGACCGCATGGTATCGCAGACCGCCTGCCATTCCTGCGCACTCACCTTGTCGCCAAATCCGCGGTCCGCGACGATCTCGATATCATGCTCCGACAATAGCAGGTAGATCAGTACGCCGTTATTCGCCGCAGTGTCCCAGGTCCGCAAATGGGCGAATACCTCGATGGCGCGCTCACGTGGGGTCACGCCCTGTAACAGCGCTGGAACATCCAGGGCTGTCTCGATGGCGAATCGCAGCTCGCCGCTGTGGCGCTGCTCCGATGCCTCAACCGCGCGCTCGATATCCTGCAGCAGTTTCCGCGGAAACGCCCGGCGCAGCGACCAGCTCGTGGTGAAGAGATTTTGCAGGTAGCGATTGGGCATGACTACCATCCTCCCGAGGCGCCACCGCCTCCAAAACCACCGCCCCCACCGCCAAAGCCGCCGCCGAGGCCACTGCCACGGCCGCCAAAGCCACCGCCGCCAAAACCGCCACCATAACCGCCGCGGTTCGACCACGCACCAGGGCCTCCACCGCCAAGCAGGCTGATAAAGAATGCGACAACTGCCGCCAGCAATGCCGCGCCAAGGATGCCCACCAGCAACCAGGTGATGGCACCGGTAATCGCACCGGTGGCCACAGAGCCTGGAAAGGCGCCAAAACTCCGGCGCAACAACCCACCCAGCACAAGCGCGATGATCAGGATGACCGGTAACAGGCCCTCCAGTTCAGAGCTGTCTCTTGCGTTGCGGGCGGCCGGTGCGGGCAGTTGCTCTCCGCGAACCAGGGCAATGATGGCGTCGCTACCTGCCATGATGCCACCCGCAAAATCACCGCCGCGAAAATAGGGTGCCATGATGGTATCGATAATCTGCCTGGCGCGGGCATCCGGAATCGCACCTTCCAGGCCGTACCCCACTTCGATCCGCATGCGCCGGTCATCCCTGGCAACCAGTAGCAGCACCCCGTCGTCGACTTCTTCACGACCCAGCTGCCAGGCATCCACCACCCGCAGTGCATAGGCGGCAATATCTTCCGGCGCAGTAGAGGGCACCAGGAGTACGGCCAGCTGGCTGCCTGTCTCGCGCTCGAGCGCGGCCAGCCTGGCGGTCAATTCGGCCTGTTGATTCTGGTCGAGCGTTCCGGTGAGGTCCGTGACTCGCTCACGCAGGGCCGGCACTTCCTGCAGCGGCTGGGACCATGCCAGCAGGGCAGCCAGCAACAGGCCCGTAGCAACAAGCAGGCGCACCAGTGGCACGGTGAGCGTCAGGAATCGCTGCCGAAGGACACTTCAGGGGGTTTGGCGATCTCAGCCTCGTTCTCGACCGTGAAGGACGGCTTGACGTCGAAGCCGAACAGCATTGCGGTGATATTGGTCGGGAATGAGCGGGCAAGGGTATTGTACTGGCGGACAGTATCTATATAGCGGTTGCGGGCGACGGTGATACGGTTTTCCGTGCCCTCCAGCTGGGCCTGCAAATCCCTGAAATTGGCATCGGACTTCAACTCCGGGTAGCGCTCCACCGTGACCAGCAGGCGCGAGAGTGCACTGGACAGCTGGCCCTGCGCTGCCTGGAACTGCTGCAGGGCCTGGGGATCATTGACCATTTCCGGCGTGGCCTGGATCGAGCTCACCTTCGATCGCGCCTCGGTGACCTGCACCAGCACATCCCGTTCCTGCTTCGCAAAGGCCTCAACGGTCTTTACCAGGTTCGGGATAAGGTCAGCCCGGCGTTGGTACTGGTTGAGCACCTCCGCCCAGCTCGCCTTGATCTGTTCATCCCCGGAGGTCAGCGCGTTGTAGCCGCAGCCGCTGAGTAACGTCGACAGGCACAACACCAGTAATACGCGATCAATACGGAACATAGGCACATCCTCTTGCAAAGTGATTGGCGGCTGCCACAGCCGGGGCGTTACCCGACATCAGCTGGCTACCCGTCCCGGGCGCAGCATCGCGCCGCCCCGCCAAAGTGTAGACCCGGGCTGGCGACTACTCAACCTGCACCGGGCGCCGACTGAAAGCCAAAGGTGACAGCCGGGCGGGCGAGCGCTATTCTCTGGAAGGACACAACCCTTCCCGGCATTTCGTCGCTACGAAGCAGAGGTTCCAACATGAAAGGAAAGATCATCGCCGCAATGGCCGCTATCGGCATGGCATCCGGGACGGTCGCCCAGGAGAATCGAAACCTGGAAGTTGTTTTCAACGGCTGCGACCCCGTTGAGGTTCTGAGCAAAGACGACAGCTGTGGCAATGGACCAGACCCGGCGAACGTGGCGTGTCGGCCGGACAACGGACCCGTGCGCTGGGTGCCAGTGGACTCTATCAAGGAGATCAGCACCAAGGCTGGCGCCCCCGGGGCCCTGCATAACTGCGAGGCGAAACCCAACCAGGGCTACTATCA
>JAZBNW010000202.1:0-2677 GCA_036350855.1 Halieaceae bacterium
GTCAGTGAGGACGAACTGAGGCGGGACCGTGGACAGGTGGCCCAGAAGGTGGACGAGTCGAAACTCTACCTGGAGATGCTGGAAGCGATGAACAGCAGGGAGCCGTTGGGCGAGCAGGGGCAGCGATTGCTTGAGCTGATGTGCGACCATCCAGCACTGGCGAGGAGGGCCAAGTGGGAGTTATGGCAAAACCGCGTCGATGAGCTGTCTGAGTTCAAGCGGGAGCATGCTCGACAAAGAAAAACCCCTCGGTGAAGAGGGGGCAGCGGCCTACGCGGCATCAGTTTGCCGGCCTGAGTTCACTGCTCGACGGTCCGCAGGAAGGCCAGGGCTTGTTCGTTGCTGTCGTAGAAGTGGGGCACGACCTCGTGGCCCAGCAATGCGAGGCCAAGGAGCTCATAGTGGAATAAGCTCAAGAAGTCCTGGCTGGCTGGCCCCGCGAGCTCGTAAGCCCATCCTGCGATGCAGTGAGTGGTACCGCATTCGTTCTTCCCGGTCCAGGACTTCATCTCGAACCGCCGAGTGTCAGACAGGATCGTCTTGGCCACGACCTCCAATCGGAGACGGGTGTCGGAGACGGTGGGTAGCGTCCAGGCCCTGGGGTTGAGTCGCACGGTGCCGATGGGCCCAACGGCGGCGTCAAGGCGGCGGACCTTGGCGAAGACGGCGCTTTCGCCAGTCGCCCTGAACCTGGCGTAAAACGGCATCAGATTCGCCAGTTCCCGTCGCAGCTCAGCACTGGTCAGCATCCGCTCCCCAGCGGGGGAGCGAGGCGGGATCGGTTCGGGCGGCTTCGGCGGCGGCGCCGCGATGGCGGCGGGAAGGAGAAGGTTGTTCATTGAGACCCCTGGGATCAGGCTTTATCCTACTACAGATCGCAGATGGAGGGGAGGGGCTCAGGCTCCTGGGCGAAGGGGCTGTCGGGCGGCAGGAACTGGCGGAGGTACCAGTACGCTTCCCTGTTGTCGTCACCGAAGTGCTCTGCAGCCTCGACCCCGAGCAGTACGGCACCAGCCACGCCCCAGTTCTCGTTAAACAGTTCGTAGAGACGCTTGCCTTGGGCGCCAGCAAGGGTTACCGCCCAGCCGGCCATGCAGCGCGTGGTGTTGCAGTCGTTGGGGCCCGAGCGATCCTCCCAGGATTCCATCGCGAAATGGCACGGATCTCGGAAGACTCGTTCCGCCACCTGCTGCAGGCGCTGCAGGTGGTCGGGTACTACATCGTCGGGGTCGAGGAACTCCCCGTCGCTGGGCTGAGGCCTGACGTTTTCCCCTGCCACCTCGGGGTCGTACCGCCCCTCGAGGAGCTTGATGTGGGCCTCGAGTACAGCGGGGCTGGGGGCTTGGGTGGACATGGCATTCGCCGCAGGTCCACTCCAGTATAGCGGCATGCTAGGCTGACTGGAACAAAGGGAGACCCCCCATGGGAACCAACTTTTACCACATCAAGCTCGGTACCTGGCCCTGCCTCCTCTGCGGTCACACTGAACCACCCGAGAAGCTGCATATCGGCAAGTCCAGTGCTGGCTGGTGCTTCGCCCTGCACGTGATCCCAGAGAAGGGGCTGAACCTGCTTTCGGACTGGGAGAGCCTGTTCAACAGCAACGCCGGCAGGATCGAGGACGAATATGGCACGCCGATCGAGCCGGGGGAGATGATGGAAATCATCACCAAGCGCCGCTCGGACAGGGAGTGGGGCGAAGGTCGATGGTGGAACTACTCGATCCTGGGGCGGCCCTCGCCGTACGAAAGCGAAGCCGACTTTCACGACAAGAACAACTCCCTGCGTGGTCCAAACGGCTTGCTGCGGCGTCGTATCGGTTGGTACTGCATTGGACATGGCGAGGGGACGTGGGATCTGGTGCGGGGAGACTTCTTCTAACCCATGGCGCCCGGTAAACTGTGGTTGCCTGAAGGCTTCAGCGTGTTCATCAGCAGCAAGGCGGTCAAGGCGCTCGTTGATGGCCTGAAAGGCGTCAGCAAGATCGCCGAGACCCAGAAGCGGGCGCGGCAGCTCACGCTCGGTCAACTCATGATCGAACTCGAGAAGCTGCCCAACACCGCCCTGCTGCCACTCGGCCAGCCCTACGAATACCCCGGTGGTGGGGTCGCCTTCAGTGATGACGGCTTTGAATGGCGGCCGAGCCTGATCCTTCAGGAGTGTAGAAAACTCCTGGTGCAATCAGCCTTCCCCGTTGATAGGTCTGCGCCAGCCTGGTTCGCACATCGTGGTGAACCCGGGGCCATGATCACTGGTGTCGGGGCCGATGGGGCGCTCACACTGGAGTACCCCGCAAGCGACATCGAATCCTGATCCTATACCTTATTATATAGGGCTCAAACCGCTGGCTTCTGCTCCACGATGGAACGCACCTTCTGAATGCGTTGCAGCATGTCATAAAGACTTGCCGCCGCCTCTTCGTCCGTCGACAGGCAGTTGTCAACCACAATGCGCTGCGCTGCGTACATCGCGCAGTGCTTCGTTGCCGCATCAAGCAACTCGGCCAGGTGCGGGTACTCTCGAACTTGGCGGGCGGTCATCAAATGTCCTCCAGGGCCGGCTGGCGGCCAACCTGGCGGGCTAGTGCCCGCACATCGTGATATATGCTATAGATGGTCTCCGTGATCTGCTCGGGACTCTCCTTCTGGAAGCGTCGGCTTGACAGGTAGCGCTCGAC
>JAZBNW010000203.1:0-9235 GCA_036350855.1 Halieaceae bacterium
CTGCAGGGCCTCGGCTTGCTCCTGTGTATCCGCACAGAACACGCTGATGGTGAGTATGGCGTAAGGCTCCGGCTGCAGCGTGCTGGGATGGAAACGGGACCTGTACAGCTCGATCAGGCGCGGGTCTGCCTGGGGGTTGATAAACAGGCCCAGGTTATAGGGCAGGCCGCGCTGGGCTGCCAGCACCGCGCTGTCCGGGCTGGAGCCCAGCATCCACAGGGGAATGTGCTCCGGCGCCCGGGGGCTTACCACCGGGGTGGTGCGTTCGCTCCACAGGTAGTCGCTGAGTTTGGCCACCAGCTCCGGGAAGCGTTCGAATTTGGGCCGCCCGTCGGTGGCCAGGGCCACCGCCGTGGACATATCTGCGCCGGGTGCCCGGCCGATACCGAGATCAAGCCGACCGGGGTATAGGTTGGCCAGCAGGGAAAACACTTCCGCCACCTTGTAGGCACTATAGTGGGGCAGCATGATGCCGCCGGAGCCGATCCGTATGGTGTTGGTGGCGGCGCCGATAGCCGCCAGCAGGACTTCCGGCGCACTGCCCGCCACCGCCGGGAAGGCGTGGTGCTCGGAAACCCAGAAGCGCTCATAGCCCAGCTCCTCGCACCAGCGGGCCATCTCGATGGTTTCGCGCAGGGCAGCGGACGCCTGCCCGGCAGAGCGGGCCAGCGACTGGTCCAGTACGGATAGCTTCATTGGCGTCAGCCGGCAGGTAGTGGTGAGGTGGCAGGAGTATAGCCGAACAACAGGGGGGTGGTCAGGAGCGGCACACGCTCCCTGGGGGGAGCGTGTGCCTGGAGGAACGGATGCTCGGGTCTAGAACTTGCGGAACATGGCAAACACGACTACGCCGACCTCGGTATCGTAAAAATCGATATCGTTGTCTTCTTCGTAATAGCCGGCGGTAGCATTGAACGACCAGTCTTTCCAGCCGAAGGGTTCGGTATAGAACACGGTACCACTGATGCCGTAACTGTTTGCGCTGTCCTGCTTGGCATAGATCGGGTTGGTTTCCTTGTAGTCGTAATCGCCGTAGGTGGCGTTGAGCACGTAGCGCCAGTGATTATTGTGCTGGTAAATATAGTTCAGGGAAGCCACGCCGCCATCATTGGCCATGGCCTGACCGTCCAGGTCCCTGTCCACGTAAGCCAGGGACGGGGTAACGATGTGGTGTTTGTCATCCGAGGCAAACTCGTATGACATGGTGTAGCGATTGACATCACCGTTACGGTCCAGCAGTTTGCGCTGGGCCGTGCTCAGTGCCAGGCTGTCGCCGCTGCGCTCCTTGTCGATGTCGATCTCGGTGGTGGAATATTTCAGCTCCAGCCCGCTGCGCATGATCTGCTGCCAGTACACATTGAAGCCCTGGGCGGTGCGGTCGGTATCCTTGCGCCTGGCATCGGTGAGGTAGGGGTCGCTCCACACCTGGGTGTCGATGACGGTCGTTTGCACGCTGGCGCCGATATTGCCCGCATTGCCGATGTCCTGTCGAATACCTGCCAGGGTGTTCATCTCCATGGACAGGTAGTTTTCCAGCAGGTTACCAAAATGCACCTGGGTGCGCGTACTGGCAAAGGTATAGGAGAGCTCGAAGTTGACGGCGGGGATGGCGCCGCCCTCGCTGCTGTTGGGCGAATCGGCCAGGTTGTCGATCTGCTTGTCACCCAGGTCTACCTTGCCGTTGATGATGCTCGCCATCATGTTCGACTTCACCGAGATACCGCCAACGCCAAGGTTGACGTAACCGCTGAAGCCGCTTTTTTCGGGAATGATCACCGCCGCCTGGGTAGCAGTGACGAATGCGCAGCCCAGGGCGAGCGCGATTCCCGATGCCATGGCTTTTTGGGTTGATAGCAGTCCGCTTTTCATATTTTGTCCCCTGTCAGGATGCTGATAGTCTGGTCGCCCGTGCGATGTGGCAATGGGCAAGCTGCGGCATTTTACCCCGGAACGACTGGCCTTAGTGGTTAATGTGGAAAGGATTGGTAATATTTACCAAGCGCTTAGGGCTTAACATGCATCAATGCGCAAGCCTGGGCGGTGGGGGGTTTGCCCGTTTTTTGCAAGCCGGTGAAGATGGGCGTTTTTACGTTATTAGGCGGATTGAAAGCATGTGGGGGAGGTGAAGTCGATGGATCCCTGGCTGGAGACATTGCTGTGGTGGGGCAGTGGCCTTTCCCTGGTAGCCCTGGTCGCCACGGTGATCGGTGTGCCGTGGGTGGTTGCCCGCCTGCCGAGCGATTACTTCAACCAGTCCCACCGTGCGGTATGGCGTCACTGGGGCGATGAGCCCTGGTTTGCGTTGGTACTCGGCGGCCTGAAGAACCTGTTTGGGGCGGCGCTGGTGCTGTTGGGGCTGGCGATGCTGGTGACCCCGGGGCAGGGGATTCTGACCCTGATGGCGGGTCTGCTGTTGATGAACTTTCCCGGCAAATACCAGCTGGAGCGTTGGCTGGTGGGGCGCCCCGGCGTAATGGCGGCCCTGAACTGGCTGCGCCGCCGTGGCGGCCACGAACCCTTTGAGCCGCCGGCGTACTAATCCTGTCGCCCGGGGCCTATAATTGGCCCATCACGGATAATCGCGGCGGGTTGCGGCCGACTTCATTCGGCCGGGCATCGCCGCCCACGCAATGCATTGAGGACCCAAACCCATGCTCGGAAAAATGGTTTCACTCGGTTTCGACCTCGCCACCCTGCCCGCCCGGATGACCCTCAAAGGCGCCAAAGCCATGGTGGCAATGCCGGGGGATATCGACCACTTCAGGCGCCAGATCCGCCAGGCCTCCGATGAGGTGGCGCGGGAGATCCAGCTGCTGCTGGACAGTGTCGACGCCGAGATGCGCCAGAAAGCCGCTCACCTGAGCCCGGTTCAGAAGCAGCAGGCGGCTGAGCTGGCACTGGGCGCCGCCGAGCAGCACCTGAGCATGGCGGCGGTGAATATGCTGCGGGCGCTGTGGCTGACGCTGGATTCCAGCCGCAGCCTGGATCGCCCCGGTGAGGGCGTCATAATCGAGCACGAAGCCCGGGATGCCCCCCATGTTAACGGCTGAAGAGGCCGTACTGGTGGTGGTCGATGTGCAGGGCAAGCTGGCCCGGCTGATGTGCGACAAGGAAACCGTGTTTGCCAATATCCAGCGCATGATCCGGGGCGCGCAGGCCCTGTCCGTGCCTATTCTCTGGGCCGAGCAGATGCCGGATAAACTGGGTTCCACCATTGCGGAAATCGCCGGCTTGATGACAGACCTCGAGCCCATCGCCAAGAGCAGTTTCAGCTGCGCGGGCAGCCCCCGGTTCGTGGCTGCCCTCGAGCATCTGGATCGCAAACAGGTGCTGGTCACCGGCATCGAGGCCCATGTCTGCGTCTACCAGACGGCGATTGACCTGGCGCAGGCCGGCTACAGCGTGGAGGTGGTGGAGGACGCCATCGCCTCACGTATTGCCAACAACAGGTCGGTGGGCGTGCGCAAAATGGCCGCACTCGGCGTGGGCCTGACCAGCACCGAGATGGCCCTGTTCGAACTCATGGGCGATGCGGACCACCCGGCTTTCAGGGAAGTGCAGGGCATTATCAAGTCAACGCCCTGAATCCGCCGCAGCTGCTGCCCGGGCTGTTATGCCAGGCGCAGGGCAAACGGCGTCGGGTCCTCGCTGACGGGAATGGTGTGGGCGATACCGCGCATGACATTCAGCAACGCAGGAATGTGGTGGGCGATCACAGGGATACCGGAGGTCAGCACGGCGGCGGAGAGGTCCCGCTGTGGGTCGGCCCAGGCGAACTTGTTGATCAGGCCCACGTGGCCGAAGGCCTGGCGCGTATTGGGGCCCCACACGCCGAAGGGCTCGTCGCCCAGCATCAGGCCCGCGCTGAAACGCATGGGGATGAACAGGGTCCGGTCCATGGTGCGGGTGCCGAATTCCTGCACGGCCCTGGCCACGGTGAGTTCCGAGCAGATACGCCGCCGGCCCCACTTGCCGCCGTTCAGCATCATCTGGAAGAAACGGGAGGCTTCCTCGGCGGTGCCCGCCAGGTTGCCCGCCGGGATAATGGCCTCCTGGAAACGGGGGTCGTTGCAGACCTGTTCCAGTGAGACGATGTCGGTGCCCAGGGCCCGTTTGATAAAAGCGCCCATCAGCGGGCCCGGCCTCGGGCCGGTGGCGTAGGTGGCCGCCAGGTCATCCCGGTACTGCGGTTCGATACCGTAGCTGAAATACTTCATGCCCATGGGTTCTCGGATTTTCTTCGTGATATAGGCATTGATGTTGTCGCCGGTGACCTTGCGGATTACCCGCTCCAGCACGAAGCCCCCGGTAATGGCGTGATAGGCCAGCTTGGAGCCGTCGGTGACGATGGGCTCTGCATCGCACAGCAGCTCCCAGGTCTGGTCCTCGTCCCACAGCACCTCGATGTCCACATCTTTTGGCAGCCCCGGGATCCCGCCGCGGTGGGCCAGGATCTGGTGAATGGTGATGTTGTCCTTGCCCTTGCGGGCGAACTCCGGGGCATAGAACGCCACCGGGTCGGAGACGTTGATCAGCCCTTCTTCCTGCAGCATGTGCATCAGCAGCGCGGTGATGCCCTTGGAGGTAGAGTACAGGCACATGGGGGTGTCGGGTGTGGCGACCACTTTTTCGCTGTTGGGCCCGTCGTCGGGGCCATTGCCGCGCACATGGCCAATGGAGCGGGACAGCAGGACCTTGCCCTGGTGGCGCACACAGGCGGTGATGGCCGGGTGAACTCCGGTGCGGTAGACCTTGACGATGTTGTCCCAGATCCGGTCGACATCGGAGTGCAGCAGGCCGACCTCACGGGGTTCGACTTCCTGCTTCGTGTCGATGTTGATGACCGAATCGAGATCCCGCGGGATATCGCTGAGGTGGAATACATGTTTGCGCAGGAGTTTCATTATCGTTCTCTCCGGATTGCTGAAAACCGTCCAAAAACTGTCATGTTAGGGGTAAGGACCGGGGCAGTGCAATGCGCACCTGCCGGCGACCGGGAGCGCCGGTCAGGGGCTGGTCGCCGTAACCAGCCACACCGACGCCTGCAGGTCCAGTGCGCCCTCCCGGAAATACGGCTGCAGTGCGTCCTCCATGGCGGGAAACACCTTGTCCAGCATCGCCTGGGGCTGGTCGGCCAGCAGCCGGCTGACCGGCCCGATGCGGGCGAGCTCTCGCACGGCCTCGGGCAGCGCTGCCGCCTCGCTGATGCGCAAGGTGGTAGAAAAGGGTTGCAGGTCCACGTTGCTGAACCCCGCCGATTCCAGTATGGCTGTGACCCGCTCAGGGTCCGCAAAGGCGAACGGCCCGGGCGCATGTGGCGGCGGCGGTTCCGGTGGCGGCAGGTGTTGCAATGCCGCTTTGAGGGGAATGCGCACCCAGTCGTTGTCTTTTACCGCCTGCCAGCAGCAGAAGGCGAGCTTGCCGCGCAGCGCGCCGCGCATATTGGCAAACGCGGCTACCGGGTCATCGAAGAACATGACGCCGAAGCGTGAAAACAACAGGTCGAAGCTGTCCGGGGGAAACGCATGGGAGGAGGCGTCCGCCCGCAGGAACTCCAGGCTCGCCCTGCCAGTTGCGGGAGTTTCAGCCTTGCGGCGCGCCACCTCCAGCATGGGCTCGGAAATATCCACCCCCAGCACCCGGGCGGTTTCGCCCAGGCGCTCAGCCAGCATCAGGCTCTGGCTGCCGCCGCCACAGCCCACGTCCAGCGCGCTGTTGCAGCCGTCCAGCGCTGCGTGGTCAAGCAGTGCCTGGCTGATGGGTCCCAGCAAACGCGCCATGGTGTCATCGTCCTGGGCCCAGCGCTTGCCCGCCTCGCCATTCCAGTACTCGATCTGTTCAGAGTTGCTCATTGCCGTGTTCTCCTGTGATGCACCCAACAGTATCGGTTATCGGCTGGGGTGCTAGAATTGATCAGTATCATGTGATGTGCGGACGGACATGGTCCACAATGACCGCTATCATGGGTCACTTTCACCAGAAGGGTTTTTTATATGGCTTATTCATCCTGGCACTACCTGGTTATAGCAATGCTTTTATTCTTACCCCTGGCCGTCTCGGCGGAGGGGGATGCCCAGCCATTACAGAGTGATTGGATGGACTTAGTCAAGGGTTATCGCGACAAGGCGACGGGGGTGGAGATGAAGGAAGTGGAGGAGGGGGAGACGTCCGGCAGCCGCACCATCACCCTGTCGATCCCCAAGTCATCCATCAACAAGCCCAGTGAGATCGAGGAAGTGATGGTGTACGGCCGGCGACCGGAAAAACCCGAGCCCCTGGATATCACTTACGAGTGGCTGGAGGACTACGACGAGGACAACTATGGACTGGTGATCCGCCTCGGCAGGTTCCCCAACTGGCCGATCCGGCTGTTTATCGATTCGTCACCGGGATTCATCCAGAACTGATGGCGCCTTACCCGGGTCCCGGGGCGGGATGTGTGAATAAAATAAAAAAGAGGAAAAGGCCCATGCGTATGACTGCGGGAACCGCCACCTTTCTGCTGGCGCTTGTCGCCACTCTGTTTGCGGCCAGCAGCCCGGCGGTTCTGGCCCAGCCGGCCCCGCAGCCGCCACCGAATCCCTACGAGGTCGAGCGCAGCTGGCCCCCGTATTTTCTGGAACACCAGACCTTGTTTACCGAAAAAGCCGGTACCTACAAGGCGGGCAAGTACCCTGTATGGACCGTGCATGTACCCGGCGGGTGGATTGGCAACAGCACCATCATAGAGGGCGATGACGGCCTGATCGTCTACGACACCAGTGTCAATGTCGAGGCGGGGGCCTTTATCGCCAGCGAGATCCGCAAGATTTCCGACAAGCCCATCAAGGCCATTTTCTATTCCCATCACCACACCGACCACTACAACGGTACCTCGGCACTGGTCACGCCCGAGCAGGTGGCCGATGGCAGCGTAAGGATTTATGCCTGGGATAATTTCGAGGAGGAGATCGCCAATGAATTTGGCGCCATAATGCCGCGCCAGCTCATGGGGGTCTTCTATTACGGCCCCGACCTGTTGCCGCCGGAGGAGAAACACTACCACGGTTGTTGCGCGCCAAGAGTGCTGGGCGGCAAGTCGGGCTATATCCCCCCTACGGACACCTTCAGCGAGGACACGGAGCTCGAGATCGCCGGGGTACGGATGAAGGTGTTTTATACCGGTGGCGAGGCGATATCCGAATTCGGCCTGTACCTGCCGGACTTCGACATGGTGCTGATCGCCGACGAATTTTTCTACGCCCTGGCCAATGTGCACTCCATCCGGGGCTCCAAGCCACGGTTGCCGGAAAACTACATGAAGGCGCTGGATACGGTGCGCGAGATCAAACCCGAGTGGCTGCTGGGCTCGCATATCATGCCGATCCAGGGTCGGGAGGATATCCAGCGCTATGTCACCACCAGTCATGACGCCATCCAGTACCTGTGGGACCAGGGTATTCGCTACATCAACAAGGGCTACACCCCGGCCGAGCTGCAACAGCAGTTTCGTGAGTTGCCGCCGTATCTCGATATCGCCCCCTACACCCGGCCCATGTACGGCACCCCATGGATCATAGCGCCGGAGATCTATACCGGCTGGGTCAGCTGGTTCAGCGGTGACGCCACCGACCTGTCACCCACCGAGCCGGTGACCAGGGCCCGCCGCTATGTGGACATGATGGGCGGGCGTGACAAGGTGCTGGCGACCGCCAGGCAGGCCTTTGCCGACGGCGACGGCCAGTTCGCCGCGGAGCTGACCCAACTGCTGGTGCGCATCGACAACAACGACTGGGACGCCCGGCACCTGAAGGCGGCGAGCTTGCGCCAGCGCGGTTACCAGGAGATCAATACCATCGCCCGGGCCTGGTACCTGAACGGCGCCAACGAGCTGGACGGAAAGGTCAACCCGGCAGGCCTGATGAAGCTCGGCATGCAGTCGTTCCAGGCCGGGCTCAGCGGCGGCGAGTTGCTGGAGAGCTGGCGTTACCAGGTGGACCCCGACAAGGCCGGTGACAGCCGCGTGGTGCTGGGTTTCGAGTTTACCGATTCCGGTGACAGTTACGCGGTGGAGTTGCGCAACAGCATTCTCGAGATTCGCCCCGGCCCACTGCCCGCCGGTATGCCCGCAGTGCGCCTCACCACGCAGCAGTTGCAGGACGTGCTGGCGGGCAAGCCCGCGCCGGCGGATGCAGGAGACACCGATACCCTGGCCGGCATCCTGGCCTTCCTCGACAGGGACAACCAGGGTTTTTACATGCATGTGCGTTAGGCCTGATCGAATGGCTCAGGCAAAGGGAGATAAATCATGTCAAAGGGTTTGATCAGGCGCGCTGGGGAACTGCTTGCCATTGCCATGGCGGCCGCCTGCCTGGGCACTGCTGTTTGGGCAGCGGATACCGTCGAGGACTATATCCGGGAATACCCCAACCAGCAGCAGACCAGGATGATGAACGCCTGGTTGAAGAACAATAAACCCGGCACCTTCCGGTTTACCGGCCTGGTGGACCCGACAGAGACCACCGTGGTGACACCACAGGCAACGGTTGACTACGGCTACAACTGGTTCAGCCTGACCAACGGCCCCGCCATTATCAACACTCCCCACTATGACCAGTTCTTCTCGGTCTCCGTTTTCGATATGAACCACAACATACCCGCGGTGATCGTCAACCCCGAGCGCCCCATCGTGATCCTGCGCCCCGGCCAGTCCGCGCCGGAGGGCGACTTCACGGTGGTTGAACTGGAGACCGACCAGGGCCTCGCCTTCACCCGCATGGTGGTGGTGGATAACATGGATGAGGTGCGCGAACTCAGTAAGTCGATCACCATGACCGGTGGCGACGGCGATATGAACCGTGCGGTGGCGACCTTCCCACCGGAGGTCGAGCAGGCCGCCCTGGCCGAGATACAGCGGACCGATGTGGCGATGAACCCGGATGTGGCCTTCGGTAAAAAGTCCGGGGACGTGGACCCGCTGGTGTTGGCCCGGGCGGTGAACCTGGGGCAGCTGGGAACGCCCCCTGATTCTGTCCGTTACAAGGTGATTGTTGCGGATGATAACGGCGCACCGCTCAAGGGTGGGGACAGTTATGAACTGACGGTCCCCGCCGGCATTGTTCACGATGCCGGCTATTACTCCATCACTGTTTACGGCACGGACAACAAGGGCCTCATCCCCAACCCCCGGGGACGTTACGATCGCACCAGCTATTCCTCGACTGCCAATGCCGACGGCACCTATACCGTGTCGCTC
>JAZBNW010000204.1:0-7016 GCA_036350855.1 Halieaceae bacterium
CAGCGTTCCGTGATAAGCCCCTTGTCGTAAACGGCGATATCGCCGAATTGCAGGAACACAAACTCACTCTGGGCAGGACGCAGGAACACCCAGTCATCGGGCTGCAAGTGGATATTGCGCGAACCGTTGAGCATTTCCTGGTTGGTGGAGCGGCCGTACAGGGGGTTGTTGACCAGGCCCCGGGGTGACTCCGGTCGCGCTTTCCAGTAGCCGCCGTAGGTAAAAAAAGTCCGGGCCCGGTTGGGATCCCAAAGAGACTGTACCGCCCCCAGGTCGATACCCGGGATCTCCAGGGTATCCAGGGTCTTCAGCACGGGCGTCGCGATATAGCTGGCGGCCAGGTGGTCCGCCAGGGTGGGCAGGTCAAAATCCGTGGGCTTGACAAGGCAGGAGCCCGCCGCGAGCTCATTGAAGGGGTAGTTCCCCTCGTTGTACATCTGGTAGGTCGGGCTGCCGCCGGCATTGAGCAGCACATCCGCGGGCCAGTCCTGCCCAAGATGCGCCCTGGCCACATCGATGTAGTGCCGGTAGAGCGCCACCGCCGCGTCGCGATAGGACCCGGGGTCGCCCACGGGCATCTTCACGATATGGGGCTCGTAACCCATAAAGCCACAGAAGTTCAGGCGCTCGGAGCGGCTGAGCATATCCAGCATGGCCACCAGCTGCCCGTCGGATCTCACCCCGCCCCGGTGCAGCCCGATGTCGAGTTCGATACAGACCTGCATGTCCTGCCCGAGGCCCCGCGCCAGCTCGTCGTACTGGGCCACCCGTTCGGGTGTATCAAGCAACCAGCGCAGTTGCCTGGCGGGGTCGAACGCCCCGCCGCTGAACTGGCGATAAAAATTCTGCGCCGCCACCACCGGCATCGGCTTGCCCAGCAGCACGTCCGCCTGAGGGAAGCGCGCCGCGACCTGGTTGATAAACGGCTGGTGGAACAGCATCAGGCGGTTGCTGCCCGACGCTTCCATGACGGTCCCCAGCAGGGGCAGGGAGGGCAGTGACTTGGCGACTATCCGGTAGTCGAAACGCCCCTGCATATGGCCCACCAGCGTACTGATATTCTCCAGCAGCCTGCTGCGATCCACCACCAGCGAGGGCGTTGCCAGGGCTGCTTCGTCGAGGGCGGCAGAGAGCCCGCTGAAATAGGGACTGTGGTCGGCGCCACGCTCCCGCGGGCGCAGCAGCCAGCCCAGGCCAACTGCGGTGGCGGCACCGATAAGCAGCGAGCGTCGCTTCATGCCTTGCCGCCCTGGGCCGCAAACAGGCTGCTGAGGTAGGGGTTGAGAAAACGCCCCCCCGGGTCCATCTCCCTGCGCAGCTCGACAAAATCATTCCAGCGCGGGTAGAGCGCGCGGAAATCCTGTTGTTGCAGCGTATTGAGCTTTCCCCAGTGAGGCCGGCCCTCGTACTTGCGAAAAATCGGCTCTATGGTGCTGAAATACGGCGTGTAGTCCTCGTCAAAATAGCGGTGTACCGCAATCGAGCAGCAATCGCGCTGGTAGAACGGGCTGAGCCAGATGTCGTCGCCTTTCACGAATCGCACCTCTATCGGGAAAAACACTTCCGGGTGCTGCGACTCCAGCGCGGCACGGACCTCACGCAGGGCCTGCAGGCCGTTTTCCCTGGGCAGGTGGTACTCCATTTCATTGAAACGCACGTTGCGCTCGCTGGCATAGTTTTTCCAGGAATTTTCGACCGTGACCTCTTCGCCGAGCGTTTTCATGTAGGTACCCAGCACCAGCTCCCGCAGGCGCGGCGTGTTCTCCAGCCAGTCCCTGGCCAGTTCCAGGTCGCGAACACCCTCGTTGCCATCGAGTTTGTCAGTCGAACTGACAGATTCCGTGGTGATGTCGTGGGTGTCGGTGAATCCCATGCCCGAAAACGGTACATAGTAGAATTCGAAATTGCGGTGCTGGTCCGCGCTGCTCTGCGCAACGGCCAGCAGCTCGTCGAATTCGCGCCACACGGTTTCCCGGCGCAGCCGGTAGGGAGCCACGTTCTGCAACCTGACCTGGGTGATAATGCCCAGGCTGCCCAGGGATACCCGGGCAGCGTCAAACAGCTCGGCATTGTTCCGTCGGTCACAGTCCACCAGTTCGCCGCGGGCGTCCACCAGTTGCAGACCCTCGATAAAGGTGGACATGCAGCCGATACCAGTGCCGGTACCGTGGGTGGCAGTGGCAAGGCAGCCGGCCAGGGTCTGCTCGTCGATGTCAGGCATATTCACCAGCGCCTGGCCCGCCTGTTCCAGTGGCGCGCCGATGTCGCCGAGACGACTGCCCGCCCACAGGGTGGCCTGCAGGGCGTCCGGATCGTGGGACAGCAGACCGCTCAGGCGAGACAGTGACACGATGGTGTCATCGGTGGGCACCAGCGCAGTAAAGGAGTGCCCCGCTCCCACCGCCCTGACCACGCCCTTGCCGCTGGCGAGGAGTTCCTGCAGCTCCGCCACAGTAGCGGGAGCGACGCGGGCCGCGGGCAGGCACTGCTGGGAGCCGGACCAGTTGCGCCAGGGCAGTCGGCGGCCGGCGCCGCCGGCAGGCGCGACCGGGGCGCCTGCACCCAGCCGGGGCGCCAGGGCCGCAGCCACCAGGGCCGTGAGCATACCCCTGCGATTGAGCATTGCCCTACTGCCCTGTTGCCATGAACAGGATCAGCGCCTCGAACTGGGCCGCGTCACAATCCATACACAACCCGAAGGGCGGCATACCGCCAAATCCGTTGACGACATTGTCCACCAGCACATCCATACCCTTGGCCAACCGTGGCGCCCAGGTTGCGGCATCACCTGTCAGCGGCGCCCCGGTAGCGGCCACCGTGTGACAGCTCGCGCAGCTGCGCTGGTACACGGCTGCCAGCGCAGCCCCACCCGGCTGCAGTGCGCGGCTGGCCGCCTCGGTGGCGGGTGGCGCCCCGGGCCCCTTGCCACAGCCTCCGAGCAGACCGGTGAGAACGGCCAGCAAAGTGCAGGTCAGTATGCGTTTACGCGTCATGCAGGCTCTCCTGTGTTTATTAGCCATGGCGCCTTCAGGCGGATGACGCCGCGTTTGCAGGCTCGCGCCACCAGTCATCCAGCAGGCCGCCGATCGTATTGGGGACGATGAGGTGGGCGGCGTACCAGGTGTGCAGACAGCGAATCCGCTGGAAGTCCGCGATACCGCCGATTCCCCTGTCATCGAGTACCTCGCCAAAGCCAAGTTGGTCCAGGCGCCGGCGCATGGCGTCGCTGATATAACTGTCCCGCAGGCCGATGTAGGCCCGGTGATCCGAGCGCATCTGTTGCTGCAGGGCGGGATCGTCATCGATGCACTGCTGTAAACGCTTGATCAGGCCGCCGGCCTCCGCCTGGTCTATCCGGTAATTGAGCGCGGGGTCGACCAGCCAGAACAGGGTCGGAAACGGCGTGTCATCCACCAGCGACGCGACCCGGATGACTATCGGACTGCCATCCGCCGCCGCCAGGGCAACAGCCTCCAGCCCCCTGGGCTCTCGCCCCAACAGGGCGGCGACCCGGGCCCTGACTTCTGCGGTAATGGTCACAACATCTGGCTCCACCTGCGACGAACCCGAATTCTACGCCAGATGCGGCGGTGAATACGAATCCGCCGCGACAACCGGCAAGCGCTGTGTCAGCGGTGTTGTCCACAAGCTGTTGTCCAGCATTTGACAAACCGGGGTGCAGGCTCTAGAGTCCCCGCCCGAACCAGGTGCCTGCCGCAACTGTCGCGACCCAAGTGTCGCCACAGTGCTGGGCAGGTTAAATGGGAAGTGTGGTAGGCCCCGCGCCAATCCACCGCTGCCCCCGCAACGGTAGACAGTCCAGCACTGTGAGCCCGATACCTGCCTGGCGATACGCAACGATGGAGCGGAGGGCTTCACATACGGTTGCCCCATGCCAGCGCATGGCGTTTCCCGGATTCCTCCCTCATTCGCCGCTTGATCAAGGCTTTTGAGGATTTCCCATGAACAATTTCCCACCAGCAACGCCGCATCTGCGACGGGCACTCCTGCTCGTCGTTGTCGGCGCCTGGCATACCAGCCTTGCCGCCTCTCCCCTGGAGGAGGTGGTTGTCACCTCCTCCCGGATTCCCATGCCCCTGCGCGAGGTAGGCACCTCGATCTCGGTGGTCACCCAGCAGGAGATCACCCGGCTGGGATTTACCTCGCTCTACAACGTGCTGCGCACACAGCCCGGGGTCTCCGTCACCAACACCGGCGGTACGGGAAGCGCCGCCGCCCTGCGCATCCGCGGCGAGGAAGGCTACCGCACCCTGGTGCTGCTGGACGGGATAGACATTTCAGACACCTCGGGGCCCCAGGTCAGCCCCCGTTTCGAACAGCTGCTCAGTTCAGGCGTGCAGCGGGTTGAGATCCTGCGGGGCCCGCAGGGCCTGATGTATGGCGCGGATGCCGGCGGCGTGGTCAGTATCAGTACCATCGCACCCGGCGAAGGCTTCGGCGGCGAGGTGAGCGCAGAGGGAGGACGCTACGGCAGCCAGCAGCTCGCGGCGAACCTTGGCGGCGGCAACGACACGCTGGACTTCAACCTGTCCGGGACGGATTTCCAGACCGACGGATTCAACGCCCGCACCACGGACACGGTGTTGAAAGACGACGACGGCTACGACAACAGCACGGTGAACACTCGCCTGGGCTACAACGCCACGGAGCGCCTCAGGCTGAGCCTGGTGGGCCGCAGCGTCGAGGGAAACAACCGTTTCGACGACTGTTTCACCGTCGACACCTTCGCAGCCACCGACCGCTGCCGGGACGAGTACGAACAGCAGGCCTGGCGGGTGGCGGCGGATTACGACGCCGGCCGGTTCAGCCACCAGCTGGCCTATACCGGCAACGACACCGACCGCAGGTTCTATGCGGATGGCCAGTCCAGCTTCAGCACCCGGGGCGGACTGGAACGCAGCAGCTACCTCGGCAGTTTCAGCGCCGGTGCAGGTTTGCGCCTGGTTTACGGCGTAGACCTGGAAACCGAATCCCTGGATGACGGCAGCCTGGATGAAAGCCGTGACCAGAACGGCTACTACCTTGAATACCAGGGCGGTTTCGGCGACCGCATGTTCATCACCGCCGGCACGCGCTACGACGACAACGACGACTTCGGCAGCCACAGTTCCTACCGCGTCAGCGCTGCCTACCTGTTGCCCCTGGCGGGGGGCGAATTGAAACTCAAGGGTGCTTACGGCACCGGCTTTCGCGCCCCGAGCCTGTACGAGATCGCCTACAACAACGGCAGCTTCGCCTACCCGCCGGCCTCCGACACTACATTGAAGGAGGAACAGAGCAAGGGCTACGACGTCGGCCTGTCCTGGCTCGCGCCCTCGGGCCTCCACCTGGAAGCGGTGTATTTCGACCAGAAAGTCGAGGATGAGATCTATTTCGACCTGGCGGGCTTTTCCGGCTACCTGCAGCGCAGTGGCGACACCGACTCCAGCGGGGTTGAGCTGGCGGCGAACTGGCCGCTGCTGGATACCCTGTCGCTCAGCGCCAATTACACCTTCAACGATACCGAAACCAGCAGCGGCGACAGCCGGCCCTACCGGCCGGAACACCTGGCGAACCTCGGCCTCCACTGGCGCGTGCTCGCGGACAAGCTCGTGCTCGGCGCCACCTGGCGCCTGTCACAGGACGCAGAGGATATCGATGGTACCCGGCTGGACGATTACCAGCTGCTGGAGCTGACCGCCAGCTACCAGTTATCCGCGCAGCTGCAGTTGTACGCTCGCCTGGAAAACGCGCTGGATGAGGACTACGAGGAAGTTCCCACCTACAATACCAGCGGAGCAGCGGGCTACGCCGGGCTCAGATACGCTTTCTAGTTTACCTCGTGCAGGATCAACGCCATGGAAAAGACCAGTAAAGACGCAAAACACAAGGCCGCCATGCAAAAGCAGAAGGCCAGCGTGGACGCCGGCATCAAGGCAGCCGATACGGAGCGCGGTGTCGCGGTCCTGCTCACCGGGGACGGCAAGGGCAAGTCGAGTTCGGCGTTCGGCATGGTGATGCGCGCCCTGGGCTACGGCCAGAAGGTGGGAGTCATCCAGTTCATCAAGGGCGAACAGCTATCCGGGGAGGAAATCTACCTGAAGGAGCGCTGCCCGGAGGTGACGTTCTACCAGATGGGCACGGGTTTCACCTGGGATACGCAGGATCGCAGTGCCGACATTGCCGCGGCACAACGCACCTGGGCCGTGGCCAGGCCGCTGCTGGAGGATGCCAGTGTCGACCTGGTGGTGCTGGACGAGCTGACCTATATGCTCGCCTTCAAGTACCTGGATGAGTCCGAGGTCATTGCCGCGATCCGCGATCGCCCCCCCGGCCAGAGCGTGGTAGTCACGGGCCGCGGCGGTGGCAAGGCGTTGCAGGATGTCATGGACACCGTGTCCGAGGTCAAGGAAATCAAACACGCCTACCGCGCGGGCATCAAGGCGCGCAGGGGCGTGGACTATTAAGCTATCCGGTCAGCGGCGTCGCAACCGGGGCCTCCTCCTCGCCTGCCTGGCGCTGTCCCTGCCGCTGTCCATCGCGCTGGGCATTGGCAGCGGAGCGGTCAGCCTCAACGCCCGGGAGATAATCGGCGGGCTTTACAGTGTCGTCAGCGGCAACGGGGACAGCCAGGCCGCGCTGATAGTCGGCCAGATTCGCCTGCCCCGGGTATTGCTGGCGTCCCTGATGGGCGCCATCCTCGGCATGAGTGGCGCCGCGATGCAGGGCCTCTTTCGCAATCCGCTGGCGGATCCTTCACTGATCGGCGTCACCGCAGGTGCCTCCCTGGGGGCGGCACTGGTCATCGTGCTCGGCGGCGAACTGCTGCAAGGCTATACCGCACTGACCGCTGTTTCGGTGGGGGCATTTGCCGGCGGCGCGGTGGCGGTGGTGTTCGTCTACCGGCTCGCCACCTCCGCCAGCGGCACCTCGGTCGCCACCATGCTGCTGGCGGGCATCGCCATCACCGCCCTGGCGGGCGCGCTGGGGAGCCTGCTGGAGTTTCATGCGGACAA
>JAZBNW010000205.1:0-12190 GCA_036350855.1 Halieaceae bacterium
GAAAAACTGAAACTGCTGGCTACGGATACACAGATTACCGCGCGCACGGTACTGGACGCGGTATCGGACAACGCGCGCTACAGCGTGTTTGAGCTTGCCGACAAGGCCCTGCAGGGCGATGCCGCAGGCAGCCTGCATATGTTGCACGGCCTGCGTGGCGAGGGCACCGAGCCCGCGGTAGTCCTGTGGTCCCTCGCCCGGGAAATCCGCACCCTGCACGAGATGCAACTGGACTGCGCCAGTGGCCAGAGCGTCATGCAGGCGCTGAACGCCAGGCGGGTATGGAAGAACCGTGTCTCCATGATGCAGGGCGCGCTGGCGCGTCACGATCAGCAGTCCATGGCGCGACTGCTGGAACTGGCAAGCAAAGTGGACGGCAGCATCAAGGGCTTTGCCGGCGGCCGGCCCTGGGACAACCTGGAAGACCTGGTCCTGGGAATCTGCCGGATCTGACCCGGCAGCTGCAGGGTCGGGGGTTTCTTAGACTAATCCCGCAAAGTCCTAGTCAAGTCCGTAGAAACACACCTCGTCTTCAGGCAGGGGTGCCACCTTGAATTTGTTGATACCCGTCTTCAGTCCCAGTTTTCCTGACATGGTCACGGTGCCCCCGGGTATCAGGTTGACATATTCACCGGTGCCCTCCATGACCGTGAGGGTTTCAACAATCTCGATTTTGTTGACGAAATCACCCCCGACCGGGCAGGCGACATCCCCCCCCGTGGAAATGGTACTTGTGCCGTCGCGGTCCGTCAGCACGTGCTGCGCGGTGACGCCCGCGCAATGATTGCCCATGAGTGTAATCAGGCCTTCAAGCTTTCCACTCATAACCACCACCCGTCGACCGTATGTCGCCCGTGGATTCTTCAGGACTATCTTGTAGACGCCGGTTTGGGTTTCACAGGAATCCCCGTCAGTACACACGGACGTGGCGAAGCCACTGACAGGCTTGTAACAGCCGGCCAGCACCCGCTCTTCCGCCTGCCCCGTGGCGGGAGCGGACATGACCAGTAATGCGACAGCTGCAGCGGATACAAATTTGATAATGTTCATCTCACACAATCTCCTGGCTCTTCCTCAAGTACAGCTGGCGGGAAGCGGATATTCAGGCTACGCAGCGCGAAGCGCCGGGGCAATCGCGGCGCTGCCCCACATGGGGCAGGCAAAAACAGCTTATTTTCAAGTGTAGAATGCAGTTCGGTGACCGGATGCAATAGCAGGCATAACCCAAATGGGGCGGTATTTTTTCACTGTCCAGCTGCGCTTTGACAGGTGGCCGCAGAAGCTGCCGCAGCTGTTCAAACCACCAAAGCGCGTGGTATGGGCCATACAATCCCGACACCCTGGTTTATACTGGCGGCGCTTACAGGACGGGAATAAATGCAAAATGGCCTCACACAAGGGCAGCCATGCCATCACCACCGCTCTCACGCGACTGGCCATCACCCTCCTGGCCGTACTGCTGACAGCCTGCGGCGCAACCACTGATCCCGGTGTTTGCCAACAGCTCGGGGAGAATCTTCTGCAGGATGCCAATTTTGCGCTGGAGGAGCAGGACGGTCGATCGAAAAGCTGGGGCGCATTGCAGCACGCGGTAGAAAAGTCCTTCGAGTTCACGGTTGAAAACGGCGAGCTGACCATTACCAAAATCGGCACCCAGCCCTGGGGCATTTTTCGGCAACGGCTGCGCACGAGCGAGCTCGGTGGCGCCCGCATGGCGTTCACCGCCGAACTAAAGATGGACCTGAGCTCGAATGACTCGAGGTTGCCGACAACAGGCGGCGGCTTGAACCTGACCGCTCTTTCCGGCAACAACAAGGTCCTGCTGCAGTCGCGATTCAACCACGAGCCCAGGCTGGGCAAAACCGACTGGCAAGCCGTGCGGGTGATTGTTGATATTCCCGAGACTACTTAGACCATCGAACTGGGCTTCATGCACCAGGCCTCAGGCATACTGCAGGTACGCAACCCTTCATTCCACCGGGTGGACGCCGCCTCCCCGGCCTGCGCGGTAACACCCGAACCCGCGCAATAACCGGGCCGGCCGGTACGTACTGTCAGGGAACTGTGGCGCTGCCGGCGGTCGGGCAGTCACCACCTTTTTTATGTGTTCCCGGCTTGCATTCTGCCCGTCCCGATACTACTGTATATTTATACAGTTTAATTGACGGGACACTCTCCCCGGGGCAAGACCATGAACGAAGTGCTCGAGCAGATCATCAGGCGCAACGATACCTGGCGCGGCCGCCAGCGCCGCTTCCACCACCACGAGCCCTCCGCCAACAGCGACAGCCACAGCGGCCGTCGCAGCGGGCCGGGCCTGTCCACCGGATACACCAGCCTGGATACCCAACTGGACCAGGGCGGCTGGCCCCTGGACAGCACCATCGAATTGTTGAGTGACAGCAACGGGCTGGGCGCCATGGGCCTGTTCCTGCCCGCCATGGAAAAGCTCAGCGAACAGGGCCGCTGGCAGGCGTTTATCGCCCCTCCCTATATACCCTATGCCCCACTGCTGGCGGCACGGGGTATCGACACCCGGCAGGTACTGCTGGTACACCCGAAGACTCGCCAGGACCTGCTGTGGAGCACCGAGCAGGCCCTGCGCAGCAGCACCTGCAGCGCGGTATTCAGCTGGCTGGGAGGGCACGACTACAGCTACAGCGAATTGCGCAAGCTGCAACTGGCCGCCACCGGAGGCGACTGTCTGGGGGTATTGTTCCGCCCCACCGGGGCGGCCCACAACCACGCGCCCGCCAGCCTGCGCCTGCAAATGCGGGAATACCGCAGGCTCCACATTCTCAAGCAACGCGGCGGCAACCAGCACATCGACGTGGACCTCTCCCCGGCGGAGGACGTACCCGGGCAACCGCAACTGTGGGAGTTGCCGGCGTGGCCGGCCAGTGAAAACCAGCGGGCCGGGGCCATGGATGCCTGCTCTCCAACAGCCTGATGGCGGCACCATTTACAGGATGGGGACTCTCGCTGCTTGCGGGTATAATTGTCGCCTGAAACCCAATACAGGAATGCGACGATCATGCAGGACTTACCCCACCACTATCACGCCACCGCCCTGGCGTCAGCCGATAGCCACGTTGCGCTTACATCCGGCACGCTGCCCGAAATCGCCACCGCTGCTCCTGCGGAATTCGGCGGCCCCGGCGATCTGTGGTCGCCCGAGCACCTGTTGGTAGGCACCGTTGCCAACTGCTTCATCCTGACTTTTCGGGCTGTTGCCAGGAACTCCAAACTCGAATGGATACACCTGGAATGCTCCCCGATAGGGGTACTCGAACGAATCGAGAAAGTCACCCGATTCACCAAATTCACTGTCAACGCAAAACTGACGGTTCCGGCCGGGACGGATACTGAAAAAGCGCTGCGACTGCTCCAGAGGGCGGAGGCAGGCTGCCTGATTACCCAGTCCCTGCAGGCCGATGTCCATCTGGTGACCGACATCATCGTGGCGCTTTAGACCATCACTTCCTGTCTTTTATCGCAGCTATAACACTGATGCGCTTGATCAGGATAAGCTCATTCGGTGCTGGCGTATGAGCAGGCAGCCACGCCTCCCCTCCAGCCCGGAAAAACTCCTTCACTGATAACAGATATGGAACAGAACCATGCAGGATTTCCCTCACCACTACCTTGTCACCGCCAACGCCGAATTCGAGGGCAACGTGGCTCTGAAGGCAGATGATGTGCCACAGTTGGTTACTGCGCTTCCGGAGGAATTTGGTGGTCCGGGCAACCAGTGGTCCCCGGAAACGCTTTTGACCGCTGCGGTTTTAACCGGGTTCATTTTTACTTTTCGTGCCATTTCCCATTCCACCGGACTTGAGTGGTCGAACCTGTGCTGTTCAGTCGAGGGGATTCTGGAGCGGGTAGAACGTGTTAACCGTTTTACCTCCTTCACAATCAAGGCCACCTTGACGGCACCGGCCGATGCCGATGTCTCCAGGCTTGAGAACATGCTGGAAAAGGCGAAAGCCGCCTGCCTGGTTGCCCAGTCGCTGCTGGCGGAAATCCATCTTGAAACTGACATAATCACTGAAAGCTGAGCCTGACGACACACTATGGATGAGTGGCTCACAGAATACGGCGTCTCCCTGGGTGTAGGGGCTCTTATCCTGTTTATGATCTATATCGTCTGGGACCTGGCAAAACGCAGCAACGCCGGCAAGTTCGGCACCATGATCCTCTATATCGGCCTGGCCATGGGCATCTTCGGCTTCCTGATGAAATTCGTCATCACCTACCTGCTCGAGAACGCCGGGGTTGGCGGATAGGCAAACCTTTCCCGACAAGCCGGGCGCACTATTCAGTAACATTCGAAGAACACAATCGCGCACGACAAGCGTCTGGACAAGCCCCACATAAATCAATAATACTGTATGCATGTACAGTATTAAATTCATAATGGGCGCACTTTCCCCCTCCCGAACAGGCCACTGCCCGGTGTGCCGACGATGAGCCTGTGGCTGTGCCTGCGATTCAGCCAGCTGCCCCTGCAATGCCTGAGCCGCTCGGAAATACAACCGGTGGTGATCATGGCCAGGCAGCGGGTGGTCTGCGCCAATGACTGCGCCACCGCCCTGGGTATCCGCCCGGGCATGGGCACCGCTACAGTACATGCCCTGACCGGGCATGACGCAGCGCAACTGCTGGAGCGGGACGAGAGTGCCGAACAGCGCTGCCTGCAGCAGCTGTGTTGCTGGGCCTACGGCATCACACCCAGCCTTTTCACCTGGCGCCGGGACTGCCTGCAACTGGAAATTGGCGGCTGCCTGACCCTGTTCCAGGGCCTGGACAGCCTGCTGGCAAATGTGACCAGCGGTATTGGCAGCCGCGGCTACAGCGTACACTACGGCCTGGCAGCGACACCCAAGGCAGCCTGGCTGCTGTCGTTTGCGCCGGCGGATGAGGCGCTGGCCATTGCCCGCCCCCTGGCGGAGAGGCTCGCCCCACGCCCCCTGAGCCTGCTCGATGACTTTCCCGCGGCAGTCGACTCACTGCGCCGGGCGGGCCTGCACACCCTGGGTGATATCCTGGCGCTGCCGCCCGCCGCCCTGGGCCGCCGCTGTGGCAAGGAGTTCACCCATTTCCTGCAACAATTGCTGGGGCAGCGTGAAGACCGCCAGGCGGACTACCGGCCACCGGCAAGCTTCAGCGACGAGTACTGGTTCGGCTACGAGGTAAAGGCCAATGGGGAGTTGCTGCCGGCGATGCAATTGCTGCTGCAATCCCTGTGCGCCTTCCTGCGCAGCACCCAGTTGCAGACCACCGAGATCTGCTGGCAGCTGATCGGCATAGACCGGAGCCTGCGGGAGGTCAGCGTGCGCAGCGCCAGCAGCCACAGTGACTGGAAGAACTGGCACCAGCTCACCGGTATCTGCTTCGAGCAATTGCAATTGACGACCGGGGTGGAGGGTCTGGCCCTCACCTGCCGCAATCTACACCCGGGGCAGGCAGAAAATATCGACCTGTTCCTGCCGGGCCAGCAGCGGGAACCCCTGGCTCACCTGCTCGACCGGCTGCGCAGTCGACTGGGCCTGCAGGCCATCGAAAATGTCGGCTGCCGTGACGAAAACCTGCCGGAATTTGCCGTGCACGTGGGCAGCGACCGACCCGGCGGCGAGCCCGACACCGGCGGCGCCGGCGGCCAGCGGCCTTTCTGGCTCATGCCCCGGCCCCGGCCCCTGCGGCAATCCCACCGGCAGTTGTACTGGAACGGCCCGCTCACCCTGCTGCAGGGCCCGGAGCGGATAGAGGACAACTGGTGGCAGGAAGCGGTGAGCCGGGATTATTACGTGGCGGAGGATCGCAGAGGCCAGCAGTACTGGGTGTTCCACGACCGGCTGGCCCGCAGCTGGTATATCCACGGGATATTTGCCTGAGGCGGCCGCAGCGCTACTCGAACAATACCACCTCGTCGAAGCGCGGCAGCGTATTGAAACGCAGGCCGGGATTGTCCGCCTGCTTCTGCTGCAGAAACAGCAGGGTATTCTCCAGCCCTCCGGCCAGGAAGGCCTCGGCATTCAGGGGGCCGCGAAAAGGGCCCTCGACAGGCGCGGTGAGACTGTCATAGTGAATCGGTATCACCCGCGAGGGCGCCACCCGGCCCACGGTCTCCCGCCAGAAGCTCTCGCGGTAGGCATCCGTCTGCGAGCCCAGGCCACCGACCCCCAGCAATACCGTATCGGCGCTGATACCCTCCAGCGCGCCCTCGACATAACCGGCGCTGCCCACGATCAGCCAGCTTCCCTTCGGGTGGCTGACATGCAGCACGTAGGGTGTGCCCAGCTTGTAATCGAAAGCGGAGACCGGCGGCACCAGCGGTGCAGTGATCAGCGGGTCCGCCAGCGCGCGCTCGCGCATTTCGGGGTCGGGAAACTCAAAATGCCGCGACACGATGGGTGTGATAACAAACCGGCCGAGCCGGAAGGGGGCCCGGTCGGCCACCACCTGGATCTGCGATTCGGGCAAGCCCCAGCCGCGGCCTATGTTCGCGGTTGATTCCGAGCCCATCAGCACCGCCCCGGTGCGCCGGGCCACCTCCGGTGCGTCCATGGCGTGATCGTAATGGGAGTGCATCGGGAAAACAGCCGCCAGGGTAGACACCTGATTGGCCGCCAGGCCGCGCTCTAT
Source organism: Halieaceae bacterium (assembly GCA_036350855.1). Classification (GTDB taxonomy): domain Bacteria; phylum Pseudomonadota; class Gammaproteobacteria; order Pseudomonadales; family Halieaceae; genus JARRPM01. The sequence continues at coordinate 6,646 of JAZBNW010000205.1, forward strand.
CGCCTCGAGGTCCGGGGCAACCTTGCCAAACAGCAGGCTCAGGGGCCCTGGGCGGCTGAACCAGCCATCCACCATCCACCGGGTTTCGCCATCACTGAACAACAGGGTGGAAGTGCCGCTAAAGCGCACCGTGACCGCCCCCGCGGGCACATCCGTGCTGCCGGACAGGGCCCAGGCGGGATCTACCGGCGGGGACTTGTAAAACAGCAACAGCCAGGCGAGCACCGCGGCCAGCGCCAGACACAGTGCCGTCAGCAGTAACAACAGGGATTTCCTGAACGTCATGATGCCCCTCACGCCTTCTTGACGAATTCCGACTTGAGTTTCATGGCGCCGATACCGTCGATCTTGCAGTCGATATCGTGGTCGCCTCCGACCAGCCGGATATTCTTGACCCGGGTACCCACCTTGACCACCAGGGAGCTGCCCTTCACCTTGAGATCCTTGATGACCGTCACCGTGTCACCGTCCGTCAACACATTGCCATTGGCATCCCTGGTCACAGGCTCGTCCCCGGACCCTTCGGCGGGCGCATCCTTTGCCCACTCGTGACCGCACTCGGGACAGACAAACATCGCGCCGTCGTCATAGCCATAGGGCGATTTGCATTCCGGGCAGGGGGGTATATCACTCATCGCAGATCCTTTATAGAGGTCGGGGGACGACAGTTTACTCGACGTCCTGAAAAATACCCGTGGCCTTGCCGTCCAGGGTTACCGTGTTTTTTTCGCGCCAGTACTGTTCTATGCCGTCCGGGCCCTTTTGCGCAGCCCATTTGCTGAGAGTCGGACGCTCGTCCCTCAGCTCGTAACGGGGCACGGCATAGCCACAGGAGGTCTGCACCAGTTCCAGACTGAGCCGGAAAATCTGCCGCGCACCCACATCGGCGGGAAACAGCTGCAACAGCGCCGGCCAGTCAGCATCCCTTGCATGTATCACCCGGGCCTGGCCGTACAGGCGCATGATCAGGGGTTGCTTGCCGAAAGAGCAGAACATGATGGTCATCCGACCGTTCTCCGCGACATGGGCTGCACTTTCGTTGCCGCTGCCGGTCAGGTTAAGCCAGACCACTTCCGAGGGACTGGTGACCCGCAAGGTGTCCATACCCTTGGGCGACACATTGATAAAACCCTCACTGCCGGCGGTGCCGACAAAAAACAGGTGCTGCTCCCGGATAAAGCGAATGTGCTGGTCCTGCAGGGAGGGAAATCGCTCCGCCATAACTCACCCTTCTTCCTTAATCAGTTCATCCCGCTGGCGCCGGTACTCGTCGTAGGGCTCAGAAAACTGCTGCATACACTCGTCGTACTGTGTGCCGGGCAATTTCTGGCACTCGAGTTGCCGGTTTTGTTGTATGGCATCGTACACCTGTCGATTGCTGCAGGCCGGCAGGGCCAGAATACACAGGGCCAATACGACAGGAGCGCCGTTGAACACAAGGGTGGCCCGGGGCAGCTGCTTATCCATCGTGGAGATTCTTTTGCCAGTAACCCACGTCAACCCGCTGGCCGAATTTCCAGCCAACCCCGGGATAGTGCGCCACCTTGTTAAAGCCGTTGCTTTCGTGCAACTTTACGCTGGCCGCGTTGGGCAGCGCAATACCCGCTATCGCCACCTGCAGACCCTGCTTCGACAGCAGCGGTAACAGGCTCCTGTAAAGCGCACTGCCGTAACCCCTTCCGGCCTTGCCGGGGCTGAGATACACCGTGGTCTCGGCACACAGTCGGTAAGCGCTGCGCTGTTGCCATTTATTGGCATAGGCATAGCCCACCAGCCTGCCGTGGACCATACAAACGAGCCAGGGGTAGTTCCGGGTGCAGGCCTCGATCCGCTCTTTCAGTTCGGCGACCGTCAGGGCGGTCTCTTCAAAACTGATGACGGTATTCTCGACATAGTAATTGTAGATGTCACAGATCGCCCGGATGTCATCCGGCCGGCATGGGCGAACGTCCATCAATTCATCCACCCGTCGGGTTCATTGCGCATGCCACTCAAATACCTGCGTGCTGCTGCCATCCTCGTTGAGCTCCAGTTGACCCCGGGTCATCCCGGCCTTTACCAGAACCCGGTGCGAGGCAACATTGTCGGGGGCCGTGGTCGCAATGGCGTAGCTCAAGCCGTGACGCTGCTTACCGTAGGCCAGCATTGCCGCAGCGGCCTCGGTGGCGATTCCGCGGCCCCAGTAGTCTCGCTTGAGCGCGTACTTGATCTCCGCCTCGGGCTGGCCGCCGGGATGCACCAGGCCGCAGAAACCGACGATCTCGCCGGACTCCCGCAGGACCAGGGCGCTCATGCCATAGCCACGCTTGCGATAGTTGTCCGCGGTCACCTCGAGCCATTTGACCACCCCTTCGCGGGTGATCGGCGTACCGTCACCCACCCAGCGCATGGCATCCTCGTCGCCGTAGACCGCAAGCATCTCATCCAGGTCGGCTGGCCCGATGTGGCGGGCAACAAGGCGTGGCGTTTCAAAAATGATGTCGGGCATGGCGGGTGACGGACCGTTTCGTAATAAAAATTGTTGAATGAGCTAAAGCGCGTCCCGTTCCGGGCCCGAACCGTAACTGCGCAGGAGTTCGACCACTTCCACGGAATAAGAACTGTACCATCGGCTGCGGCCCGTTTCCTGCGCCTGAAGGTGGAGCTCATTTTGCTTCCACCGACTGATCTGCTCCAGGGTCTCCCAGTAGGAGATCGCTATCTCCCCGCAGCCCTCGGTGCAGCTGGTGAACTCCAGACAGCCATAGTCGCGCAGTGCAAGGTCCCGCATCCGGGCGGCGGTCCCGGCATACTCGGCATCGACTTCGGCGATTTCCGCCCTGAATATTACTGCATACATGAGCAACAGCTACTCGTTTTCATGTGCCACTACGACATAGGGCTCGCCGTCATGATCCACAGCCACGTCGAGCTCGATCGGGCGACAGCAGACCTGGCAATCCTCGATGTAACTCTGGTGCGCAACGGAGCAGTCGATGAGAATATCAATCGCCTCACCGCAATAGGGGCAGTGGACTTTTCGTGTCTCAATCTGGTTCATCGGGTATCGGGGGCTCCGGTGCTATACGCCATAATCCGCCAGCCTGGCGAGGACCTCATCTTCCGACATTGAAGCGATCTCGACAACCTTCAGGGGGCTCTTGCCGCCGGCGACGATTTTCAGCCCCGATCGGGGAATACCCAGCGCGGCAGCCAGCACCGCGATCACTGCGGCGTTTGCCCTGCCACTTTCCGCCTGTTCGGTCACCTTGACTTTCACCCTGTCACCAAGCCGACCGGCTATACCGCTTCGCGTTGCGCCAGGCACCACTTTAAGCAACAGCTTCAACCCGGCATCTCCGTCTCAAGCGACCTCATTCTCGCCCTACGCGAGCTCCATTGCGTAAAACGTGCTGTAGGGGTCGTGGTCGTAGTCGCCGAACGGCCCGCACTCTCGGAAGCCAAACCGTTCGTACAGCGCCCTTGCCAGGAGAAAAGTGTCGTTTGTGCCGGTTTCGAGGCTGACCCTGGTATAGGAACGCACCAGGGCCTCTTGCAGAATATGTCTGAGGATCTCAGCGCCCACACCCTTGCGAAGGTGCGCCCTGGCGGTGCGCATTGACTTGACTTCGCCGTGATCCGGCGACAACGCCTTCAGCGCGCCGCAGCCGGCCAGTTCCTGCCCCATCCAGACACCCCAGAAAGTGACCAGCGAATCCTTCAGCTGCCCGGATTCAAGAGCGTGAATACTCTCCGGGGGGGAGTATAGGTGCATCTCCCTGCGATGCTCATGCAGTAACTGTTCCACCATCCCGTCGCGGAGGTCATCGATTCTTACTACCAGTTGCGCCATGAGCCTTCCTCCCCGGGATGACTGAGCTCATAAGCATCGACAAGCTCCTTGGCCCTCTTGAGGCCAATGCCGCGCTGGGCACGCAATAACTTTATCGCAGATACCTTGCGATTTGCCTGCATTGCGGCAATTACTTCAACTGGCAGCTCAGTTTCGTTTTTCATCGGTCAGTCACATTGACGCCCGCAGCGGAGGCGGGCAGCGTGTTGCGAGAGCTGCTTAGGAGATATGCGTTTTTCCCTTGTTTTCCATGTGGCGAAACATTCAACCCGTGAACACCCCTTTTTCCCGTTACCGACCCGGGATTCAGCAACCCTGGCGACTATACCACCAATAAGTGCACCGAAACGCGAACTGCTTGAACGCCTTGCTCGGCTGCAAATACCTGATCACCTGCTCATTATTGCTCATGAATTTCCACAGGCACCAGAATCTCGTTGCGCCGAAGAAACCACGGCATAAAAGGGGGATTGTACCTGGCCCAGACTGGCTCACCAACCGGACGATACGCCCTCTCCTGAATCCACGACCACAATTTTTCCAGATTGAGACTGTAGTTTTTCTCGCTCCAAAACCCGGAATAGCTTATGGCAGCTACATAACGTGCCGGAACCCGGCGAATCTTCACAGAGGAATCCATCGGCTCCGGAGTGGTTTCCAGCGTGAAAGACCCGGGCATCATGAAACTGACAGCCCACTTTCCGTCTTGTCGCTCTTGACTCACAGGCGATGTCATTTGAACCTCCTGGCTCGAAAGGGCCTGTCCGACTGGTGCGGTCATCGCCACTTCCTGCTTCCGCTTGTTGTTACCAGATATATACTTGAAAAGACGATTGAACGCCTCGTTACCGGCATCTTCAAAAGATGTATCAACGATAGTTTCAGCCAGGATGTGGGGCTCGTACTTTCGCAGCTCATACTCATCATCCTTGATGATTACGGAATATTTTGCCTCCTCCACCGCCATGGAATTTCCTGCCACCATAAATACCGCAATTATCATCCAAATAGTGCGTTTTAACATGGGCATACCAACGCATCCTTTCTCATTTTCTTGCATTCCTGGATGCCCGTTCGGTCCCGTGTTTGAACTGACCCGTGGCCTTCGCCATTGCCAGCTGCACACTCTCCTGGTCAGCATGTTCGACTCCGGCAAGAAAACGGCATGCATCTTGACCACGCAGAGTAGCTAACTTCTTGTCTTTACAGGCGATTTCAACCAAGCCGTTTTTGGTTGAGATATAGCTAAAAGGCTCTCCAGAAATCAAATCCTGCAAAGACATCGATATGTCACTTTAGACCGCCGGGATCCATCATCGAGTTACATACTCTTGTACTTCTACGCTTTCTACATACTCGAGAAAGCCAGGGTCATAGTTTTGCTTACGAATAGCCCAGATATGTTGAAATGATGGAATTCCCATCACTTGAGTATATTCTCGTGACAACGCTGACCAAACATTTTTGTCCAAACTTCCATACCTATGCTCCAGAAACGTATTTTCCCAGGCGCGGAAGATATTCGTCGCCAAAACGATGAGCTGGACCGACTCAGCTTCCTCCAGGGAACTATAGTCCTTGTTAGCGCGTACAAAAATTCCGCTAATGTTTTCTGTTGCAAACATCGCTGTGGTAGCACGTAGTTCCTTCGACATTTCACGCAGCGCGGAAAGTTTTGCCTGTGAATTCTGGGAGCGTATCTGAATGGCCAGA
>JAZBNW010000206.1:0-3444 GCA_036350855.1 Halieaceae bacterium
ACATAGGAGCCATCGAGACCTGCGCCATATTGTTGCAACCAGGCGCCCACCGGGGCCATAGCCGTGTCATCATATTCATCGCGCATTGCGGCGATACGTCCATCCACAACCTTGAATACGGAACGTCCGGGAATACTGAGCGTAGGCGCGCCTTCCCGACGATAGCTTACCAACCACCCGATGTTCACTTCTTCCCCATCAGTCAGCTTGGTTACATGCGGGCCATCCGATATTTCAATGGTTCGATCAGCAAAACGCCGGTCCAAACCATCAATGGATTTCTTTAATCCTGTGAATATCGCGTCGCGGCCCGCTATGTCACAGGCCATCGGCCCACCGCGCACTTCGTAACGAGCATTCTCGTGGAAAAGGGGTGTAAGTCGTGACCAATCGTCATCGACGTAGGTCTCCTCAAAAGCCGCTGCATAATCCATAAATACCTGAACTGCTTGTTCCATGATTTGACTCCCTGGATACGGACGCTTCTTGAAGATAGCAGGTCTGCAGCCTTGTGCGTATAAAAAGGAAAATCGACAAAGGAATTCCTTGTTCGCGGAAAGGGCGCTCCAACCAACTCATCGGTCTCGACAACCCGTCGCCAGGACGCAAATCGCCCGGCTTATACTGCGGCGCGACCTTGCAAATGTCCGCCAGGCTCAATTCCGGTGTGAACTCATCGGCTGCATGTGCACAAGAAAACGGCCCACGAAAAGGCCGTTGTGCTCGATTCCTATCTCCGCACCTGTTTGAAAAGGGCCTGTGGTGGATCGAATGACAGTGGCTGCAAGCTTTGCGTAAGCGGTGAGCTTCTTTGGGTCCGGCTATTGCTTACGGGGGCGAGCCACAATCAGCGGGGCAACTGCTGGTATCTTCCGGGCTATCGCAGCTGCCGTCTCCGCAGATAGAGCTTATACAAACCCCGGCGGAACTGCACGTGGAGCCACCTGAGCAGGTGCCGCAACTGCCACCGCACCCGTCAGTGCCGCATGACTTTCCGCTGCAGTCCGCTATGCAGACCAAAGGACATTGCCAGCCCCCAACACCCGTGCATAGGGGGAGCGCCCCGCCGGCACAGCCTAGATCCGGGGGAAGAAGGCCCTCGTCAGTTTCCGTATCCAGGTCATTATCGATACCATCACAGACTTCCGGCTGGGGACACTGGAACTGGGTTGCGCAGCTTTCATCCTGAGCAAGAATGCGTGCGTCCGCACAGGCATTCGGAGCCATATTGGGCGCGCCGCTGCCGCAGGGGTCTGTCAGATCGTCGATCTTGATTTCTACTCCGCTGGTATTGAGATACTCCTGAAATTGCACCGGAACGGCGACACTGCCTCCGGTAGCGCTGTCAAGATTGATGACGGGTTGTGGGGGCGCGCCGGCATCCTCGATGTACAGACCACTGCCTACCAGTGCGATCGACGCCGATGCGCTCAATATCAACCCCAGGAGCCTTCCGGTATCTCTTCTACGCAGGGCCCAGTAACTCAGTCCACCGATAGTCAAAGCCAGCAGCAAAAGCCACAAATTTCCATTGATCGGCACAGGTAACACCTGCGCTGTCGCTGCCGGGACATAGGACAGACTTCCGGACTGGCCATAGACGACGCAGCTGAATAAAGTCGTTATGAAAATAAACAGGGCAGACATTGCGCGAGAGTACATAGCAGGCTTCCATTCCAGGATATTATTCTTGTGTTGAAATCTAACAGTATTACAGCTCCGGCGCGAGCACTTATCCGGGTGCTGACTGCAGATCTTCGATAGACTGGGCTCCCAGGATTTTTAGCAATACCCTGCAGATCACATCCACAGGAAACCGACAATGCCATTCAGCGAAAGGCTTACCGTGCTGGCCCTGAGCGTTCTGCTCTGTGCCTGCGGCAGTGACATCACGGCGCAATCGACACTCTCACCGGTAGACACAGGCCCCCTGGCGGTCGAACCCGGCACCGGCGTGCACTATGCGCTCACCCCATGGGCTACGGTGCACAGGGACGGCAGCAATTCCGACTATGTCCCACTTAGCCCGCATGCCGTGGTGGAGCCCTGGTGGACGGCACTGGATGGGGCATCGCTGTTCGTAGGCCCCATTTTTGGTCCCGAGGGAAATATCTACGTCCCCAGCGGGCGCGGCAAGGGCACCAGCCACCTGCACGCATTCAGCGCCGACGGTCGGCTGTTGTGGGAAACGCCAGCCATGCAATCCATGGCGGACTTCGACTACGCCGCCGTGGTATCCGCCCCCATTGTGGACAGGGACGGGCATGTGTACGCCAATGACCGCAACCAGCTGTGGTCGTACACAGCGCAGGGAGAACAGCGCTGGGTCACTGATCTGTCCGCGCACGGCATCAGCGGATTTTTTGTCACTCCCATATTCACCCACGAGGGCTGGGTCGGCGGTGTCAGCACAGACGGCAAGGTCGCTTTTTTCGCCCGCGACACCGGCGAGCTGGCGCTGCCCGTGCTGGCCCTGCCGAGCAGCCAGGGGCTGCCCTCTGCCACACTGCCGCCAGGTGTCTGGCAGGGCGGACTGGTAGCGCAGGAGTTTCACCAGGAGCTGTGGGACCTGCTGTTCGGGCGCAACATGGCGGTGGCCAACACGCCCGCGGTACACCCCGAAAGCGGTCGGATATTTATCACCGCGGCAGGGGCCGAGCCGACCCAAGGCGTGCTGTACGGCATCGATACCGGCGGGCAGGGCCTTACCATTGCGTTCACCGCGAGCATGGGCAGCGGCTCCGGCACCAGCCCTGCCATATCGCCTGATGGCAGGCTGATCTATGCCATCGACGACGCGGGCCTGATGGTTGCGCTGGATACCAAATCCGGTGAGCGCGTCTGGGAGGCCGCCGATACCATGGGGCAGGCATCACCCTCCATCGGCCCGGATGGCACGGTGTACTCCTTTAATGGCACGGCCGGGACCATCGTCGCTATCGACGGTGCGAGCGGTGCAATGAAATGGCGCCGCGATTACCATCAGGAAGCGGAGCGCTACCTCGGCTGGCGACCACTGCTGCAACGGGTCGCCACCGTGGATGGCTTGATCACAGTGACGGATAGCGGCCTGTGGACCTTCCTCGACCTGAATTACCAGATCAGCGCGGGCGGACAATCCTTTCCCCAACCCCGCAAGGTTCTGGTCGCGCAGATCGACCCGTCCAGCGGCGAGGTATTGGGCCGGTTCGAGTCCCGGGATACTTCCGGCGCCTTCGTGGTACCTGACGCACAGGGAAACCTATACCTGACCTTGTCAGCCACCAGCACATCGATTGCGCACTACGGCGTCAATCCACAATTGCCATCGTTTTTGCGCACCAGCTTGCATCCGGTTGGCGGGCTGGTTGCCTTGAGGCCAGCGATGGGTGAGTGAACTGTGGTCGGCGAATTCGTATCCTAAGAAGAAAAGGGGGACAGACCACGTTAATGACCGGTCATTAA
>JAZBNW010000207.1:0-8088 GCA_036350855.1 Halieaceae bacterium
ATCGGGCGCCAGATTTCACAGGCCCGGCCAGCGCATCGGGCTCCGTGTATCCCCGTGAATAACCAGAGCTGAATTCATGTGACAAGGCGAGATGCGGTTTCCCATCTCGCCTTTTTGCGAGCGCGCGCGCAGCTAACGTTATTCCGCTGAAAGTTGGAGGTTTGCTTGTCCAGTCCGGCCATTCTTGCGCTTGAAGACGGTAGTATTTTCAAAGGCCTGGCAATAGGCGCTGCGGGAATTTCGGTTGGTGAGGTGGTATTCAATACCGCCATGACCGGCTATCAGGAAATTCTCACCGACCCCTCCTATGCTCGCCAGATTGTCACCCTGACCTATCCCCATATCGGCAACACGGGCACCAACAGCGAGGATGAAGAGTCCACGCGGGTATGGGCTGCCGGCCTGGTGATCAGGGACCTGCCGCTGCTGGCCAGCAACTACCGCAATGAGCAGGGCTTGCAGGACTACCTCGTACAGCGCGGCATTGTCGCGATTGCCGATATCGACACCCGCCGCCTGACCCGTATTTTGCGGGACAAGGGGGCCCTCAGCGGCTGCCTGATGGCGGGCGAGGGCCTGGATGAGTCGCGCGCCCTGGCCGAGGCCCGCGGGTTTGCCGGTCTCAAGGGTATGGACCTGGCCAGGGAGGTGTCGGTAGACAAGCCCTACAGCTGGGATGAGGGCAGCTGGGTATTCGGCGTCGGCCACAGTGCCAGGCCCGCGGACGCGCTGCCCTGGCACGTGGTGGCCTACGATTACGGCGTCAAGCGCAATATCCTGCGGATGCTGGTGGACCGGGGATGTCGCCTGACGGTAGTGCCCGCCCGGACCCCCGCGGCCGAGGTGCTGGCCATGGAACCGGACGGGGTGTTTCTGTCGAACGGGCCGGGCGACCCTGAGCCCTGTGATTACGCCATCGCGGCGATCACGGCCATCCTGGAGACAGACACGCCGGTGTTCGGCATCTGCCTGGGCCACCAGTTGCTCGGCCTGGCCAGCGGCGCGGCCACGATGAAAATGAAATTTGGTCATCACGGCGCCAACCACCCGGTGCAGAATCTCGACGACGGCACGGTGATGATCACCAGCCAGAACCACGGCTTTGCGGTCGATGGCGACAATCTGCCGGCCAACCTGCGCGTGACCCACAAGTCGCTGTTCGACGGATCCCTGCAGGGTATTCACCGCACGGACAAGGCCGCCTTCAGCTTCCAGGGACACCCGGAAGCCAGCCCGGGGCCACACGATGCGGCGCCCCTTTTCGATCATTTTATCGAGCTCATTGCAGCCCGCGCCGGCGGCCGCCCCGCGGATGGCCGCCCCACAGGAAAAAGCTGATCCCGTATGCCAAAGAGAACCGATATCCAAAGTATCCTGATCCTCGGCGCCGGCCCTATCGTCATCGGCCAGGCCTGCGAATTCGATTACTCCGGCGCCCAGGCCTGCAAGGCGCTGCGGGAGGAGGGTTACCGGGTGATCCTGGTGAACTCCAACCCCGCCACGATCATGACCGACCCCGCCATGGCCGACGCGACGTATATAGAGCCGATCGAGTGGCGCACGGTTGCCCGCATCATCGAGGCGGAGAAGCCGGACGCGCTGTTGCCGACCATGGGCGGGCAGACCGCACTCAACTGTGCCCTGGACCTGGCCCGTGAGGGCGTGCTGGAGGCCCACGGGGTGGAGATGATCGGCGCGACCAAGGAGGCCATCGATATGGCCGAGGACCGCCAGCTGTTCGACAAGGCCATGAAGCGTATCGGCCTGGAGACGCCGCGCGCCGCCTTCGCCCACAGCCTCGAGGAATCCTTCCAGGTACTGGACCAGATCGGTTTTCCCTGCATTATCCGGCCCTCGTTTACCATGGGCGGCTCCGGCGGCGGTATCGCCTATAACCGCGACGAGTTCGAGAAAATCTGCGTGCGGGGCCTGGACCTGTCGCCCACCAACGAACTGTTGATCGACGAGTCCCTGATCGGCTGGAAAGAGTTCGAGATGGAGGTCGTGCGGGACAAGAACGACAACTGCATCATCGTCTGTTCCATCGAGAATTTTGACGCCATGGGCGTGCACACCGGCGATTCGATCACCGTGGCCCCGGCACAGACCCTCACTGACAAGGAATACCAGATCATGCGCAATGCCTCGCTGGCGGTGTTGCGCGAGATCGGCGTGGAAACCGGCGGTTCCAATGTCCAGTTCGGGCAGGACCCGAAAACCGGCCGCATGGTGATTATCGAGATGAATCCCCGGGTTTCGCGCTCCTCGGCCCTGGCCTCCAAGGCCACCGGCTTCCCCATCGCCAAGGTGGCGGCAAAACTGGCGGTCGGCTTTACTTTGGATGAATTGCAGAACGAGATCACCGGCGGCACCACGCCGGCATCCTTCGAGCCCTCGATCGACTATGTGGTCACCAAGATCCCGCGCTTCGCGTTTGAGAAATTCGCCACGGCCGACTCCCGCCTGACCACCCAGATGAAATCCGTGGGCGAGGTGATGGCGATCGGCCGCAGCTTCCAGGAGTCACTGCAGAAAGCCCTCCGCGGTCTCGAGGTCGGCTCTGCCGGCTTCGAGCACATGATCGACGTGGACAGCCCCGAGGCCCATGAACAGCTGGTGTCGGAGCTCTCCAATCCCCGTCCCGAACGTATCTGGTACGTGGCGGATGCATTCCGTGCGGGCATGCCGCTGGAGGACATATACCGCTACTCGGGGATCGACCCCTGGTTCCTGGTGCAGATCAGGGATCTGGTCGAGACCGAGGACGGCCTCAAGCGGGTCAACCTGGCCGATATAGACCACCGCCTCATGTTTTCCCTCAAGCGCAAGGGCTTTGCCGACGAACGGCTGGCCGTGCTGTTGGGTGCCTCCGAGGCCAGCGTGCGCCAGCACCGCCACAGCCTGGGGATTCGCCCGGTCTACAAGCGGGTCGATACCTGCGCCGCTGAATTTGCCTCCGCCACCGCGTACATGTACTCCACCTACGAAGAGGAGTGTGAGGCGGCCCCCACTGACCGCGACAAGATCCTGGTGATCGGTGGCGGCCCCAACCGCATTGGGCAGGGGATCGAGTTTGATTACTGCTGCGTGCATGCCGCCCTGGCCATGCGCGAGGATGGCTACGAGGCCATCATGATCAATTGCAACCCGGAGACGGTCTCCACCGACTACGACACCTCTGACCGCCTCTACTTTGAGCCGGTGACACTGGAGGACGTGCTCGAGATCGTCGACCTGGAGAAACCCAAAGGGGTTATCGTCCAGTTCGGCGGCCAGACCCCCCTCAAGCTGGCCCGTGCCCTCGAGGCCCAGGGGGTGCCCATCATCGGCACCACCCCGGACGCCATCGACCGGGCCGAGGATCGCGAGCGCTTTCAGCAGATGATCCAGAAACTGGGCCTGCGCCAGCCGGACAACACCACGGTGCGCAGCGTCGATGCGGCTATCGAGGCGGCCAGCAAGATCGGCTACCCGCTGGTGGTGCGACCGTCCTATGTGCTGGGCGGTCGGGCCATGGAAATTGTCTACCGCGAAGAGGACCTGCTGCGCTATATGCGCGATGCGGTCAAGGTTTCCGCGGATTCACCGGTTCTGCTGGACCGCTTCCTCAGTGCCGCCATCGAGGTCGATATCGACGCCGTCAGCGATGGCGAGCAGGTGGTGATAGGCGCCATCATGCAGCACATCGAGCAGGCCGGGGTGCACTCCGGTGACTCAGCCTGCTCCCTGCCCCCCTACAGCCTGGATGCCGCGGTGCAGGACGAGATGCGCGAGCAGGTCCGGCAGATGGCCCTGGAACTGGGAGTGGTGGGCCTGATGAACGTGCAGCTCGCCTGGCAGGACGACGAGACCTACGTGATCGAGGTGAATCCCCGGGCCTCGCGCACGGTGCCGTTTGTTTCCAAGTGCATCGGCGTGTCGCTGGCCAAGGTGGCAGCCCGCTGCATGGTGGGGCAGACCCTGGCGTCCCAGGGTTTTACCCGCGAGGTGGTACCCCCCTACTTCAGCGTGAAGGAGGCCGTGCTGCCCTTCAACAAATTCCCCGGGGTCGACCCGATCCTGGGCCCGGAAATGCGCTCCACCGGTGAAGTCATGGGCACCGGCGACACCTTTGCCGGCGCTTTTGCCAAGGCCCAGCTGGCGGCGGGCCAGGCGCCGCCCACCGGTGGCACCGTGCTCATCAGTGTGCGGGATGTGGACAAACCGGGTGTGGTGAAAGTCGCCCTCGAGCTGGTCGAGCTCGGGTTCACCCTGGCTGCCACTGCCGGCACCGCCGATGCCCTGGAGCGGGCGGGCATGACAGTGCGGCGGGTGAACAAGGTGCTGGAGGGGCGACCCCATATCGTGGATCTGATCAAGAACGATGAGGCGGCTATGATTATCAACACCACCGAGGGGCGACGCGCCATTGCCGACTCGGCTGCCATTCGCGCCACCGCGGAGGCACACAGGGTGTTCTACACTACAACACTGGCGGCGGCTGAGGCGGTTTGCATGGCGCTCAAGCACGAGGGGGACCAGAAGGTCCGCCGCCTGCAGGACCTGCACAGGAGCATAGTGGCATGAGCAAGTTTCCGATGACGGTATCCGGCGAGGCCGCCCTGCGGGAAGAGCTCGACCGTCTCAAGAGAGTGGACCGACCGCGAATTGCCCAGGCCATCGCCGACGCCAGGGAACACGGCGACCTCAAGGAAAACGCCGAATACCATGCCGCCCGGGAACAGCAGAGCTTCACCGAGGGCAGGATCATGGAGATCGAGGGCAAGCTGGGTAACGCCCAGGTGATCGATGTGACCGCCATTCCCAGGACCGGCAAGGTGATTTTCGGCACGACTATCGACCTGATCAACCTGGACACCAATAAAACCGTCACCTACCGCATCGTGGGTGAGGACGAGGCGGACGTGAAAAAGAACCTCGTATCCATCGGCTCCCCGATTGCCCGGGCGCTGATCGGCAAGGAAGAGGGCGATGTGGTGGTGGTCAAGGCGCCGGGCGGCGACATCGAGTACGAGATCGACCAGGTACGCCATATTTGACCCGGGTCCAGGGGACCTGCCGCCGCATATCCCTATGCAAATAATTCTCATTTAGGATACTATGGCGGTTCCCGGGCACCGCGCCCTCCATCTGCCAGCATCGACGGTATCGCGAACAGTAATGAACCTCTCCCTGTGGACACTGAAAGCCGGTGAGCGTTGCGAAATACTGGGCTACGACGAGGTGCTCCCGGAAAACTACCGGACCCGGATGATGGAGTTCGGCTTTCACCCGGGAGAAACCGTGGCCTGTGTTCAGTCCGTTGCGTTCGGCGCGCCCAAGGTCTACCGGGTGAGCAATACGATCTTCTCCCTCGACGAGGAAGTAGCTGACCATATCCAGGTCCGGCTGATCGACCCCAATGCCTAAAATTGTCCTGATCGGCAGCCCCAACTCGGGCAAGAGCCTGTTGTTCAACCGCCTGACCGGCCTGCACCATAAAGTGGCCAATTTTCCTGGCATCACGGTGGATGTCGGCACCGGTAAAATGCGTGCGCTGCCGGATACGGTGCTGGTGGATTTTCCGGGCACCTATTCGCTGCAGGCCATTTCCGCGGAGGAGGGGGTTGCCGTCGAGCATTTTCACCGGGCCCTGCAGGACCCCGAAGTGGAACACGTGCTGTGCCTGATAGATGCTACCCGGCTGGAAAAAAGCCTCTATTTCACCCTGCAGGTGATCCGGGACTGCGAGCGCAACGGCAAGCCGGTCACCGTACTGGCGAACCTGATCGACGTGCTGGACAACCACGGCCTGTCCCTCGACGTGGCCGAGCTCGGCGCCGCACTGCACACCGCGGTACTGCCCGTGTCGGCCCGCACCGGTAAAGGCGTCGACGCGGTGATTCGACACCTGCAGGACGCCCGGGGCGCGGTCAGGCAGCCACCGCGTACCCACCTGATCGATGCCCCCGACGTGTTGCTGCGGGGCACCGCGCACCAGCTGGCCCGTCGCTATGGCCCCAAGGGCGACATGCTGGTGCGGACCCAGACCCGGCTGGACAGTTTTTTTCTCCACTCCGTGACCGGCGGCTTCGCTTTTCTCGCCATCATGTACCTGCTGTTCCAGTCGATCTTCACCTGGTCCGCACCGGCCATGGACGCGGTCGAAAGTGGCCTGGCGGCCATGGCGGATCTGCTGGTGCCCCTGATCGGCAGCCATGTGGCGCGGGACTTCACCTCCGATGCCCTGTTCGGCGGTATCGGCGCTTTCCTGGTGTTCGTCCCCCAGATCTTCGTGTTGACCTTCATCATCGGCCTGCTGGAGGACTCGGGCTATTTGGCCCGGGCGGCGCTCATCTGCCACAAGCCCCTGCGCCTGTTCGGGCTCACCGGCAAGAGCTTTATCCCCATGCTGTCGGGGGTGGCCTGCGCGATCCCCGGCATCTACGCCGCCCGGGCCATCGATTCACCGCGCAAGCGCCTGCTGACCTATATGGCGATACCGCTGATGCCCTGTTCAGCGCGCCTGCCGGTGTATACCCTGCTGATCGCCGCCTTCATACCCTCCGGCACCGCCCTGGGTGGCCTGGTGGGATGGCAGGGCCTCGCGATGTTCTGCATCTATTTCTTCGGGATGTTCTGCGCCCTGCTGGTCACCGGCCTGATCTCGCGCACCAGCAAGGACCATTTCACCGACCTGCCCTTTGTGCTGGAATTGCCGCCGTACCGGGTTCCCAGCCCCGGCCCATTGCTGCGCAACGCCTGGAACCGCTCCAAACATTTTGTCACCAAGGCCGGCAAGATCATCTTCGCGGTCACTGTGGTGATCTGGGTGCTGGGCTATTTCCCCAATTACGGCACCGACCTGGGTAGCTCCTGGCTGGGTTACCTGGGCCACCTGGTGGAGCCCCTGTTTGCGCCGCTGGGCCTGGACTGGCGCTATGCCGTGGCTATTCTCACCTCCTTCCTGGCGCGGGAGGTGTTTGTCGGCACCCTGGGCACCATATTCGGGATAGAGGCGGCGGACGAGAATATGACGCCATTGGTGGAACAGATCCAGGCCAGCGACCTGGCCGTCGGGTCGGGACTCGCGCTGCTGGTGTTTTTTGCCATCGCCCTGCAGTGCGTCTCCACCGTGGCCATCCTGTCCAAGGAGAGCGGCTCAGGCGGCCTGGCGCTGAAGATGTTCGTGGGCTACCTGTTGCTGGCCTACGCCAGCGCCCTGGCCATATATCACCTGGCGGGGTTGTTCACCTAGGCGGCTGTCGGGCATCGCTCAATCGGCCCGCTCGTGCTGGAACAGGCGCAGTTCGGCCAGTACCAGCCGGGCGATCAGCTGCACCATCAGGCCGTGATTCTCACGGCGAATACCCTCCAGGCCATCGGTGATTTGCCGGCGCAGCGCGTCCCGCTCGGCGGCGCTGATGGAATCGGGCAGTTCCACGCTGAAACTGTACTGCTCAGATTCACTGAGCTGGGCGTAGGTCCTGGTGAGCTGGCTCACGGCGAAGTCGATCAGGCGCTCGTCGGCGCCGCGGGCCGCCAGCAGTGAGCGCAGCTCCCGGTCCAGGTAGGCCAGGCCCTGGGCCTGTCTTGAAGGGAATTCGAGGATTTCTCCCATCTGCCTGCGCCCCGCTGGAGTAGTGGCGCCAGTGTAGCGGACCCCGGCCGGCGGTGAAAAGCGGGCCGGGCCCGGTGAGGCGGGAAATCGCCCTACAGGGGGCGGATCAGGTTGGACAGGCGTGGATCCGGGTTGGCGGAGCGGCGCAGGATGACCACGACGTTGCCAATGCTCTGGACCAGCTCAGCGCCGGAACGATCACATATTTCCTGCGCCACCGCGGTGCGAGCCTCCCGTGAACCCACGGCCAGCTTGACCTTGATCAGCTCGTGGTCGCCCAGTGCGCGCTCCAGCTCGGCAAGTACGTTCCCGGTCAGGCCGTTGCCGGCGATGGTGACCACCGGGTGTAGCTTGTGGCCGATGGCCCGCAACTGCTTGATGTCCTGATTCGTTTTCTTGCTCATGCTCAATCCAAGGTACAATAACGCCGGCAGGCGCCCGAAGGGGCGTGCATTCTACACATTTGGCCCCCGATACGAAACTGACCC
>JAZBNW010000208.1:0-2536 GCA_036350855.1 Halieaceae bacterium
CCCAGCGCGATACCGCGCGCACCTATCTGGCCCGCCACGGTTGAGTCCAGGGTCTTTTTCTCGTAGTTGTAGCGCAGGCCGCCGGTGACTCGAACAGTATCGGTGAGACTGTATGTCACCTGGCCGAAGGCGGCATAGGCGTCTGTATCCTGATCGAAATCAGAGGGGACTGGCGTGGACCCCGGCACAGTGATCAGGGGCGGGACGGAGAGCGGGCCCGAGTAGGCGAAATCCAGAACGCTGTTCAAACGGTTCACAGTCACGTTGGACTGCTCGAAGTACGCTCCCGCAATCCAGTCGATGGTCTCGCCGCCGGGCGAGACCAGGCGCAGTTCCTGGCTCCACTGATCGAACTTTTCCTGTTGTGTGCGGTGCAGCGATGGGGTGGCGCTCTGATCCGAATTGAGCAGGCGCTCGAGATCGTAAGCGGAATAGGCCGAAATCGATGTAAACGTGGCAAAGTCCACATCCCAGTTGACGGTTACTACGGCGACGTCTGTGCGATTCTCGTAGTTGTCCGGCAGGTCATAGGCCGCTCTATCCCGGTCGTCGACGATCGGGAAAACGTCTTCACCGCGAAAATTGAGCGGCTGGTCTGACTGGTACACTACCGATGGCACATCATCGCTCTGGAAGTCACCGTATTCGTATTTGGCAATCACCTCAAGCTTGTCGCTGGCATCGAACAACAGACTCGCCCTGCCGTACCAATTGTCGCTGTCGGGCCCCTGGTTTTTCAGATACTGGTTGTCCCACCAACCGTCCATGCCGTCGTAGCGCAGCGCCAGGCGACCGGCCAGTTTGTCGGTCAACTCGCCATTGAGCACGACGGTATAAATCTGCTCATTCGCATCCGGCGAGTAAAGCGCATCCACCATGCCTTCATTTTCAAAGGTGGGCTTGTTGGTGGTAATGTTGATCGCGCCACCGATCGTATTCTTGCCGAACAAAATTCCCTGTGGACCTTTCAACACCTCCACCCGCTGTAAATCCAGCGTCAGAGGCACCGTCGCCATCGCCCCGCGACCCGAATAAACGCCATCGATATACAATCCGACTGACTGCTCGAAGCCCGCATTGGTACCTGACCCGACACCCCGGATAAACAGGTTTGGTTGCGCCTGCCCCACGTTGATGTTGACGTTGGGAATATACAGCGTGAGTTCTTCGAGATTGGTAATGCCGTTGTCCATGATCTTCTCGCCACTCATAGTGGCAACCGATATGGGGACGTCCTGCAAGCTCTCCACCCGCTTCTGGGCAGTGATGACCACTTCTTCGAGTACGGGTGCGGACACCGCCACCAGGGACGGGGAGGACAATACCAGAACTACCGGGAGCAATTGGAAACGGGTGCGGCAGCGCATGCTGATCTCCTGAATTATTATTGCTTTACCCGGAGCCTAGCACAGGTTGGTCAATCGCAACCAGCATCCTGCCGGGCAAAAAAGTCACTCCCCACCCGGCTTGACCGCACTGTGGGAGTTTGACACGCTCTAGCATCGTTTATTTGCGTTCGCCCGGTAATGCCGGCCAGCACACCCTCGCATCGGCCGGCAGGAGCGCCGGCAACGTTGACCGTGCAGGGGCTTTGGAGTTATCGCGCTGACTGGCAAAAGCCCGCGGCAAGCACCTTTGGGAGATACCATGCGTAAACTGGCCTACCTGTTGATCGCGGTGCTGATTGTCGGCGGCGGCTACGGCTTTTACCGCTACAAAAAGGCAACCTCCGTCCTGATCGCGCTCACGCCTGAAACCATTAAGGCCATGCAGGCCGCAACGGCGGCGCAGAACGAGGCGGCCTTCACCGTCCCCGCGCCGCAAGAGAGAATTCAGCCCCGCCAGAGCAAGGAAAACAATCTGTATTTCGGCGACCTGCATGTGCATACGTCCCTGTCCTTTGATAGCGTGCTGTTCGGGAATCGCAATACGATTGACGATGCCTATGCCTTTGCCAGGGGCGAGCCCTTGCTCACCATGGCCGGAGAGCGTATGCAAATGTCACTGCCGCTGGATTTCGTCGGCATCACCGACCACGCCGAAACCTTCGGGCTCATGGATGTCTGCCTCAATCAAAGCGGACTGACTCCGAAGATGCAGGATTTCTGCGCCGGCTTCGACAACCCATCGCTGGGCTTTTTCATGAAGCTCAGGGAGATGGGTGCCCAGCGCCCGCCGCAGGTGCCCGACTTTATCTGTGAGATGTCCGAGAACGACTGCCAGGCATATGCGCTTGAGCTGGGTCGACCGATGTGGGACTTGATCAGGCGCAAGGCCGAGGAACACAATGACCCCGGAACCTTTACCGCGTTTGCCGCCTATGAATACTCGCCAACGCTGCCGCAGGAGGGCAAGCATCATCGCAACGTGTTCTTCCGCAACGACAAAACCAGCCGCTACGCTTATTCCGCCTACGATGCACGAACCGCCCCGGAACTCTGGCAAATGCTGGAGCAGGATTGTGTCGGCGAGTGCGAGTTCCTCACAATTCCCCACAATTTGAACAAGACCTGGGGACTAGCGTATGCATTACAAA
>JAZBNW010000209.1:0-15678 GCA_036350855.1 Halieaceae bacterium
CCCTCCGGTGCGGCAGCCCGACCAGGCGAAGCGGCAAAGCAGGACGCGAGCACTGCAATCACCAGGGCATTTATCAATCTGGAGTAATTATGTAACATATTGTGTTTATTACCTTTTTTAAAAATTTTCGGGGATTATACAGCAACGGGAAGGCCGTACAAGCCGGTTGCGCGAGGCTATCTCAGCCTATGCCGGCTGCGCCAATCGACGCTGGCGCCGCTCCAGAGCCAGTTGGTACAGCGTGATATCGGCGGCGTGAAACGTCTCGACAGCGCGCCGGTCGGTGGCCCCCAGGCCGGCTTCCACCGGCGGGATCTCGGCTTCCACCCGCCGATTCAACGTATGAGGCCGCATTTTATTCCCCAGTATTTCCTGTGAAAAATACCGCAAATCTTCTGCGAAAAACTCCGTAATTCCGACGAAACACAGGCGCTCGGGTGGAAAGCCCCAGAGAAACTCCGTGTAGACGTTGCGCAGCTCCGGGGCCAGGCAGAAGCGCTCCAGGGACCACCCCTCCTCGACCACCCGCCGGTGCAGGGTAGACGTCAGGTCGGACGCGGGGTCATAGGTCCGCTGCCAGTAATGGTAGTGTGACACCAGCCGGTCCACCGGCTCCCGCAGCCAGGTGACGAAGCGGCAGGGCAGGGTTTCGGCCAGGTGCAGGTATTTCAGGGGCAGGAAATGACCGTGGACACAGTCCACCCCGGCAAAGTCCGCCGGCCGGACGGTTTCGCCCCATAGCCTGGCCCGCTCGCGCCGCTCGCGCGCCGACTGGGCCAGGGGATAATCCTGGTAGTCGTGGCGAAAACGGTCGCCGAAATACTCCTCGAGCGAGGCCCTGAAACTCAGGCCCGCGGTCTTGGGCATGTGGATAGAGACCAGCACGGCTCAGTCAGCGGGCATTTCGATCAGTTCCATATGGCGGATCTGCGAACGCATCTCCTCGCTTACCTCCCGCAGGTCCTGCTCGTTATAGATTGCCCGGGGGGTGATGATGACCAGCAACTCGGTGCGGGTATCCTCCTTCTCCACCGTGCCGAAGATGGGCCCGATCACCGGCAGTTTATGCAGGAAGGGCACCCCGGATTCCCGGTTCTTGGCATTCTCCCGGATCAGCCCCCCCAACACCACTGATTCGTGGGAGCGCACCGCCACCCGGCTCATGATGGCCCGCTCCAGGAAGGTGGGGTTGCCACGGGCGTCGACCGTACCCACGTCAGTCACGGATTGTTCTATCTGCATGGTGACCAGGCCGCCGGCATTCACCGAGGGGCGCACGTTGAGCTGCACGCCGGTATCCCGGTAAGTGACGTTCTGGGTGGCGAAACCGCTGTCGTTGATCGTCTCGCCCGACACCACCGGCACCTGGTCGCCCACGTGGATATAGGCGTCGTGGTTGTCCAGCACCATCACGGAGGGCGTGGAGATCACGTTGATCAGGTTGTCCTCGGACAGCGCATTGAGCACCGCACTGATATCACCGATGCTGTTGGTGACCGCGTAGGAAAAGCCGGGCACGACCACTGAAGGCACGGAAGCGGCCCCGGAGGTCAGCAGCCCGCGGCCGTTGTAATCGTCGCCGATGCCGTTCTTGAAGGTCCACTCCAGGCCGTAGCGGAGCTTGTCGGTGAGGGTGACCTCCAGGATGCTCGCCTCGATGACCACCTGGGTCGCCTCAACGTCCAGCTGGTCCAGGGCAGTCTTGATCACCCGGTACTGCAGGCCGGTGGAGTAGATCATCAGGGCGTTGTTTTCCTCGTCCGCCACCACACGCACATTGCCCAGCAGGGAATTGCTGTCCCCCGCCGCCATGGTGACGGTTGAAATAGAGTTTCCGATATCCTGCCCGTCGTTATTGGAAAAGGGCTGGTAGTTGCCGGTACTGGCGCTGGTACCGGATGCCGAGCCTATCGTTTCCCGATTCATGCCGGGCGCAACGGATGCATCACTGCCAAAGCCCGAGGAAAAACCGCGGGACCCTGATTGACTGCTGCTGGACGAACCCGGCTGCTGGGTCATACTGCCCGAGTAGATGCTATTGAGCAGCTTTGCCAGGCGCTCGGCGGTGGTGTTCTGCACCGGGTACACATAGAGGCGCATATCGGCCTCCGAGTAATACGCGTCGTCCAGGCGGGTAATCCATTTCTGCACGATATCGAGGTAGTGGGCCCGGGGTGTTACCACCAGGATACTGTTGAGACGTGCGATGGGAATCACCCGGATCAATTGTGACCAGTCCCCGCCCTGGCCGCCGGGGCTGTCGGGGCCGCCCTCACCGCCGCCACCGCTCAGGAGCGCAGAGATGGCCAGGTAGACCTCCTCCGAACTGCTGTTTTCGAGCGGAAAGATACCCACCGACATCCCCGCCAGCATGTCCACATCAAAGGTGGACACCATCTCCAGCCAGCCGTCTAGCTGGGCACCGGTGCCCGCCAGCATCAGCAGGTTGCGGGTGTTATCCACGCGGACGAAGGCATCCGGGGTCGCCACAGGCTGCAGTATCTCGGCCATGTTGGATGCACTGATGTACTGCAGAGGTACGACGATGGTACCGAATCCGGGACCCTTGCTGTGGGGGTTGGACACCCGCGGCGACAGCCTGGCGCCATTGGCCGCACCCGTCACGAGGTAGCGCCCGTCACTGCCGCGGATCATCAGGACATTGTTGGCCTTGAGCAGCGACTCCAGCACCCCGAACAATTCATCCCGTGGGATGGGCGTACGGGTGCGGAGGGTGACCTCACCGGTAACCGGCTGGTCCACCACGTAATCCAGCTGCAGGATGTCGCCCATGATGGCATGCATCACCTCGCTCAGGGGCGCCTGTTCGAAATTGATACTGACGTCCTCCCCCAGGAACCTGATGGGTTCCGTCACCGGGGGCATTTTGACCTGCCGGTCCGTGCCGCGGTAAATCGTGGGGGCGCTGCTCCCACTCTCGTCATCCGTCGAGCCCGCCAGATCGGCTGCCGTGGTCGACAGGGGGGCGGAGGCATCCACGGCGGCTTGTTCCGGGGCCGCCGGTGTGGCGCCGGCGGACTTGCCGCTGTAATTCGTGCTGCAACTGGTCAGCAGCAGTAGCACTGTCGCAGCGGTGATTGTTTTCAACATGGTTAGCCCCAATCGTCCCATCTGATTTTGTTTTGTATTCTTCATGATACGCCCCTAGCCTCCCGGCCCAAGACCCAGGGTCCGTTCGGGTTCGGCCCCGGCAGCACCCCCCGGGGCAGACTTTTTAGCTGTTCCCGCCGGAGGACTCACCACGGGGCCGGTTCCAGCAGGTGCAGTCGCGGGCACAGGATAAGCCTCGACCTGGCCAACCCGGGCCTGCTCACCGCTCTTGTTCTTATTCCTGACGTCGGCATTCTTGCCGGCGGGCGCTGCTTTCACCCTGCCCCGCTCCAGTGCCAGGGTCTCGGTGCGCTCGCCATTGGCGACCACCAGCTGCAAGGGGCTCACGGACTTCAGCGTCCAGCCCTCGATCGCGTCCCCCAGCAATATACGCCGCTTCTCGCCCTTGACCAACGCGATGATACCGGACTGTTCACCGCTGCCGAACAGGCCTACCAGTTTGACGCCCTTGAGCTCTCCCGCCTTGTTTTTCGGATCTGCCAGCACAGCCACCTCCTCGAGCGGGCGGCGACTGCTCCAGAACAGCGGGCGGCTGATAATCTCGTTGCGTTCACTGGCGGCCACGGCCACGGGGCTGAGCACCGTCGGCACACGCAGCGAATCCGGCGCCGGTGTTACCGGGTCGGGTGCCGACAGGGTAACCAGGTGCAATGCTCCCAGGGCAAGCTGCAGGCACAGCAGCAAGCCCAGCAGCACGGCGACCAGTTCTATCCGGCGCAGGGTGCGCAGGGGGTCGCCGTTCACCCGGTAACGCTCGCGAACAGTCCGCAACCAGCTCACCGGACAGCCCTCAGTGACAACAACTGCAGGTTTGCCGTGATCTGTTGCGCCGGGTTTTCATCCTTGCCCCGGGTCGCCCGGGCGGGGTAGACATCGAGAGACTCCACCAATACCAGCGGCAGATAGGAACCGATCCCGGCCAGCGCTTCATCCAGGGCAGGCAGCTCGCCGGTGACGGTCAGCTTCACCGCAATGTAATCAAAATTGCCCTGTTCCCGGGCCGGCAGCACCTGGCTGTTACTCACGGACAGCCCCGCCTTGCTGAAAATATCCCGCACATTCGTTTGCAGTTCCGCCGCGACGGTTGCCTGGTCCTCGGCCGCGGGATACACCAGTTCCAGTACCCGGGAATCGACCGCGGTCGAGGCCTCACGCAACTGGGACTCGTAATCGATCAGGCCCTGCAGGCGGGCGAGGCGCGGTTCGATACGCTCGATCTCTGCCTGGGACGACTGGCGCGCTCCCCACATGCCGAGCATCGCGTTCAGGTAAACAGCGACCGGCAGCAACAGGGTCAGGCCGCAGATCCAGGCGGTGCGCTGGTGCAGTCGAAGCCAGCTCACTCAGCCACCTCGCCGGCAACGCGTATGTTGAGGTAAAACTGCTCCTGGCCGTCGGATACCCGGGAAAAGGCCTGGGGTGCCTGCACCTCACCGTAGCCCGCTTCATCGGTCAGCTGCTGCATCACCAGGGCGGCATCCGCGGCGCGACCACGCAGGCGGATATCCTGTCCCGCCATGGAAAAACTGGACACGGAGGTCTCGTCGCCCAGCAGCCTTGTCAGCCGTGCGATTTCCGCATGGGGGTTGGGGTAGCGCGCCACCACCTCGTTGGCGGCGCCGATCGTTTCACTCGACACTGCCAACAGCGTTTTCAGCCGGGATGCCTCGGCTGCTTCCCGGGTGGTGGCAGCCAGCATTGCTTCCATGCGTTGCAACTCGACGCCCTTGAACAGGGCCGCGGCGCCAGCCATGGCCAACAACAGCACGGCAATGACGGCCAGCAGACCCGCCGACTGCAGCAGGCGCCTGCGGTAGCGCTGTTCCCGCAGACCCTCGCCAAAGCCCTGCAGGACCACCATGACGCCCGCCGCCTGAGCCCACACTTCCCGGGCCCGGCTGTCGTGTATATCGTACTTGCGCCCGAGAAATGCCATCGTGGCGCTGGCCGAGACGATCGCGAGCGCAACCCGAATGACGGCGTCGTCCCGCCCCACCACGGCCCAACCCCAGCAGGTATCGGCGGCACCGAAGGGGCTGCTCGCCCGGACCTCCAGCTCCAGCATCGAGTCGAGTTCACTTTCAGCCTGTTGCGGCAAGGAGATCTGCTTGCTCAGCACCAGGTCGTCGGGCAGCAGTATCGCGGCGCAGGCTGCGTCCGCCTGGCCGCTGCAGACGGCGCCCGCCTGGTAACAGGTAGAACCGTGCCCTGTATCGAGCGCCACCACTTCGTCCAGGCGCTTGCGCACGGGCGAATCGTGGGCCCACAACATATCCCGCCAGGCAGCCGTCCAATAACGGCCGAGATGGCGCATATCGTAGCCGAACAATTCCCAGTTCTGGCCTTTATCAAGCATCGATTGACCTGCCTAGTAGAAAACTGTCATCCATCAACACCCGCGGCGGTTCCGTCCGGGTGTAGCGCCACGGCAATGCGGTCGAGGAACTCGTTTCAATTGATATCCAGCGTCTGCGCAACCAGGCTTTATCGCCGTAACGCACGATGGCGTCGGCCCTGTAAGCGCCCGACCTGCCGGCTGCCCGCCCGGCGGACGACTGCGCCCCGACTGGCCCGGTACCGCGCCGCGCCCTCACGGCATCGGCCTGTGCAGGATTCGCCGCGGCCAGCACATCCAGCAATTCATCGGGCGCCAGCGACCAGTCCATCCCCCCCTGGCCTGGATCCCCCACCACAATAAGGTCCCTGACTGAATCAAGCAAGGTGCGGCTGGCCCCGGGTATCCGCAGCAGGTCCTCGAGCGCGTCGAGCTGCCGACCCGGCGGCCCCGCGGTGCGCGACTGTACCACAGTCCCGGCCAGCAGCCGCGCCTCCTCCTCGGCAAGTCCACCGGCCAGCTGAAAGAGCGCGAACAGCACCTCGGGCGGAGCCCGGTTGATATCGATGAGACCCGCAACAGGCTGCATCGACACGCTGACCTCGATCTCTCCCAGGCGATAGCGGCCCGAGGCAACCCCTTCCTTCCCGGGCTCGCTGGTCATCAGGTCGACCATCATCAACTGGATCGCGCCATCACCAGCCGCCGCGGCCTTGGCCCGGGCGACGTGCACCTGGGCCATATGCGTGTCTACCCGCGCCTGTGCGACGATGCCCGCCACCAGCAGGGACATACCGGCGATGAACCACACCACGATGGCCAGCGCGACCCCCCGCTGGCGCCTGCCACGGACCGCGCCACAAACTGGCATGCGCGCCGCAGGCAACATTACTGCGGCACCTGAATAATCAGTTCGGGCCAATAGCGGTTCGAAGCCTGTAGTTGCAGTCGCACCCAGCCTGCCACGTCTCCTTTTTCCCACTGCTGTTGCCAGTCATCACCGCCCTCCTCGCGCCAGGCGAGCTCGAGGGCCTGCACGTCCTCCACCAGCGTTCGCTCCTGCGCCTGGCTCCAGTCCTGGTCGGGTTCACCGCCTGGCCCGGGTTCCTGCCAGCGCAGCACCAGCAGGTCATCCTCTTTGGCAACGCGCAGCAGGTAGGTGCCGCCGAAACTCTCACCGATCAAAATGGTGGACTTCCAGGTGAAGCTGTCCGCGGTCAGATCGAAGTAGGCGGACTCGCGACTGCTTCCGCCGAGGGCTAGTCCGCCGGCATTGCCGCTGCCGACGGCAGCCGATTCCAGGGTGTCGCGCAGGAAACTGCTCACGGTGCGCACCTCGTCGACTCGCCCGGTGATCCGCTCCAGCGAAACCTGGGTATTGGCGAGTGTGCGCAGCCCGGTGATTGTGGTGAGCATCACCAGCGAGAGGATGGCGAGCGCCACGACCACTTCCACCAGGGTAAACCCTCGCGCGACGGCCCTCACTGCTTGTCGCCCTCGACGACCGAGTTCAGCACCACTTCACGGCTCCTGCCGCCGTCGCGCCAGCGCACCGCCACCTCGATATCGTGCAGGCTGGCCGACGCCAGTGGGGTCCGGCCCAGGTCGATCTGTCGGGTGCTCACCTGCCAGTTGAACTCGCTGGCGGTTGCGCCACTGGCGTTCACCCCGCCCCGGGGCACCCTGGCGTTGCTTGCCAGCAGCGAGCGGGCGAGTTCGACCGCGTAGGCATACCTCTCATCGGCGCGAACATTGCGCGTGGCGCCACTGGCAGCCTGGTACAGGGCGCCCAGGGCCAGGGCCAGGATCGCCACCGCCACCACCATTTCGAGCAGGGAGAAACCGCCCGACCCGGCGCGCCCCGGGCCCCTCGTACTATGGCGCCTGGTCGGCAACATACGCCTCCTGGCTCACTCGCCCCACCAGCCAGTCCACGGAGATTCTCACCCCGGCGCCGCCGGCCCGCTCCATGTCGATGCCACCGCCACTGGAACCGCCCTCGGGGTAAAAACGAATCACCCCGAGGCGCTCGCGGTTCAACTCCCGGGCCGCATGCACCGCCACATTGAAACCCTCGGGGAGCTGCGTGCGCTGGTCGTTAAAAGCGATGGTATTGGCCACCGGGTCCACCGCCACGTCCTGGGCACGGCCGGAATTGATTGCGCGATAACGCGCCGAGGCGAGCGTGGTCACGACATCGCGCACCGCCTGGCGGTATTGCATGGACTGGTAGAATTGCACAGACGCGGGCACAGCCACCGCCAGCACCAGGCCGATGATGGAAATGGCGACCAGCAGTTCCAGCATGGTGAATCCCCACGGGTATGCCCGGCCGGGGTGCTCAGCATGCTGTCGTGTTTTCATCCTGGGATAGCCGCCTGGAGCGACCTGCCGTTGCCGGGCAGGGACTACTTCCAGTTCCCCACGTCCGAGTCTTCACCCTCGCCACCGGCCTGTCCGTCCTGCCCGT
Source organism: Halieaceae bacterium (assembly GCA_036350855.1). Lineage (GTDB taxonomy): Bacteria > Pseudomonadota > Gammaproteobacteria > Pseudomonadales > Halieaceae > JARRPM01. The sequence continues at coordinate 7,938 of JAZBNW010000209.1, forward strand.
AGCTGTAGATATCCACCTCGCCGTGCTCACCGGGGTACTTGTAGTGGTATTCGCGGTTCCAGGGATCCAGCGGCACATCGGACTTCAGGTAGGGACCGTTCCAGCCCGCGGCGCTACCGGGCCTGGTGACCAGGGCGGCGAGGCCCTCCTCGGTAGAGGGAAAGCGCCCCACATCGAGTTTGTACATTTCCAGGGACTGCTCCAGGTCCCTGATCTGGATTCCCGTGGTCTTGGTTTTCGCGCCGCCCAACTGGTTCAGCACCCGCGGCCCCACCAGGCTCATCAGCAGACCGAGTATCGCCAGGACCACCAGCAGTTCCATCAGGGTGAATCCGCGCTGGGAGCCATTCCGGTTTGTTCGGCAATGATCGTTACCCGTTCTGTGTTTCATTATCATCATTCCGGTTTCCTTGCTTATAAGAGTTGCCCGTTCGGCCTGCGCTCAGGCTGCCAGGTCGTTGACCGACAGGATGCCCATGAGAATGGCGATAATGATCACGGCGATGACAAATCCCATCCCCAGGATCAACACCGGCTCCAGCAGGGCCAGCCCCCGCTTCACCCCGGACTGCACGTGCCCGTCGAATACCTTCGCCAGCTCCAGCATCATCGCGTCCAGGCTGCCGGACTCCTCACCCACGCGAATCATCTGGATCACCATGGGAGTGAACATGCCGGTGTCCGCCAGCGCCACCGACATGCGCTTGCCCGCCTTGACCGCCGGCGGCAGGACATCGAGCGCCTCCCTGATGACCCGGTTGTTGACCGTGTCGATTGCTATTGAGATCGCCTTCAGCAGCGATACCCCGTTGCCCAGCAGCGTACCCACCGTACGCGCAAATTTAGACACCTCGAATTCGAAAATGATTCCCCCGGCCAACGGTAATTTTAACATTCGCCGGTGCAGGCTGGTTTTACCGGCCTCGGTAGCCGCCCAGCGGCGACAGTAAAAAACGAGCCCGGCCACTGCCAGCAGCATCAGCCAGCCCCAGGACTTGATGAACTCCGCCGAGTCGACCACCACCCTGGTCAGCAGGGGCAGGCCGTCACCCATATCCTCGAACAGGGTCTGGAACTGCGGCACCACGAAACCCAGCATCAGCACGATGGACAACACGGACACGACCAGCAGGATCGTCGGGTATATCAGGGCGGACACCACGCTGTCGCGATTGCTCTTGGCATTCTCGAGGTACTCCACCAGCCGATCGAGTACCGCCGACAGCTGCCCGCTGGCTTCGCCGGAACGCACCATGCTGATATAGAAGGTACCGAACAGCTCCTCGTGGGGCGCCATGGCCTGGCTCAGGGCCTTGCCGCCCTTGACCGCGGTAAGCATTTCACTCAGCAGCTGGTGCATTTGCGGCAGCGCCGCCATGTCGATCAATACTTTCAGTGCCCGGTCCAGCGGCAGGCCGGCCCGCAGCAACACGGCCAGTTCACTGGTCATGGACAGGATGTCCTGGCGCCTGGGTGGCTTGCCCGCCGCACGGGCGGCGCGGGCGTCGATGTCGCCACCGGCTTCGAGCTTCAGCAGGGTAAAGCCCTGGCTGCGCAACTGTCGGGAGGCCAACTCCATGCCATCCGCCTCGACCACGCCATTGAAGGATTTGCCGTCGCGACCGATCGCCTTGTAACTGAACTGGGGCACGGTTGTGATCAGGCCGAAACGGGATCGACGAGGGGCAGGTCGGCCGGTTCGATATCGACGGCACCGCCAGCCAGTGACTGCTCACCCTCGCTCTGGTCCTGGGTGACCCGCAGCAACTCTTCCATGGATGTCACGCCCTCCACCACCTTGCGCAAGCCGTCCTCGTACAGGCTTATCATGCCCCGGCGTTTCGCCGCGGCGTGCAGCAGGGTCGCATCGGCGCCGGACATGATCACCCGGTGCATTTCCTCGTCCAGTACGAACAGTTCGTGAATGCCGGTGCGCCCGGCATAGCCTGTGTGGTTGCACGCATCGCAGCCAACCGCCTTGAACAACTGGCAGCTGTCGCTTTCGACGAAGCGACGCAGCCCGGTCTGCACGATGTAATCGCGCCCCACCTCGTGTGGGGCCTTGCAGTGCCGGCAAAGGGTCCGCACCAGGCGCTGGGCCAGCACCCCGTTGACCGCGGAGGTGATCAGGTAGCGCTCCACGCCCATATCCTCCAGCCGGGTGATCGCGCTGGCGGCCGTGTTGGTGTGCAGGGTGGACAGCACGAGGTGACCGGTCAGCGCCGACTGCACGCCGATCTGGGCAGTCTCGGTGTCGCGCATCTCGCCGATCATTATGATGTCCGGGTCCTGGCGCAGGATAGCCCGCAGGGCCCTGGCGAAGTTGAGGCTGATCTGGGCCTGCACCTGGATCTGGTTCACCCCCTGCAACTGGTACTCCACCGGGTCTTCCACCGTGATGATTTTCAGCGCCTCGGAATCAAGGGAGGCGAGGGAGGCGTACAGTGTGGTGGTCTTGCCCGAACCCGTGGGGCCGGTCACCAGGAGTACGCCGTGGGGTCGCCCCAGCAGCGCCTGGTAGCGGCCCAGGGTATCGGCGCTGAAGCCCATGGCGGGCAGGTCGAGGCGGATACTCTCGCGGTCCAGCACCCGCATCACGATGCTCTCGCCATGCACCGTGGGTATCGTCGATACCCGCAGGTCGATCTCATGGCCCTTCACCCGGATCATGATGCGCCCGTCCTGGGGCAGGCGGCGCTCGGCGATATTCATCTGCGACAGCAGCTTGATACGGGATGCAATCGCCGCCGCCAGGTTCCCGGCGGGGGGATCCGGATAATCCTGTAACACACCGTCCACCCGGTAGCGCAGGTGCAGGCCATCCTCGAAGGGCTCGATATGAATATCCGAGGCGCCCATATCCACCGCCCGGTGAATCAGCTGGTTTACCAGCCGTATCACCGGCGCCTCACTGGCGAGATCTTTCAGGTGTTCAATGAATTCATCGTCGGACTGGCCGCCGAACTGGTCATCGCCCAGGGCGTCCTCGGCGTCGCCCTGCTGTTCCTGCACGTACAGCTGCAGGGCCTTGTTGATATCGCTCTCCAGCCCGAGCACGATGGCGACCGGCTTGTCCACCGCCATGGCCAGCGCCTTGGCCAGGAAAGGGTCCTGGGGCATGGTCGCCGCGAAACGGGTCTGCAGCTCCGAGTCAGCCACCGGCACCACCGCATTGCTGAGCAGAAAATCCTGGGCGACGGCGTCCAGGCGTACAGGTGACTCGGGATAATCAGCGGCGGCCAACAGCTCCACGGACAGCTGGGAGGACAGGGCGCTGGCCACGTCCGCTTCGGACACCAGCCCCAGCTTGACCAGTACCTGGCCGAACACGCCGCCCATTTCCGCCTGGGCGAGCAGGGTTCTCTCCACGTCGCGTTCGGAAATCTTTCCCTGTTCTACCAGCAATTCGCCGATTTTTTTCATGACTCAACACATTATTGGCTCGATGGGGCCGGCAGCTGGCGCGATCAGCGCTCGCAGGGCGGGGCCATTGTAGCACGCCGCCGCGGTGAAACACGCTCTGGATCAGGCGCGCTGGCTGGAACAGGAAACGATTTCGCCGGTCATATAGCCGGAATAATCCGAGGCCAGGAACATCATCACGTTGGCCACCTCCCACACTTCCGCCGCTCTGCCGAATGCCTCTTTGGCAGCAAGTTCCTCCAATAATTCCATCGGTGTGGTTTTTTTCAGGAATTCATGAAAGGCGATCGATGGCGACACCGCGTTGATACGCACCCCGAAGTCCGCGGCTTCCAGCGCGGCGCAGCGGGTCAGCGCCATGACGCCGGCCTTGGCGGCTGCGTAGTGGCACTGCTCCTTCTGGGCGCGCCAGCCCAGGACCGAGGCATTGTTGACGATGACGCCGGCCCCGCGAGGCTGCATTTTCCTCAGCATGGCGCGAGTCATGCGCATGGTGCCGGTGAGGGTGATATCCAGCACCCGGGACCACTCGTCGTCCGGCATCTCCACCAGCAGCCGGGTACCACCCAGGCCGGCGTTGTTGATCAGGATATCCACGCCGGCCATCTGTTCCTCGGCGGCATCCACCAGTGCCTGCACGTCCGCCTCGACGGTCACGTTCGCCAGCTTGCCGTGGACCGCCTCCAGTCCGGTGGCCTCCCTGAGACTCGCCACCGCTTTCTCCAGGCGCCCCTCGTGGATGTCACTGATCATCACCGCACGGGCGCCCTCCTCTGCCGCCCGGGTGGCTGCGGCGAAACCGATACCGGCCCCCGCCGCGGCGGTAATCAGCACCGACTTACCCGCCAGCAGGTTGTGTGGTTTCACGTAGGGTGGTGGTTCTTTCAGTGCCATAAGATTACTCCTTCAAATGTAACGGCAAAACCTACCCCCGCGGCTCCCGGGGCATGCCCAGCGCCCGCTCGGCGATGATGTTGCGCTGGATCTGGTTGGTACCGCCGTAGATGGTATCGGCCCGGGTAAACAGGTACAGGGACTGCAGCCGGTTCAGGCCGTAGGGCGCCGCGTCGAGAATCTCGCTCTCCGGCCCCAGCACGTCCATCGCCAGCTTGCCGAGGTTGCGATGCCAGGTCGCCCAGTACAGCTTGTAGATCATCGCCTCCCGGCTCAGGCTGCCGTCGGCAGCGCCGCCGGAGAGCATGCGCATGCTGTTGAAGCGCATGATGCGCAAACCCACATGGGCATCGGCGATACGCTGGCGGATGGCCGGGTCGGCCGCGGCGCCATTTTCCCGGGCAATCCGCACCACTTCATCGAATTCGTTCTGGAACAGCATCTGCTGGCCCAGGGTGGATACACCGCGCTCGAAACCGAGCAGGCCCATCGCCACCTGCCAGCCGTCGCCCGGCGCCCCCACGATATCGTCCGCTGCGCACACCGCCTCGTCAAAAAATACCTCGTTGAACTCGCAGGTACCGGTGAGCTGCTCGATAGGCCGCACCACCACACCGGGCTGGTCCATTTCCAGCAGGAAAAACCCCAGCCCTTTGTGGCCGACGGATGCGGGGTCGGTGCGGGCGATGACAAAACAGTAACGGGACTCGTGGGCCAGGGACGTCCACACTTTCTGGCCGCTGATCAGCCACTGCCCGCGGCCCTCGTCGAAGCGCGCTTTGGTTTTGACATTGGCCAGGTCGGAACCGGCGCTGGGCTCCGAGTAGCCCTGGCACCACAGGTCCTCCCCGCGCAGGATACCCGGCAGGTAGCGCTGCTGTTGTTCCCGGGTGCCGAAGGCGATCAGCGTGGGACCGGTGAGTGTTTCACCGATATGCCCCATGCGCCCGGGACCACCCGCCCGGGCATACTCCTCATTGAAGATCACCTGTTGCTCGATGCTGGCGCCGCGACCGCCGTGCTCCCGCGGCCAGCCGATGCCCGTCCAGCCCCCGTCGTGCAGCTTGCACTCCCAGGCCTTGCGCTCCTCGACGAAGCTGTGTTCGTCGCCGGGGCCGCCGCGGTAGCGGATGCACTCGAACTCACCGCACAGGTTCGCCGCCAGCCAGCCGGCGACCTCCGCGCGAAACGCTTCATCCGCTGCACTGAAACTCAGCTTCATGCCATCGCCTCCCGGTTTGCGCCAGGTGAAGGGCCATCCAGCAGCAGTCGGGCCAGCCGCTCCCGCTGCCAGGCGCCGTCGCCCAGAAACGTCTCGGTGGATTTGGCCCGCTTGAAGTAAAGCTGGATATCGTACTCCGCGGTGAAACCGACGCCGCCGTGCAGCTGGATGCCGCAACCGGCATTGAAGAAATAGGCATCGGAGCAATAGGCCTTGGCGATACTGGCTGCCTCCGCCAGTTCCTGCCCCAGCGGGCCACCGGCCAGTGCCTCGTCTGCGATACAGGCCGCGTAGTAGACCGCCGAGCGGCTCGCCTCCACCTTCAACATCATGTCGGCAGCCTTGTGTTTCACCGCCTGGTAGGAGGCGATCACCCGACCGAACTGCACCCGCTCCTTCAGGTAGGCGACCGTGCTGTCCAGCGCCTGCTGCGCCCCGCCCACCTGCTCCGCCGCCACGGCAACCCGGGCCAGGTCGATGGTTTTCTCCAGCAGCGGCCAGCCCCCGCCCGCGGCGCCCATCAGGGCATCGGCGGGAACAAACACATCCTCGAAAACCAGCTGGGCCTGGCGCCGGGTCTGGTCCATGGTGGGCAGCCACTGCGCCGTGATTCCCGCCGTGTCGGCCGGGATGGCGAACAGGCTGATGCCAGCCTCGCCGCTGCTGCCGGGTTCCCGGGCAGCCACCACCAGCAACCGGGCGGTGTGTCCGTCGGGTACGTAGCGGTAACTGCCGTTCAGGCGATAGCCCTCCCCGTCAGCCGCGCACAGCACCTCCACCGCGCCCGCGTCCCAGCGGCCACTGCTGCCGGTCCAGGCCAGGGTGGCGGTAGTACCCGAGGCCAGCTGCGGCAGGAACCGGGCCTTCTGCTCCTCACTGCCGGCAACCAGGATCGCGTTGGCAGCCAGGCAAACCGTGGCATAAAAAGGGGAACACAGCAGGTAACGGCCCATCTGTTCCAGGGTGGCGACCAGCTCCACGTAGCCCAGTCCCAGGCCGCCGTACTGCTCGGGTATATGCATGGCCTGCCAGCACATCTCGTTGCAGATGCGCTGCCACAGTGCCGGGTCATAACCGGCCTCGGTGACCATCGCGCCGCGCACCGCAGCCGATGAGGATGCCTCGGCGAGGAAGGCTTCCGCGGTGGTGCGGATCATTTCCTGCTCTTCGGTAAATCTGAATTCCATGGTTGTTGCCGCCGCTGCTTGTATTCGGGGTATCGCTCAGGTGCCGTAGACTTTCTGGGCCGGCACTTCCTTTGCCAGCAACTGGGCTATGGCGTCTTTCACCTCAGCCGGCTCCCAGCGCGCGCCCTTGTCGACGCCCTCGGTGGTGCGCCAGCCGTCGGCAATGGATATCTTGCCGCCCTCCGCCTCGAACACCCGGCCCGTCACCTCCCTGGATTCTTCGGACACCAGCCAGGCTACCAGGGAGGACACATTTTCCGGCGCCCAGTAATCAAAGCTGCCGTCTTCCGGCTTCGCCATGCGCTGCGCCATTTCCGGCACCGCGGTGGTCATGCCGGTGCGGGCCGCCGGGGTGATCGCGTTGGCGGTAATGCCGTAGCGCTTCAATTCAGCCGCCTGGTTCAGGGTAAGCGCCGCGATGCCGGCCTTGGCGGCGGCGTAGTTGGACTGGCCGATGGAGCCCTGCAGGCCGGCGCCGGAGCTGGTGTTGATGATGCGCGCATCGACGGGCAAGCCCTCTTTCGAGCGGCCCCGCCAGTAGTGCACCGCGTGGGAGCTGATGCAGAAGTGTCCTTTCAGGTGCACCGCCATGATCAGGTCCCAGTCTTCCTCGGTCATCGAGGCAAACATGCGGTCGCGGTTGATGCCCGCGTTGTTGACCACGGCGTGCAGGTCCCCGAAGCTGTCCAGCGCCTGTTTCACGGCGTTGAGGCTGTCGTCATAGTTGGTGATGTCGGACGTATTCACCACCGCCCTGCCGCCACTCGCCGTGATCCCGGCCACTACTTTAGCCGCGGCCGCCTCGTTGATGTCATTCACCACCACACAGGCCCCCTCTCCCGCCAGCACCCTGGCATGCGCCGCACCCAGCCCGCCACCGGCGCCGGTGATGATCACTACCCTGTCTTTACATATTCCGCTCATTTACTTTTTCCTGTCATCTATCAGTTGGGCTAACCCGATTCTGGCCTGAAATCGTGACCATCGAAGTATCTATGAGTCAGCTCTCTAGTCG
>JAZBNW010000210.1:0-5107 GCA_036350855.1 Halieaceae bacterium
AAAATTGGAGCCAGGCCACACCCGGACCCCTGCCAACTTTAAAACAGGCACTAACAGCAGCAAGCCACCACCAGGCAGCGAAAATTCATGATAGTGTTACCCGATGACAGCAGACCTCCAGATACACCCCGAAATCGAACGCTACATCGATGCGATGTGGATGGAGAAGGGGCTCAGTGACAACAGCCTGAGTTCGTATCGAAGGGACCTGCGTCAATTTCACGAGTGGCTGGCGAAAAACCGGGACAGCAGCATCATCCGGGCGGACCGCTCGTCGCTGCAGGCCTACCTCGGGGCGAGGCTGCAGCAGGGGCAGTCGCCGCGCTCGACCGCGCGGTTCATGTCCTGCGTGCGGGGTTTTTATCACTACCTGCTGCGTGAAGGACGCATCACCGTGGACCCGACCCTGGACGTGGACAGCCCGAAGCTGGGGCGGCCGCTGCCCAAGTCACTGTCCGAGGCGGAGGTCGAGCGCCTGCTGCAGGCGCCGGACCTGGATGTGGCGCTGGAGTTTCGCGACCGGACCATGCTCGAGCTGCTGTATGCCTGCGGCTTGCGGGTGACGGAACTCACCAGCCTGCAGCTGGGCCAGGTGAGTGTGAACCAGGGGGTGGTGCGGGTGTTCGGCAAGGGCAGCAAGGAGCGGCTGGTGCCGATGGGGGAGGAGGCGCTGCTGTGGTTGCGCCGGTACATGGCGGGACCCCGGGCGGAGTTATTGCGGGGGCTTCCCTGTGATGTCGTGTTTCCCAGCCGGCGCGGCAGCCAAATGACTCGCCAGACCTTCTGGTATCGTATTAAAATCTACGCCCTTCGCGCGGACATCAGGAAAGAGTTGTCGCCGCATACCCTGCGGCACGCTTTTGCCACCCATCTGCTGAATCACGGCGCGGACCTGAGGGTGGTGCAGCTGCTGCTGGGGCACAGTGACCTGAGTACCACACAGATTTACACCCACGTGGCCAAGCAGAGGATGCAGGAACTGCACGCCATGCACCATCCGCGGGGGTGAGGAACTAACTGGCCGGAAGCGGCTCCAACGCACGATGACGCAGGTCCGGATAATCCGGCTAACCGGGCGGGATATCCCGCCGCAACAGAGGATACAACATGATCAACCCGATTCTTCGCGCAACTGTGGCCCTCGGGCTGTTGGCAGTGGCGTCCGTGGCCGCTGCAGGCAAGCCCGCCGACAAGGCGGTGGCCGATAAACTGCGCGCCGCGTTGGCCATGCCCGCCATGGGGCTCGAGGTGGCCAGCGTCGAACACAGTGTGATTCCGGGCCTCTACGAGGTGCAGTTCACCACTGGCCCGGTGGTGTACTCCACGGCCACCGGTGAGCACGTGATTCTCGGTGACCTGTTTTCCGTGGATGACAAGGGTTACACCAACCTGACCGAGCAGCGCCGGGACGGCGAGCGGCTGGAAAAAATCGCCAAAGTCGATGCGAAAGACATGATTATCTTCTCCCCGCAGGGCGAGCCGAAGGCGCATATCACGGTATTTACCGACGTGAGCTGCTTCTATTGCCAGAAACTCCACCTGGAGGTGCCCGAACTCAACAAGCGCGGGGTGGAGGTCAGGTATCTCGCCTATCCGCGTTCCGGGGTGGACTCCCCCGGCTACCGCCAGCTGGCCACCGCCTGGTGCGCGACCGACCGGCAGGACACCCTGACCAAACTGAAGAGCAAGGAGGCCGTGCCGGAAAATGTCTGCGCCGACAACCCGGTGGCGGCACAGTACGAACTGGGCCAGCAACTGGGCGTGCGCGGCACGCCGGCCATGGTGACCGAGGACGGTACCCTGATCCCCGGCTACCAGTCAGCGGACGACCTGATGGTGACGCTGGGACTCGACAAGGACTGATGTTTCAACACGCGTGGCGGGCCTCCGACCCGCCGCGCAGTCCGGTCCCGGCTCACATTGACAGCATCGGGCTGACTCAGTACTGTTTCACCCCTTTTTTGGCATCGTCACCGCCGCCCGCCAGGGCGGTAATCAGAGTCGTCAGTCGTGGATGAAAAGTTTCGGCGCATCGAGCGTCTTCCCCCCTATGTTTTCAACATCATTGGTGAGTTGAAGCAGCAGGCGCGCGCGGCCGGCGAGGACATCATCGATTTCGGCATGGGCAATCCCGACCAGCCCACGCCGGGCCATATCGTGGACAAGCTGGTGGAAACCGCGCGCCGGGGCGACACCCACCGCTACTCCCAGTCCAAGGGTATTCCGCGGCTGCGCAAGGCGGTCTGCGACTGGTACAAGCGGCGCTACGACGTCGATCTCGACCCGGCTTCCGAGGCGATCGTGACGCTGGGCTCGAAGGAGGGCCTGGCCCACCTGGCGCTGGCCACCACCGGCCCCGGCGACGCGGTGCTGGTGCCCAACCCGTCCTACCCGATCCACCCCTACGGCTTTGTCATCTCCGGGGCGGACATACGCCATGTGCCGATGGGTGAGGACGAGAACGCGTTTTTCGTGGAGCTGGAAAAAGCCATCCACACCAGCTGGCCCAAGCCGAAGATGCTGGTGCTGAATTTTCCCTCGAACCCCACGGCCCATTGCGTCGAGCTGGAATTCTACGAGCGGGTGATCGCCATCGCCCGGGAGCACTCCATCTGGGTGGTGCAGGACCTGGCCTACGCGGACCTGGTCTACGACGGCTACGTGGCGCCGTCGATCCTGCAGGTCGCGGGTGCGAAGGACATCGCGGTGGAGTTTTTCAGCATGTCCAAGAGTTACAATATGCCCGGCTGGCGGGTGGGCTTCTGCTGCGGCAACAAGACCCTGGTGGGCGCGCTGGCGCGCATCAAGTCCTATCTAGACTACGGCATGTTCACGCCGGTGCAGGTGGCGGCTATTGCCGCGCTGGAAGGTGACCAGACCTGCGTGGCGGACATCCGCGATATGTATCAGGCGCGCCGGGACGTGTTGTGCAGCGGTCTCAATGCCGCCGGCTGGCCGGTCAAACCGCCGAAGGCGACCATGTTCGTCTGGGCGAGGATTCCCGAGTGTTATCGCGCCATGGGCTCCCTCGAGTTCAGCAAGAAACTGCTGACCGAGGCACAGGTGGCGGTATCCCCCGGCGTGGGCTTTGGCGAATTTGGCGAGGACTATGTGCGCTTCGGCCTGATCGAGAACGAGCATCGCACCCGCCAGGCCCTGCGAAGTATCAGGCGTATGATCAAGAACGACGGTTTTGCCTGAGCGGCAGAGCCCCCATCCACGTACCCAACCAGACCCAATTTATGAGCACTAAACCAGTAACAATCGGCATCTGTGGCCTCGGCACCGTCGGCAGTGGCACCTACCGGGTGCTGCGTGACAATGCCGGGGTAATTGCGGCACGCGCCCAGGCGCCCCTGCAGGTCATCCATGTGGGGGTCCGCCACGACCGGCACGGTTGTGAGCTGGGTGACGCCCGGGTCAGCCGGGATGTGCTGGCGGTGGCCCGGGACCCGGAGGTGGCGATCCTGGTGGAGCTCATCGGCGGCACCACGGTGGCGAAGGAACTGGTGGAAACCGCGATTCGCAACGGCAAGCACGTGGTAACCGCCAACAAGGCCCTGATCGCGGAATTCGGCAACGAGATTTTCGCGCTGGCGGATGAGCACGGGGTGGAGGTGCGCTTCGAAGCGGCGGTGGCCGGCGGCATACCCATCATCAAGGCCCTGCGGGAGGGGCTGGCGGGCAACCGCATCGAGTGGCTGGCCGGCATCATCAACGGCACCGGCAACTTTATCCTTACCGAGATGCGCGACAAGGGCCGGGAGTTCGCCGACGTGCTGGCCCAGGCCCAGGCGCTGGGTTATGCGGAGGCCGACCCCACCTTCGATGTGGAAGGCATCGACGCCGCCCACAAACTGGTGATCCTGGCCGCCATCGCGTTCGGCATACCGCTGCAGTTCGAGTCGGTCTACACCGAGGGTATCAGCCAGCTGAGCACCCAGGACGTGGTGCACGCCCGGGAACTGGGTTACATCATCAAGCACCTGGGGATCGCCAAGCAAAATGGCGACGGTGTCGAGCTGCGGGTGCATCCCACCCTGATCCCCGACGACCTGTTGCTGGCGGATGTGGACGGGGTCAAGAATGCGATCCTGGTGGAGGGCAATGCGGTTGGGCCCACCCTGTACTACGGCGCCGGCGCCGGGGCCGCGGCCACAGCCTCCGCGGTCGTGGCCGACCTGGTCGACCTGGCCCGGGACCTGGGTGTCGGCCAGGCCTGCCGGGTGCCGCCCCTGGGCTTTTCCCGGGACAATCTGCGCAACCTGCCCATCGTGCCCATGGCGCAGGTGGTGACGCCCTGGTACCTGCGCATGGAAGTCGAGGACAAGCCCGGTGTATTGTCGAAGGTGGCGAGTATTTTCAGCGACCAGGGCATCAGCATCGAGGCGCTCAGCCAGAAGGCGCCGGCGGAGGGGCAGACCCGGGTGCAGTTGATCGTGATCACCAACAAGGCGGTGCAGGGCAGTATGGACAAAGCCGTCGCCGCCATCGAGGCGCTGGACACCATCGCCGGCAAGGTCATCCGTATCCGGGTGGAAGAACTGGACGGCTAACAGGCAGGGGGAAGAGCAGACGTGAAATATATCAGCACCCGCGGGCAGGCGCCGGCACTCAACTTTGAACAGGTCCTGCTGACGGGGCTGGCCTCCGACGGCGGCCTCTATGTGCCGGCGGAACTGCCCGGCTTCAGCCGCGATGAGATCGCCGCCATGGCCGCGCTGGACTACCCCCAGCTGGCACTGAAAATCATCGCCCCCTTCGTGGATGACTGTATCCCGGCGGACGACCTGAAGGCGATCATCGACGACACCTACACCGGGTTCCGCCACGACGCGGTCGCGCCCATGGTGCAACTGGCCGCCAACCAGTGGGTGCTGGAGCTGTTTCACGGCCCCACCCTGGCCTTCAAGGATTTCGCCCTGCAGTTGCTGGGCCGGCTGCTGGACTACGTGCTGGAGCGCAAACACCAGAAAGTCGTGATCATGGGCGCGACCTCGGGCGACACCGGCTCCGCCGCCATCGAGGGCTGCAAGCGCTGCAAGAATATCGACATCTACATCCTGCACCCGCACAACCGGGTATCCGACGTGCAGCGCAGGCAGAT
>JAZBNW010000211.1:0-2465 GCA_036350855.1 Halieaceae bacterium
GGGGGAGAGGGTGGCGACACGCTCCCGGTCGCCGCCGGTGACGGGGCCCAGGCGGCGCTGTAACTGGCGCAGGATCATCCGCACCTGTCGCTGGTGGCCTTCTAGCTGACCCTCCTGTCGGCCTTCCTGTCGGCCTTCCTGTCGGCCTTCACCATAGACCTCTTGATAAAAGCGGGTCTGCTTCAAATCGGCGACGGGTAACTGCAACCTGTCACGTATCTCCTCCCGGGATAGCCTGGGAAATTTATACACCAGTATGGTTTCGACCAGGTCGAGAATCTCCAGGGGGTCATAACTCAAGCCAGTGAGTGAGAGCGCCGGGGTATGCCTGGCCGTGCATGCCATAATGCCGGCCCAGCCATCGAGGAGTCAGCCATGCACATCTGGGTCGATGCCGACGCCTGCCCGGCGGTCATCAAGGACATCCTTTACCGTGCCGCCCAACGGCGTGGCATTCCCCTCACCCTGGTGGCGAACCAGCCCCTGCAGACGCCGCCCTCCCCCCTGATTCACAGCCTGCGGGTCCGCCAGGGCTTCGACGTCGCCGACCGACACATCGCCGCCCACCTTCAGCCAGGGGATCTGGTGATCACGGCGGACATCCCGCTGGCCGCCGAGGTCATCGCCAAGGGAGGTGACGCCATCAACCCCCGTGGCGAACGTTATACCCCCGACAACATCCGTGAGCGGCTGGCGGTGCGCAATTTCATGGAGGAACTGCGCGGCGCCGGGGTGGCCACCGGCGGACCGCCCCCCTGGGCCTGGCCGAGCGCCAGGCCTTCGCCAATGCCCTCGACCGCCTCCTGGCCCAGCGACGGGCCACGGAGGTTCAGCCATGATCGCCGTCACCACCCACGTCAACGCCGATTTCACGTGCTCTGGCTGGGGCTGTGGTAGATCGAGAGTCTGAAGGGGACCGCGGACCCCAACATGTGGGAACTAGCCACACCGCTGGATTTGCTTTTCGTACCCTAACAAAGGGGCAGCTTGAAAAGGGGATAAGGCCAGATTCAGATCAGCTCAGCCGCTTCACGTAACCGCTCCGCGGTGTTCGGCAAGCCGGCGCTGGTAGTCCATCAGGCTGTGCAGGGCGACGCGACGATGGGTGCCCACTTTGCGATAAGGCAGACGACCCGACTCCATCTCCTTGATGACGAACGGACGCGAGACATTGAGGAAATGGGCGGCTTCCACGGTGGTGCGCTTGGCGAGGTACCGGCTGTCGGGGTCGCCCTTGGTCGCTCCTGGCCGCGCGACCAGTCGATCTGGCGGTGTGCGTCCGGAAAGTAGAAGGCCATAAACTCGGGAAAGACTAGCAGACGCAGATGTGGCTTATAACTCAACAACCTCCCGCTAGGATCAATGCCCCTCGAAGATTTCGGCCAGGGTGCGGGCGTCGAGTACCCGGTCGGTCCAGTGGTCGAGTTGCTCCTGGGTCGCGGCATCCAGGCGGCGCCGGATTTCTTCGGACAAGGGGCCGAAGCGTCGGGTGAGTTGTCGCTCCAGGGTGGCGACCTGGCCTTCCAGCCGACCTTTCAGCTCCCCTCGGTGGAATCCTTTTTCTCCTCCACCTCCACCAGTTGGCTGGCCCACGCCGCCCGTTACACCGATCCGTGCCGACCGCATCAAGGATGACTTGCTGATCTATCTGATCGAGCGCAAACGGGCCGGGCGGACCGTGGCCGCCTATGGCGCCGCCGCCAAGGGGAACACTCTGCTCAACTATGCCGGCGTCAAACCCGATCTGTTACCCTATGTATGCGACGCCGCCCCAGCCAAGCAGGGCAAGTACCTGCCCGGCAGCCACATTCCGATCCGCCCGCCAGTCGCATTGCGGGACGACCCGCCAGACCAGGTGCTGATCCTGCCGTGGAATATCGCCGATGAGGCCAAAGCGCAGCTTGCCGATCTCGCGGAGCGGGGCACTCTATTCATGACCGCGGTGCCACAGATGCGCACCATCTAACGACAGGGCAGCAAGACCATGACTGGCACGACGGCGCTGGGACAGCCCCTATCAGAGATCCCTGAAGGTTTGCAGCCCTAATGAACCCCCTCCACCTCAACCACACCCCCGCGCCCTCCGATCGGGAAGCCTGCCAAGCAAACGATGCCACGGTGGACAAGCCCGACAGCATCATTGCCGACTTGGCGGCGGAGTTGAAACAACGCCTGGGGGGGCACCTGCGCGGGCTGTGGTTGTTTGGCTCCAGGGCCCGGGGTGACGCGCGCACGCATTCCGATTACGACCTGCTGATCCTGGTGGACGAAAGCTCAGCAGAGCTGCGCGAGCGGATTCTGGATCTACAGGTCGAGATGCTCGACCGTCATGATGCCCTGGTGGCGACACTCTTGCGCACCGAAGACGAATGGCAACGCAGCCAAACCTATCCGTTGGCGCGCAACATCGCTCGCGAGGCCGACCCGGAGTTCCGGCGCCTGCGGCGTCGGCATTCCGCCGTGGA
>JAZBNW010000212.1:0-2261 GCA_036350855.1 Halieaceae bacterium
ACTTCGGAATTGACGCTGGTGTCGAATACCAGGTACTCCACGTAGATATCGATGGTGTCGAGGATATCCACCGACGCGCCCAGACCGTAGTAGGCCTCCTCGGAGGTCTTGTCGTTTTTATTGTCAGATGTTTCGCGCTTCACCTCCGCAGACGCTATTCCGGCCTTGGCATACAGCTCGAAGAACGGGCCCAGCGGGAGAGACGCCACGCCGCCCGCGGTGATGGCGCTGGCTTCGACTTTTTCGTTGCGATTGCTGGTGTCACCCAGGTCGTAGTAACCCACTTCGGCAGAGAGCATCAGGAAGTTGGTGTCGAGGAAGGTGTAACCCAGGAAACCGCCGGGTACCGTGTCGTCCCCGACATCCGAATCCGCCTGGTAGGCGCCGCCACCGATATAGAGGCCGGCGGCCTGGGTGGAGGCCGTGCCTGCCAGCGCAAATGCCGGCAGCAGGGTAGCGAGGAGAATCTTCTTGAGTGACATGATGGCGAACCCCTGGGTTAAGTGTCTTCTAAAGGCAATTTGCTTGCCCGCAGCAGGTCGGATTATCGCACTGCCTGTGGCATAAAAATACCTCGTTTGAGAGCTTCTGCACCGTCCGGCAGGATTGCGCTGCCCGTGCCGGTGAAGGCAGCGGGGTGATTGCATTTTGCTTATCGGGGTGTAACGCTTGCGCGGGAACGGCAACCACAGGGACGACAGGGTGTATTACGGGGAGAGATTGAACAGCATCAGCCACCTGGTGGGTGCCACGCTGGCGCTGATGGGCCTGGGAGCCCTGCTGACCGTCGGGATACAGTCGGGGGATCCCTGGGTACTGGGCAGCTTTGCGGTTTTCGGCGTCACCCTGGTTCTGCTGTATACCATGTCGACGCTCTACCACAGCTTTCATCCGCCGCAACTGAAGAAGCTGTTCCAGCTGTTCGACCACGTCGCGATCTACCTGTTGATCGCCGGCACCTACACGCCCTATATGCTCGTTTCATTACGCCATGGCAATGGCATACCGATCATGACGGCGGTGTGGGGACTCGCCCTGCTGGGAATTCTCAGCGAGGTCTTTCTCTCGGGACGGGCGGTGAAAGTCGGGCAGATGCTGATCTATCTCGCCATGGGATGGGCCTGCTCGCTGGACATGGCGGAGTTGCGAGGGGCGATTTCCACCACGGCCTTCAACTGGCTGCTGGCAGGCGGCCTCGCCTACACCGGTGGGGTGGTGTTCTACGTGCTGGACAAAATGGGCCGGCTGCGGCACTCACACGGTATCTGGCATATCTTCGTGCTGGCCGGCAGCATCTGCCACTTCGTATCCATTGCCGTCTATATCAGGTAGCACCCGCCGCGGCGGGCACTACCCTCGCGGCCCTGGGGCGGGCCTACTGTATCGCGAGGCAGATTTTACCGAAGTGGCGCTGTGACTCCTGGTGACGAAATGCATCAGCCAGTTGCTCCAGCGGGTAGCTGCTGTCGATCACCGGTTGCAGGCCGCCCGCCTCAACCGCCGCGATCATATCGAGCTGGTGACGCCTGCTGCCGACAGTGATGCCCTTGATGGACGCATTTTTCTGGAACAGCTCGGTGGTGGGCACCTGACCGGCAAAGCCGGTCAGCACGCCTATCATACTGATGCAGCCGCCGATCGCCACCGCCCTGACGGACTGGGGCACGGTACCCGGGCCGCCGACCTCCACCACCAGGTCCACCCCGCGCCCGTTCGTAATCTCCAGGGTCTTGTCACCCCAGTTCGTTTCTGACTTGTAATTGATGAGGTGGTGCGCGCCGAGGGCGCCGAGACGCTCCAGTTTCTCGTCCGAGGACGAGGTGGCGATGACCTGGCAGCCC
The DNA here is from genome assembly GCA_036350855.1 of Halieaceae bacterium. Lineage (GTDB taxonomy): Bacteria > Pseudomonadota > Gammaproteobacteria > Pseudomonadales > Halieaceae > JARRPM01. Next base: position 1,842 of record JAZBNW010000212.1, read on the forward strand.
ATCATCCGCGCAAACTGCAGGGCGAAGACAGAAACGCCGCCACTGCCCTGCACCAGCACCCAGTCACCCGGCTTGAGGTGGGTCTCTACCATCAGCGCCCGCCAGGCAGTCAGCCCGGCACAGGTGAGGGTGGCGGCGGATTCGAAGTCGAGATTTGCCGGCATGCGGGTGAAACCCCGTGCCGCCATGGTCACGCTGGTGGCGGCAAAGCCGTCGACATGGTCCCCCGGCACACCGACCAGCTTGTCCAGCGCCGGGGCGCCGTCCAGCCAGTTGGGAAAGAAGCAGCTCAGCACCTTGTCCCCCGTGGCGAATTCCGTCTCACCCTCGCCTACGGCAGTGACGACGCCGGCCCCGTCGGACATGGGAACCCTGCCGTCTGCGGTGGGCAGGAGCCCGCTCACGACAGCGTAGTCGTGG
>JAZBNW010000213.1:0-3601 GCA_036350855.1 Halieaceae bacterium
GACCAGGCGGATTCGAACCGCCGACCTCTACCATGTCAAGGTAGCGCTCTAACCAACTGAGCTATGGTCCTGTGGGGGAGCGCATTATATGCGGCTACCCGCCCGGGCTCAACTGTGGCAGGGCAGAAAATTCCGGCGGACCCCTGCGCCACGGCGGCGGCGCTCAGCGCAGGTAGGCGGACGGGAAGTAGCTGCGGCAGTCGGCCAGCACCGCTTCGGCCTCGCTCTCCTGCCCCATACTACGGAAACCGCCTGCCAGCAGGTTGCAGGCGTCCTTATGCCAGGGCATGACCTCGCGCACCGCTCCGGCGTAGCGCAGGGTGTTGGCTATATCCCCCGCCCGGTTGCTGTTCGCGGCTATCGCCAGGTCGCGCCAGGGCCCGGGCGGGGATGGCAGCAAGTCGCTTTCCGGGACGGTGGCGCTGCGGGCCAGCAGCCAGGAGACGGCGTCGCTGTAGACCGGCCGCCAGCGGCCGGTGGCCACCAGCTCCCGCAATTTCTGCTGGCCCTGGCCGCGGGAGTGGGACCACAGCACATAGTCGGCGCCGCTGCCTTCCACCAGCGCCAGCCAGCCCGGGCTGGAGCCCAGCACGGTGACGTAGCGCAGGTAGGTTTCGTCGTCAAACACCGTGTCGGCGCGGCCGTCCACGTAGACTTTGAGCCTGCCGTCGGTGCGCCAGTGGATATAGCCGCCCCAGTTCCACAGGGCAAAGGCGTTACCGGACAGGCCATTGGCCTCGATGAAATTCAGCATCTCCACGGGGTAGCTGTACTCCGCGGTCAGGTAGTGGAACGCCGGCCCCGACTGTACCGGATAGGGCAGGATTCGGTAGAGCGCGTACAGCAGGGCCAGCCCCGCCAGCAGCGGGCTGAGCCTCTCCAGCCGGGATTTCTGCAGGCACAGGCCCAGCAGGGGCGCCAGCATCACCGCCAGGGATATCCCGAACAGCGGGATAAAGCGGCGACTGGTCAGGGCCATGGCCAGCGCCAGGGCGGTCAGCGCGATACCCTCCCAGGGCACATCGAGGCGGCGCCGCAGCGCAGGCAAAAAATACAGGGGGGCCAGCAGGGGCAGCCACACCAGGTAGAAGAACAGCGGAGAGGGTATACCCCCGGGCTTGAACGGTGACAACCACTCGCCGATCTGCCTGAAGGGTGAGGTCTCATCAAAGGCGTAGCGCAGTGGGTAGAGGAATACCTCGAAGCCCGAGGGATTGAACATACTGGCCAGCAGGCAGACCGCCCCCACCTGCGCCGCCCTGCGCAGGCCGGCCACGCCGGGCTGGCGCCAGGGGAACAACAGGATGCCCAGCGCCATCAGGCCGAAGAAAAAGCCACCGTGCAGGTTTACCCAGACAACAAACAGCAGCGCCAGCAGCCAGGTCCTCGCCTCGCGCTGCAATTGCAGCAACAGCAGCAGGCTGAAGCCCAGCAGGGAATACAGATGAGGGCGCACATCCAGGAAGGGCGCCGCATTGGCAAGGGCAAGCCCGGTGCACAGCAGCGCCGCCAGGGGACTGCCGCTGGAGCGGGTCAGCGTTACCAGCAGGGCGCCGAAGGTGATGACGATCACCAGCCATTTCCAGTAGACCAGGCTCTGCACACCCCAGGCACTCACCCAGCCGTAGTAGATGAGGTCCGCCAGCCACTCGTGATTGAGCCAGTCCACACCATGGGCGGTAAAAGACCAGTCATCCACCATCCACAGGCTGCCGGTCTGCAGTAGTTCGCGGCCAGCCGCGATATGCCACCACATATCCGAACCCGCCATTTCGGTATAGCCCCAGGACAGGAACAGCACACCGGCCGCCAGCAGCACCAGCAGGTTGCCGACAGCCACGCCCCGGGGCGCCGTCGCTACACCGCCAGCCACTGCACACCCCGCCTGACCAGCCATTTACGCAGCTCCTCGATACCAAAGATCAGCCAGGGCGCCAGGGCAATCACGCTCCAGATCCACAGGGGCAGCGGCCCGGTGCTGAAGAACCGGTGCAGCAGCGGGATATACAGGATCGCCAGGATGAACAGCACCTCCACCAGCAGGCCCGCCCAGATCCACAGGTTGGGGCGCAGCAGGTAGGGCAAGGCACTCTGGCGATTGGTACGGCAGGCCAGCACATTGCCTATCTGGCAGAAAATGATGGTGGCCAGGAAGGCTCCCGTTGCCTGGCCATACAGCAGCGTATCGCTGGCCAGCGGCTGGGCCCACTCCCAGCCACCGGCATGCAGCAAGGCAAAGAACACCAGGAAGGACAGGGCCGCCTCGGCCGGGCCGATGATGCCGTAGCTGCGGACAAAGGTGCGGTAGCTCACCAGCCGCTCGTCACGGCGCCGGGGCGGCCGCTGCATCACGTCTTTCTCCGGCGGCTCGTTGCCGAGGCCAATGGCAGGAAGAATATCGGTGATCAGATCGATGGCCAGAATCTGTACCACGGTAATCGGCAGCGGGATGGGCAGTAAAACGTATGCGACAAAGGGCAGGATCTCAGGGATATTGCTGGTCAGTATATAGGTTATGAACTTCTTGATGTTGTCGTAGACGGCCCGCCCCTCCTCCACCGCTTTCACGATGGTGGCAAAGTTGTCGTCCAGCAGGATGATATCCGATGCCTCCTTGGCGACGTCGGTGCCGCGCTGGCCCATGGCGACGCCGATATCCGCCCGCTTCAGTGCCGGGGCGTCGTTGACCCCGTCACCGGTCACCGCCACCACCTCACCCATTTCCTTGAAAGCCTCGACAATGGTGAGCTTCTGCTCCGGGGCGATGCGGGCGAACAGCACCTGGTCGTCGCGCAGGGCTTCCAGCAACTGGGGTCGGCTCATGGCCTCAAGTTGCTCACCTTCGATCACCCTCGAGTGCTGCACAATGCCGAGTTTGCGGGCGATATAGTCAACCGTCTCCGCCTTGTCGCCACTCATGACGACAACCCGGATGCCGGCGCTGCGACAGGCCGCCACCGCCGCGGCCACCTCCGGGCGCGGGGGGTCGACCATGGCCACCAGGGCGACGAATACCAGTTGCTCCTCCGCTGCTTCCGGGGCGTCCGCAATACGGTAGGCCAGCGCCAGCACCCGCAAGCCCTGGGCGGCGTAGCGTTTGGCCTGTTCCGTCAGTCCACTGCGCTCCTCGTCGCCCAGCGCTCGCGCCACTCCCTGGCTGTGTACCTGGCTGCAGCGATCGATGATTACGTCGGGTGCGCCCTTTACCGTCATATACAGCGTGCCGTCGGCGGTGCGATGGGTAGCGCTCATGTATTTCAGCTCGGCATCGAAAGGGCGACTCCCCACCGCCTCAAAGCGCTGGCGAATCGCGCCGTAGCCGCCCCGGTCGTCGGCAAACTGCGCCAGTGCCAGTTCGGTGGGTTCACCGTGAAAGCCGTTGCGCCCGCCGCCATCATTGTCGGTAGCGATGACGTCGTTGCACAGCGCCATGATCTCCGTTGCCGGCCGGGCTGCCGGCAGGCGTTCATAGCCGGCGGAATCCTCACTCCCCACTTCACTGAAGTCCAGGTACAGGGTTTCCACATGCAGCCTGTTGCAGGTGAGTGTGCCGGTCTTGTCGGTGCAGATCACTGTTGTGGATCCCAGGGTCTCCACCGAA
>JAZBNW010000214.1:0-2726 GCA_036350855.1 Halieaceae bacterium
ATTGCCGGTACTGTCATACCCGAACAACAGCTGCAGGTCTTCCACCCCCTCGGCGAGATCCTCCGTGGTGAACTCCATGGCACTGGTCGCCGGGTTATAGGACAGCACCCGGCGGCTGAGCATCCTGGGCGTGTCGGGATCAGCGTCCAGCTGCCTGATGTAAAAAACCTCGTACTGGTACTCCCATGCGGTGCCACCCGGCACCTCACCGCCCGGTGTAATCGTGGGCGGCGTACCGCCGTCGAACAGCAGGCCGGTCACGTTGTTTGTCATCACGTAGGTGCGACCGGCCTGCAGTGGCGCGGGAGTGTCGATGGTGGCACCCGGAGGGTCGTTGGGGTCGCTTACCCTGGGGCCGGCGGAAAAGGGTCGCGGCAGGGCGCGCTTGATAACCAGCACGTCCGTACCTGCAGCCCCGTCGGTGATGCAGCCCAGGGCGCTACCATCACCGGCCACCGTCGCAGCATATCCAAGACGGGTCAGGTCAAAGGCGCTGGCCTCGGCAGGCGTCGAGCAGTCGCCCGCCAGCGGGGTCGCCAACAAATCGGGATCCACCTCGACCTTGTTCGCGGTCACCTCCCCCAGAAATCCGGCCTGACGCAGGGAATCACCCATGATCTGCTCGGCAAAGCGGGCGTTTTCAGTGAGCGCGGCCACCTGCTCGACCTCCACATAGGAACGCTTGGTAGCGAGGTAAATGGACACCGCGCCTGCCACCAGCATCAGTCCCAGCACCATGCCCACCATCAACTCCACCAGTGAGAAGCCCGCACTGCACCGCTCCTTGCTCGCACCGCCCATCGTCAGAACTCCTCCTCGTCGACCACGTAAGTATTGGATACCACCTGGCGCCGATACTTGTCCTGGCCTGCGGCGAGGCCGCCGCAGACGGTTTCACTGCCCTGGACGGCATCGTATGACTCCTGCAGGCCTCGCCATTGAATGATCACGCTGAGCTGCCCGGTGCGGGTCCGGTCGGGCGCCGGGACGAACACGATGCAGCCACGGGGCGCGATCAGGCCGGCGGTATTCTCGCTACCGACTTTTGCTCCCGCCCCCAGCAGTGCCTGTTCCCAGGCCCACAGGTCGTGGGCGGCCAGCTGCTGCGGGCTGCAGGCAGCGGTGCGGCAATTCGGGCTGGGTTCGCTGGAGGATGCCTCTCCCACCGGGCTGCCAGTGCCGATGTTGTAAACCGCGATGCCGGCAGGATTGACACGTATGCGTTCGACGATGGCATCCGCCAGGGTTACCGCACGCGTGTGCTGCAAGGCGAGGTGCTGGGATGTCTTGGCCATGGCCTGCAGGCTGACGATCCCGAGCAGGCCAACCGACAGGATGACAAACGCGATCAGGGCCTCGATCAGGGTAAAGCCCCGCTGGCTTCCGGCTTCAAATCGATGCCCGGGCGCTGTGCATGGCATTGCTGGCTCCTCTTTGGTCACGGGCAAATGACAGGGTTATTGGGGTCCGGCGCGCGAACGACGCCAGCCGCCGAAACGATTACCTCGCGACCGCCATCGAGGTCATCGCAAAGCGTGAATCTTCCATCAAATCCCCTGGCGTATCCCTGGCTGTCAAACCGGACCCGGTTGGCAGGGTTGCTGAAGGAGATGGCAAGGGTGTCGCTGTCGATCACCCTGGTAATAAACACCTGGTCGCCGCCGGGGGCATTGGGGTCGTCGACAACACCGTCCCCATCGTTGTCGACGAAGGCGATATAGCCCTCGTTCCAGTCGCCACTGCAGCTGGCACCGTCACTGCTGCGACACAGGGTGACAAAGCTGCGCTGGGCCAGCGCCTCGGAGCGCGCCCCGTTGAGAGCGGCGCGCATGGCGTAGACCTGGGACAACATGCGGTTGTTCCTGATCAGGTCGGAAAAGCCGGGCGCGGTGATGACGATCAGCACCGCCAGGACGACCAGTGCGATCATCAGCTCTACCAGCGAAAACCCTTTCACTCTGGCGTTTCTTATACGCAAACCATTCCTGCCTGCCATATCGGCAACCGAATTGTCCAGACAGAGTATTACTTATCGACACTTTTTAAGAGGTCAGTGCCGACGACAGGTTTTTTATTCCGATAAACGGTAGCGTCAGGGGGTAACAGCGGTTCTATCCGCTACCAGCATTCGCGGGGGCGCTCCGACAGGGTGCCGGTGACAGCCCGGACGCCGAGCCTGGACAGGGAAAAGGCCAGGCAGTCGTGGTCCCCCGCCTGCCGGTTCAACGGCACCGCCAGGGCGCCAGCGTATTCCCCCTCCGTCAATTCGAGACTGATCCGGTAGGAGGCGTTTGCGGGGTCTGACGCGCTGCCCTGATTGTCCACGTGATAGGGGTCCGACAGTCCGATGGCGCCCAGGTCGGTCGCGTAGCGCTTGTTGTTGGCAAAGTACTGCTCCTGCCGGGCCATCACTTCCATCAGGGTGACCCTGGCAGCCATCCGGGTACTTTTCAGCACCGCATACTGGTAGGTCGGCAGGGCCACGAAGAAGAGAATCCCGGCCACGGCCAGTGCCACCATCATTTCCAGCAGACTGAAGCCGGGCTGCACGGGTGCGTTCACGGTTTTCACCGCCATGCGACCCGGGGATTTTACTGGACAGGGCACTACAGGGTGTCCACCTCTTCCTCGCGCCACCAGGTTCGCCATCGACTTCTTCCGGGCACCCGGACCGGGGTCGCGTCCCCGAGTCCAGCGGCGGGAATCAGGACGTGCTCGTAAAAGGG
>JAZBNW010000215.1:0-3954 GCA_036350855.1 Halieaceae bacterium
CACCCGCCCAAACTCTATTACGACCCATGATCTACTCCCTGAATGCGGTGGAAACTAAAAAGCCGAACCGCCGCTCGCAGCCATGACGCTGGCCACTCTCGGCAGTCCGGCTTTCCTTGATCCCAGGATCCGCGACTTTCCGCCCCTGCCTCGCGACAGGTTTGGCTTTGTACTGCGCGTGCGCTCGCACGCGTCCCCGGACACATTTACGTGTGTGACTGCATAGACTCAATACAAGTATTCCGAAGCGGCATAAGTACCCGTGCGAGGTGAGCCCGTGAGCTCCCCCGCCCGATAGACAGTCGAGGCTAGACTCTCCCGGTCATCCCGGGAGGGGTAATGAAGAAGTCGAGGTTTACGGATTCCCAGATTGTGGCGGTTCTGAAGGAAGGCGATGCCGGGGTGCCGGTAGCGCAGTTGGTACGCAAGCACGGCATCAGCACGGCGACGTACTACACCTGGCGATCGAGAACGCAGCAATCAAGGACATCCTGTCCCGAAAACTGTAACGCCGTCCGCGAAGCGGCAGGTGGCGGAGGCGCTGGTGAAGGATCACCGGCTGCCGATCCGTCGGGCCTGCCAGATCGTCAAGCTGTCGCGGGCGGCCTTCTACCGAACTCCGCAGGGCCCGATGGAACGGGACCGGGAAGTTGTGGAGGCCCTGCTGCGGGTGGTCGAGGGTCACCCGCGCTGGGGCTTCTGGAAGTGCTACGACCGGCGCCGGCTGTGCTCAATGGAACCTGGGCGCTCGACTTCATGCACGACGCGTTCTACGGCGGTCGTCGCTTCCGCACGCTCAACGTGCTCGACGAGGATAACCGGCAAGGGCTCGCGATCGAGGTCGGCACCTCGATCCCGAGCACGCGTGTCGTGCGTGTGATGGAACAGCTGATCGAGGTCTACGGCCGGCCCGCGGCGATCCGCGTCGACAATGGGCCGGACTGATCGCCCAGGCGTTCGTCGAGTGGTGCGATCGACACACGATCGAGCTGCGCTACATCCAGCCGGGCAAGCCAGATCAAAACGCCTACATCGAGCGGTTCAACCGCAGCTACCGCGAGGAAGTGCTGGGCGCCTACGTCTTCGAATCACTCGAGCAGGTCCGCGCCCTGACCGACGAATGGTTGCAGACCTACAACGGGGAGCGGCCCCACGACAGCCTCGGCCGTGTCACGCCGTTGACCTTCCTGCCGAGGCCAAACCGACCGTGGAGTCTGGTTATCGAGTGTCTACTTGACGGGGGAGCTTACGAGGTCCCCAGTTAGAGTATTTCACCGTATCGTTCTGAATCCCTCATCACCCCAAACTACTGCCCGGTAGCAAGGTCCAATTTCATCGCTGCATTCAGAGGAATGTACAGCCAGCAAGAGTATATTTTGTCCATTCATTTCCACAACTTTCCATCTGTGGGCCAGAAACTCGTATGCTTTACCATCCACGATGGCCCATAAATAGGTCCCACCGCTTCCGCCCCACAGCGATGCTGCAGTCGAACAGGAAAACTGTGAGGCATCGACGATTTCTTCCGGCCGGCCATCACCCGTCAAGTCATGCAAGGTGGTGGATTTCTCAGTGGAATCAAACTCCCCTCCATCGAGGCCTTTGCATTCGCTTATGGCCTTCTGAAAGATCGCTGTTGCAGCCGCCTCGTTCTCACTTGCGATCGCAGCATGCGAAAAACACAAAAAAACCAGAACGATTGTCATTATCAATTTCATCTCGTAGCGCTCCTCAATAAGGTCTGAAGTCTATTATCAAGCGCAATTGGGCAAATTTACCATAGTTGATTGATTACGATTATCCAGACGCGCAACCATGGATGGTGTCAATCAATGCGAAAGTGCGGGGTGGCGTGAGACCGCCCCTGCGCGCACCTCGAAAACTGCTGCTCGCCGCGCAGTTGGGCGCGGCGTCGACCAGGCGCAGCGCATCCGTATCGCACATCTCGCCCCATTGCGCGGAACTGCCCAGCTGCCAGCCTCCAAAGCCGATCTCCGACACCATCAGCCCGGTATTGCCCAGTGCCCGCTGTTGCATTGAATCCGTCTCCTCGCTGCGGTCGACGCTAGGTCGCGCAAATGACGATTGTCAACGCCAAACACTCAGGTTTCCGATTCAATAAAGCAAAGTTAGCGGCAGTGCTTTTTTTTTGAAAACAGTGATAACACCGGGAGTAAAAACATGGCTATAAGGCGAGGGTGCCTGCGGGGGCTGGTAATTGTCAGCCTTTCTTTTGGATCGGGTACGCTGCTTGCACAGGGGCTCAGCGGGGAAGCGCAGCTGGGGAAGTCCCTGTTTTTTGACGACAGTCTATCGATCAACGGTAATCAGTCGTGTGGCAGCTGCCACGGACCGGATGCCGGTTTTTCCGGCCCCCTGGCGGCCCTGAATGAAGCGGGAGCGGTCTACGAGGGATCGGTGGCCGGCCTGTTCGGGAACAGGAGGCCCCCCAGCGCGGCCTATGCTACCACCAGTCCGGTGCTCCACTACGTGATCGAAAAGCCGAAGAATAGGAACAAGGCGGAGGCGCTGTTTGCCGGCGGGAATTTTTTCGATGGACGTGCGACCGGCGAAAGACTGGGAAGTCCTGCGGCTGACCAGGCCCAGGGCCCTTTCCTCAACCCGGTCGAGCAGGCGCTGCCCGACAGCGCGTGTGTCGTCTACCGCGCCTGCAATGCGGCCTATCCGGTGAGCCTGTCCTCCGTGTATCCGGGCAGCTGCGACATCGCGTTTCCGGCCGAGACCGACGCGGAGTGCGCGGGCGGCGGTATGGTCCCGCTGTCTTCGGAGGATCGCGATCGGGTCGCCGCAGCCTACGACAATATTGCGCTTGCTATCGCAACCTACGAGAGCTCCAGCGAGGTGAATGCCTTCTCGTCGAAGTTCGACGCCTACCTCGCCGGCGAGGCCAGCCTGACCCGGCAGGAAAAAAGGGGGCTGAATCTGTTCAGAGGCAAGGGTAAGTGCGCCAACTGCCATACCCTGGAGACCGATTCCGATGAGGCGCCGCCCCTGCTGACCGACTACAGCTTCAGCAACCTCGGGCTACCGCGCAACCCCGATAACCCGTGGTACGAGATGCCGGCGGCGATCAACCCCGCCGGCGCCGGCTGGGTCGATATGGGTCTGGGAGCATTTCTCTCTACCAGGATGGATTACCAGGCCTTTGCCCAGGCCAACTATGGCAAGCACAAGGTGCCGACGCTGCGCAACGCGGACAAGCGCCCCCACCAGGGTTTCGTGAAAGCCTTCGGACACAATGGCTATTTCAAGAGCCTCAAGCAGGTTGTGCATTTCTACAACACGCGGGATGCCAAACCAGTCTGCCCGGATGACCCGGGAACTGACGTCGATGAGTCGCTGTTCCTTCGCGCCGAGGCGGCCATCGCCCAGGGCTGTTGGCCGCGCCCGGAGGTCGAAGTCAATGTCGATACCCGTGACATGGGCAACCTGCGCTTGACCGAATCGCAGGAGAACGCGATTGTCGCCTTCATGAAAACCCTCTCTGACGGCTATGACGGCCGGAATCGTCGTCGGATGGGGGGCTGACCTGAGGCGCCAACAGGGGAAGAGAGGAAGAGGGCGGGGCCGTTTTCGCATCGATCTGCGGGGCAGTCCCGCACTACTGCCGGTTTCCTGCAATCAGGAAAACCACGAGCGTCAGGACGGCCAGGGTAAAGGCCCAGCCCGGCAGGTAGACGCGGGTCGACTGCCGGTGAGTCTGCCGTTCCGAACCCCTGGGGGGATTGGTGCCGCGAGCCAGACTATTACCTGCAAACAAACCCAGTGTTGCGACGGCCCCTTGAACCCAATCAGTGCCTGTCGATCCGTCACTCCGGGCGGCTTGCGGAAGCTGGCATGGAAACGCCTGTCGGCAGCTGCGGCGACTCCTGCGACAAGGCCATGGCTGAGACGATCAACGGACTGTGCAAGGCAGAACTGATCCACAAACAC
>JAZBNW010000216.1:0-2638 GCA_036350855.1 Halieaceae bacterium
GGCTGTGAAGGCGATGATTGTTGCGCCGCCCGCCGATTAACGCTGCGATAGCGTAATTTTCCTGACCCATGGATTAGCTTGGTCGCGCGTGAGACAGCTGATCAGCCGGTCCGGTAGCACGTAATGAACGGGCAGTGCGCTTTCGATCTGTCCCATGTAGTTAAAACCGATACGCTCCAGCAGGCGGCTGTCCATCTGGCCAGGGGCGATGGAGCCCAGGCACGCAGCACGGCGGAGCGTGGGCTACTGTATTGTAATAGCCAGGCCCAGTGCGATGCCCTGCGTGGGTTTGTACGTTGAGGATTGTTGGTCGTTCTGCCCGGTTTGTTATTCAACCGACCAGCCACCACCCAGGGCGCCGTAAAGACGGACGATGGCAGTGAAATACAGTCGCAGGGTGCTAGATTGTGATAACTGGGCGTCGAACAGGGAGCGTTCGGTGTCCAGTACCTCCAGGTAGTCGACAACGCCACCATCGTAGCGCGCACGAGATAGCTGTGCTGCGGCGGCAGCGGCCTCCGCGCGCCGGGACTGGGCCTCATTTTCTATGCTATAGGTGCGCACGGCTACCAGTGCGTCCTCCACTTCGCGGAAAGACTGCTGCAGGGTGCCCTCGTAGGACAAGGCCGCCTGCTTGACGCGTTCTCGTGCGGCCTCGGCCTGTGCCTTGAGTTGACCTGAATTAAAGATCGGGGCAAACAGGTTGGCGCCGAATGCCCAGGTTTCCGCATTGCCGGAGTTGAAGTCTGACAGATCTGTGCTTTCCGCGCCGTAAAACCCGGTCAGGGAAATCGAGGGATAACGCAGGGCCTCTGCGACGCCGACCGTTGCAGTTGCAGCCATCAACTCGGCTTCCGCCTGCACCACGTCGGGCCGGCGCTTCAAAAGTGTCGAAGGCAGCCCGACGGGTACCGAGGGTGGGAAAATCTGGCTGGCAAGAGAGTCCCCGCGTGTGACCGGGCCCGGGTTGAGCCCCAGCAGGATACGCAGGGCGTTCTCGGTCTGTACCGTCTGGCGCGCAAAGGATGCGATCGCCGTTTCCGCGACTGCCACTTCAACCTGGGCCTGGTAAACATCGAGTTGCGGCACAGTACCCTTGTCAAACCGGGCCTGGATAATCCTCAGGCTTTCCCGCCGTGTCTGCAGTGTCTGCTCCGCCACTTCCAGGCGCTGGTCCAGGTCGCGCAGCAGCAGGTAGGTATTGGCCACCTGGGTCACCAGGCTGATAGTGATCGCGCGATAGGCGGACTCGGTGGCAAGCAGCCTGGCGCGGGCGGCTTCGGTAGCCCTGCTGTACTGGCCCCAGAGATCGACCTGGTAGGTCAGGTCACCGCCGACCCGAAAGCGGTTATCTGAATCGACGCCGGGGAATAGCTCGCGACTGGCCCTTTCGCGTCCGAAGAAGCCACCCAGATTCAGAAACGGAAATTGATCGGCCCGCACCCCGATCACCGCGAGCCGTGACTCCTCGATTCTTGAAAGGGCAATTCCGAGATCCTTATTCTGCTCCAGCGCCGTGCGAATCAGCAATTCCAGCTGCTGGTCCTTGAACAGTTCCCACCACGGCAGGTTGGCAATGGATTCGCCAGGGGGCGAGGCGGGCGACCGGTACTGTGCGGGTACGTCCAGAGGCGGACGTTCATAATCCGGCGTCAGGGTACAGGCCACCACCAGTGGCGTCAGGGCAAGTAGCAGAAGAAGACGCGACACCTCAGCCGTCCTCCGCGGGAGGCCCGGAGGCATGCGGATCGGTAACTGCCGGCTCAGGCTTGCTCCGGGTGATGTAGCGCTCAACCATGACGTATAGCGCCGGCACCACCAGCACACCAATTACCGTGGCGACCAGCATGCCGCTGAACACGGTCATGCCCATCACCTTGCGCGCCTCTGCCCCCGCGCCACTGGCGACCAGCAGCGGCAGCACTCCCAGGATAAAGGAAAAAGCGGTCATCAGAATTGGGCGAAATCGCAGTCGCGCGGCCTCCATGGCCGCCGCCACCGGATCCCTGCCTTGTTCCGATTCGACTTTGGCGAATTCGACAATGAGAATCGCATTTTTCGCCGCCAGTCCGATGAGCATCACCAGCCCTATCTGGGCGAACACATTATTGACATAGCTCTCGCTGAACAGCCTGGCGAGTCCAAGACCGGCGATAGCGCCAAATACCGCGATAGGGGTGCCGGCCAGTACTGAGATTGGCAAAGACCAGCTCTCATACTGCGCAGCGAGGATAAGGAACACAAAAATCAGTGCCATCAGGAACACCAGGGCACCGCTGCCCGCCGCCGCAATTTCCTGGTAGGACATGTCGGCCCAGCCGATACTCATACTGCCGGGCAGTGTTTCCGCGGCCACCTCTTCCAGCGCCGTCAATGCCTGTGTCGAACTGTAACCTGGCGCTGCCTGACCGGTAATTTTCGCCGCGCGGAACAGATTGAAGCGGTTGGTGAACTCCGGGCCGGCGGAGCGTGAGGTCTCAACCACTGTCGACAGCGGTATCGCGTTACCCGTGTTGCTGCGCACGTAAAACATATTGATGCCATCGACAGAACTGCGATACTCCGGTTCCGCCTGAACATACACTTTATACAGGCGACCAAAGCGGTTGAAATCGTTGACATAGGCGCCCCCAAGGAA
>JAZBNW010000217.1:0-5257 GCA_036350855.1 Halieaceae bacterium
CGGGCCACAGCTGACGGATTCCTATTTGGTCTTGCTCCGAGTGGGGTTTACCATCGCCACGCCTGTTGCCAGCCGCGCGGTGCGCTCTTACCGCACCGTTTCACCCTTACCCAGCCAGTTCGGCACTCAAACGGGTTTGACCCCGTTTTTGGGCGGTCTACTTTCTGTTGCACTTTCCGTAGGCTCGCGCCCCCCAGGCGTTACCTGGCACTCTGCCCTGCGGAGCCCGGACTTTCCTCCCCCGCGCCACCCGAAGGTGGGACGAGAGCGATCGCCTGACCGACTCGGCGCGAAGACTACCCCCCCGGCGCCCGCAGGACAAGTTTTTAACACCGCGGGGAACCGGTATTGCGGCTATTTGTCGCTCTTCAATGCCAGCAGGAAGTCGTACAGCTGCTTTTTCCGCAGACCGGTGAGGTCCGCAACCACCGCCGCGGCAGTTTTGGCGGGCAGCTCCCGGGCCAGTCGCTGCAACAGGGCCGCCACCTCGGCCGTCACCTCGGTGGCCTGCTCCCGGACGCCGGCCACCAGCAGCACGATCTCTCCCTTGCGCTGGTTGCTGTCGGCGGCGACGAAAGCCGCCAGTTCCTCGAGGCTGCCGCGCCGGATGGTTTCGAATGCCTTGGTTACCTCCCGCGCCAGAACCGCCTCACGCCCGGGGCCGAAGGCAACGACCATGGCCTCCAGGCAATCGAGCACCCTGTGCGGCGCCTCGTAGAACACGAGCGTGGCGGTTGCGCCCGCCAGGCTGGCCAGGCGCCTGTCCCGGGCGCCCGCCCGGGCCGGCAGGAAACCCTCGAACAGGAAGCGGTCCGTGGCCAGGCCGGAGGCGCTCAGTGCGGCAACGGCCGCACAGGGGCCCGGGATGGGGTGCACCGCGAAGCCGGCGTCCTGCATGGCGCGCACCAGCCGGTAACCCGGGTCCGATATCAGCGGTGTGCCCGCATCCGATACCAGTGCCACACTGCCGCCGCCCCCGATACAGTCAGTGATTTTTCTCACGGACCGCTCATCGCTGTGATCGTGGTATGCCATAAGCGGCGTGGCTATAGCATAATGCTGCAACAGTCGCTGGCTGTGGCGGGTGTCTTCCGCCGCGATCAGGTCAACACCCTGTAATACCTGCACCGCCCGGGCGGACAGGTCGCCCAGATTGCCAATAGGTGTCGCCACAACATAAAGACCCGAATCCACAATTTCCCCTTATAATGTGTTCCCATCAAGACAGCAGGTGAGCGCCAAACGGCGCATTGACCGGATCGTCATCACTTGCAATGACCCACAAACTGAGCGGTGAAGCATAGCATGAGAGATAACCTGACCAGCCGTTTCCACGGCGTCGCACGACTCGGCACCTGCCTGGTGCTGCTGGGCCTGTGGGGCTGCGGCAGCGAACCGGTGAAGGCGCCCGAGCCAGAGCCAGAGCCGCCTGTCGTGGCGCAACCGCCGCCGGCCCCGGTCAGGGCCGCGCTTACCCTGCCCCCCAGCAGTTACAGCGCGCAATTCGCCAGGGCGGACCAGTTGCTGGCGGACAAGCAGTGGATGGCCGCCAGTGACGTGCTCGCAAGCATCCCGCCGAACGGCAGGAGCCCCAGCGACGCTGTCTATATTACCTACCTGCAGGCCCGTATTGACTACATACGCGGCGAGCAGGGCCAGGCGCTGGCACTGCTGGACAGCCTCGAGCGCCCGGGTATCGACCCGGCGCAACGCTACCGCATCCTGAACCTGCGGCGCTACATCCTGCAGATGTCCGGCGATTACCTCGAAAGTGCCCGCCTGGGCGACGAGGCCCTGCGCATGGCGCCGCCGACCGACGCACCCGCGCTGCAACGCAGCATCTGGCAGGACCTGCAGAGAATCGACACGGAACAACTGGAACAGGCCGCGGGTGCCGCGGTCGACGCCCGCTGGCAAGTCTGGCTGGAACTCGCCCTGCTGACCCGCGCTCCCCTGGCGGCGCAACTGCAAAGCCTGCCCCTGTGGCTGCAGACCAATCCGCAACACCCGGCGGCAAACCCCCTGCCCGGCGGCCTCGGCTACCTGCTCAACCCGCCCCCGGGCACCCAGAAAGTCGCTCTCATCCTGCCGCTCAGCGGGCGGCTGGCGGCGGCTGGCAGGGCGGTTCGCGATGGTTACCTGGCCGGCTATTATGCGGCGCGGGAAAGCGGCAGCCCCCCAATGGACGTCATGGTACTGGACCAGGATGCTTACGGCTCCGCCAGCGCGGCCTACGATGCCGCCCTGGCCCAGGGGGCCAGCATCGTGGTCGGGCCCCTGAGCAAGGAGGCGGTGGCGGAACTCAGCAGCAGGCCGGACCGCACCGTGCCGGTACTGGCACTGAACCGCCTGGATGCCGAGGAAATCACCGCCCCCGGCAGCAGCGCCCTGGTCCAGTTTGCCCTGGCCCCGGAAGATGAAGCGCGCGACGTCGCCCGCCTGGCCTTCGGCCAGGGTGCCCGAACCGCACTGATACTGCGCCCGGCGGGCGATTGGGGCAGCAAGGTGGCCGAAGCCCTGATCGAGCGCTGGCAGGAACTGGGTGGACACATTGCCAACAGCGTCACCTACAATGATCGCGAGGACTACTCGGACAGCGTCAAGGAAGCGCTCGGCATTCCGGCCAGCGAACAGCGCGCGCAGGAAATCAGGGATATCCTCGGCGCCAAGCTTGAGTTCAACGCCCGCCGCCGGCAGGACGTGGACGTGATATTCCTGCTCAGCAGCAACGGCGCCGAGGCGCGCTCGCTGAAACCGCTGCTGGCATTCCACTACGCCGCCTCCGTCCCGGTGTATGCCATCTCCAGTATCTACAGCGGCGTGCCCGATCCCCGGGACCGGGACCTGGACGGTGTCCGCTTTGTCGAAATGCCCTGGCTGCTGGGCGGCAGTGCCGGGTTGAAAACCGCCATCGCAGCCGGCAACACAGGCAGTGACAGCTACACCCGCCTCAATGCACTGGGAGCCGATGCATACCTGCTCCAGTCCCAGTTCCTGCGCCTGCAGGCAGGTGCGGATGCCCTGTTCCGGGGCAGCACCGGGCTGTTGAGCATGGACCCGCAGTTGCGGATCGAACGCGACCTGGTCCTGGTCAAATTTGACGACGGCGCGGTAGAGCCGCAATAGATACACTGCCAGCTTCCACCCGCCTGGAAGGAGGGGCTGGCATGACATTCCCGGGACAGCATTACGAGAGCCTGGCAGCCCGGTGGCTGCAGGATCAGGGCATGCGCCTGCTGGCGCAGAATTTTCGCGGCAAGACCGGGGAGATCGACATCATTGCGCGGGACCGGGAGCACCTGGTGTTTTTCGAGGTCAGGGCCCGCAGCAACCGCTACTACAGCACTGCCGCCGGCTCCGTGGACAGGCGCAAGCAGCTGCGCATCATGCGCACGGCCCAGTTGTTCCTGCAGCGCCACCCGGAGCTGGCGCGCCTGCCCTGCCGATTTGACGTGATCGCGTTCGAGCCGCGACAATCCGATGACAGCCTGGCTATCCGCTGGATACCCGCCGCCTTCACCCTGTGAACCGGTCACCTCAAGAGCCATTGTATGGACTACTACGACATCATCGCCGAGAACTTCCAGAGCACCATCGAGACCATTGCGATGTCGGTGGACGCACTGGCGGAACGGATCGGTCGGGGCAGCGAGCTGATGGTGCAGGCGCTTCTGGAAGATCACAAAATCATCGCCTGCGGCAATGGTGTGGACGGCGCCCTGGCCCAGCTCTTCGCCTGCAACCTGATCAGTCGCTTCGAGCACGACAGGCCCGCCCTGCCGGCGCTGGCGCTGAACAGTGACGGGGCCGGCCTGACCGCCATCGCGGACAGCAGCGGTCTCAACGATATCTACTCCCGTCAACTGCGCGCACTGGGCCAGCCCGGCGACGTCCTGCTTTGCGTGAGCAGTGCCGGCCAGGCCAACAACCTGCTGCGGGCCGTGCAGGCCGCACATGAGCGCAATATGACCGTGGTGACGCTGACCAGCGGCACGGACGGCGAATTCGGCGCCCTGTTACAGCAGGACGATGTCGAGATACGGATCGACAGCCTGCGGCGACCCCGGGTGGTGGAATTGCACACCATGACTATTCACTGCCTCTGCCAGCTGATCGAGCACAGCATTTTCGGCAGCTACAGTCAGGAATAACCTGGCTTACTTGACGATCTTCAGCGACGGGCGACCTTCGGGCTTGATCGGGTCCGGCGGCGGCTCGTCCGGCGGCCCGGTGACTTCCTCCGGCTCAAAAACCATGCCCTGGCCGTTCTCCCTGGCGTAGATGCCGACCACCGCGACGATCGGCACATAGATGTCCGTTGCCACACCGCCGAAACGGCCGTTGAACGCCATCGCGTCGTTACCGATATTGAGGTCCATCACGGCACCGGGGGAAATATTGAGTACTATCTGGCCGTCCTTCACAAACTGCTGGGGCACCATGACATCCGCCGAGGTGGCATCCACCAGCACGTACGGCGTGCAATCGTTGTCAACGATCCACTCGTACAGCGCGCGCATGATATAGGGACGGCTGGGCGTCATTGCTTATCCCCGTGCGACAGCGCAAGCACCACTAAAGGCGCATTTCCCGCTCCTGCTCGGTCAGGCTCTCCTGAAAGGAGTCCCGGTTGAACAGGGAATCCATGTAGGCGAGCAGTGGCTTGGACTGCTTGCTGGAGCGGATATCAACGCCGAGGGAGGGCAGGCGCCACAGGATGGGTGCCAGGCAACAATCCACCAGGGTGAATTCCTCGCTCATGAAAAACGGCTTCTCCGCGAAGATCGGCGCAATGCCCATGATGCTCTCGCGCAGTTCCTTGACGGATTTCTTCACCACATTGTCACTGCGTGAATGCAGGATCGAGTCCACCAGGCTGCACCAGTCTTTCTCGATCCGGTGTATGTAGAGACGGCTCTCCGCCCGGGCGACAGGATACACAGGCAACAGCGGTGGATGCGGGAAGCGCTCGTCCAGGTACTCCATCATCACCTTGGACTCGTACAGCACCAGCTCCCGGTCCACCAGGGTCGGCAGGCTGTTATAGGGGTTGAGGTCCGCCAGTTCCGCCGGGGGGTGGGCCGCATCCGCCTCGATCAGGTCGACAGTGACGCCTTTCTCGGCCAGCACGATGCGCACTCGGTGACTGTACTGGCTTGTGTTATCGGAGAAAAAGGTCATCGAAGACCGCTTTGCCACAACACCCATCGGGGGATTCCTCAGTTATTTCTTGGGTAAAACGAGACAGCGCGGCAAC
>JAZBNW010000218.1:0-2698 GCA_036350855.1 Halieaceae bacterium
CACACCGTCATGGCGGGCGTCCAGCCCCTAGGCGAGATGCTATTCGTAGGCGCCAGGACCGTTCCCGGCGCTGGCTTGCCCAGTAGCTGCCGGTGATCATAGTGCTGAGGGTCGACTTGCCGCTCCCGGACTTCCCGACCACGGCCACGAACTCGCCGGCGTTAACTTGCTGGGCACGGCAAGTGACATTGCTGGACTGAGCATAACAGGATCCAGTTTCCCGGTACAGTGGGGGGTGTCACGAAAGCGTGTGGGTGGCTTCATGCAGCCATGTGAGTCAACTCACAGGTCCGAATGAGTGGTAAGGGTAGTCGCAGTCTTGCGGTTCCGCTATACTCAGGCTATGAGAATCGCAAAATCGTGGTATACTGGCCGCATGACGGAATCAATTTCCTCCATCCTGGAGGATCTGCGAAACCCACAAACCGCATACCTGGAACCGGGCTTGCTGTCGGTATTCCGAATAGTGACCGGTATGCAACTAATCCTTGTACTGCTGGGGTTCATTGGCATGATTCTGGGGAGAGACTCCCTGCCCATTCGGGTGTTGGGCACAGGACTTGTGTGGCTGAGCATCCTCCTGCTTTACTTGAACTGGCCAGGGCTACAGGATCGAATGGGCCGTTGGTTTCTGCCGCTGGCGTTGATCGTCAGCGGCTTCATGCCAGCGGTCGACCGCCTGGTCTATCTGCAGTCCATCGCCGAAAACGGCGACATCCTCCTGTCATTCAGCCGGGTCGAGGACAGCGCCTGGCGCCTGCTGTTCTTTGTGCTCTTCCCCCTGGTGCTGATCGCCTGGCAGTATGGCATGGCCCACGCCCTTCTTTACTCCATCGGCATCACCGCGATCAGCGTCGCTATGAACGCATGGGTCATCGGGTGGACCTCCCCAATCACCATTGGTGCGGTCCCCCTGGCCGTCGGCGGGAGCATAACGTTGGCCCTGGTCGGCTACGTGGTGGCGCGCCTGGTCGCAGTTCAGAGAGAACAGCGGGCGAAACTGGCCGAGGCCAATGAAAAGCTGGCCAACTATGCGGCGACGGTGGACCAACTGGCCACCAGTCGTGAGCGCAACCGGTTGGCGCGAGAGCTGCACGATACCCTTTCCCACACCCTCAGTTCCCTTGCCGTGCAACTGGAGGCGGTGGACAGCGTTTGGACCGAGGCGCCGGACCAGGCCCACTCGCTGTTGATCAAGTCCATTGCCAACACCCGGGGCGGCCTGGCGGAGAGCCGTAGAGCGCTTCAGGCCTTGCGCGCTTCGCCGCTGGAAGACCTGGGCCTGGGATTGGCCCTGCGCAACCTGGCCGAATCCACGGCTAGGCGGGCAGGACTCACGCTGACGGAGGACCTTCCCAGACAGATAGAGGGCCTTTCTCCCGAAGCGGAGCAATGCATCTACCGGGTTGCCCAGGAAGCCCTGGAAAACGTGGTGCGGCACGCGCAGGCCCAGGAGATCCGGGTAGCGCTGCGCCTGCAGACTGCCGGCCAGTGGCAGCTGACGGTTGAGGATGACGGGCGGGGCTTCGATCCCTCAGAAGTGACCAATGAGAGACACTATGGGCTGCAAGGCATGCGGGAGCGAACGGCCATGTTGGGCGGAAGCCTGGAGATTGACAGCCAGCCGGCATCGGGCACGCGAATCCGCCTGATCTTGTAAAATGCTAGGGCCGTTGAGCTGTGAGTCTGCGTGGGCCAACAGCGGGCAAGACAGTCGACCAGACGAACCCGCCCTTGAGCAACTAACATTGTGTCATCCTGAGGCCCGCCGAAGGATCTCCAGCTTCTCTAGCTCAGGAGCATTCCTGCCACAAGGAGTCAGCATGATCCGCATCGTGTTGTGTGATGACCAGGACATTGTCACCGAAGGGATGCAGGTGATCCTGGGAACCGTGAAGGATATTGAGGTGATTGGCGTGGCCCATGACGGGGCCGAAGCCGTGGATCTGGCGGCGGAACTGAACCCGGATCTGGTACTGATGGACCTGCGCATGCCCATCATGAACGGCATCCAGGCCACCCGAGAGATTTGCCAGACCCACCCGGAGATCAAAGTGCTGGTGCTGACCACCTACGACGATGACTACTGGGTCTTCGATGCCATCCGCGCCGGCGCATCCGGATATTTGCTCAAGGACACGCCCCGAGAACAACTGATCAGGGCCATTCGCGGCACCGTGAGCGGGGATACCTATGTGGATCCCCAGGTAGCCGGCAAACTGTTCGGCCAGATCGCCCGTTCCGATTCCGGGCCAATGGGGGATACCACCTTTGGAGAAGATCTCAGCGATCGGGAGCGGGAAGTGCTGCAATTGATCGCCAAGGGCCTATCCAACGCGGACATTGCCGAGGCTCTGCATCTTTCCAAAGGGACGGTTCAGAACTACGTATCGAATATCTTCATGAAACTGGACGTGACTGACCGCACTCAGGCCGCAGTCCTGGCCCTGAAACACGGCCTGGGCTAGGAGCCTATCAGAGAGATGCCAGATTGAACACGATGTGAGCACAGGCGAACTGCAGCAAAGCGAGCCTGTTGTTCCGGTTCTTGTACCAGCGATTGTGTAGGCTGCGACGTTTGACGAGTCAGCCAGGGGTGCGTTCAACGACCCCGCGCCGCGTGGGGTAGCGAGGTTCTCCGGGGTTCGAAAGCAGAAGCTTGCTAGCGAGGATGATGAGTTCTTTCACTGGGAGATAC
>JAZBNW010000219.1:0-2971 GCA_036350855.1 Halieaceae bacterium
CTTCAATGCTGCTCATGATTATTCTCTGCTCCTGAGATTAGTGCTGAATCAAACCCGATTAACCGGCCTGAGCGCGCAGTTTACTCTGTTTTTCCAAAGAGGTTAAAATTTTTTTTGACACGCATTTTTATGCCCTTTTTTATTCTTTTTTTTCAACAAGTTAAGCCATGTACATGCCGCCATTTATATGCACGGTTTCACCCGTTATATAAGCCGCTGCATCACTGCAAATGAACGCTACCAGCGCCGCGATCTCCTGTGCCGAGCCAAGCCTGCCCAGCGGAATCTGGCCCAGCATCAAAGCGCGTTGCTCCTCCGATAGTTCCCGCGTCATATCCGTATCGATGAAGCCCGGTGCGACACAATTCACGGTGATCGAGCGGGAACCCAGCTCCCGCGCCAGCGCGCGTGAAAACCCCTCGGCGCCGGCCTTGGTTGCCGCGTAGTTGGCCTGCCCCATATTACCCATCGAGCCTACCACCGAAGTGATATTGACTATCCGGCCCCAGCGCGCCTTGGTCATACCGCGCAGGCAGGCCTTGCTGACCCGGTAGAGGGCAGTGAGGTTGGTGTTGAGCACGTCGTTCCATTCGTCCGGCTTCATCCGCATCAAAATGTTGTCCCGGGTGATCCCGGCATTGTTCACCACGACAAGTGGCGCACCGAACTGCTCGTTGATTGCTTTTACCACCGCATTCACGCTGTCGTCGTCCGCGACATTCAGCGCCATGCCGCAGCCCTCGTTACCCGACTCGTGCAGGTATTGCGTGATCCTGGATGCGCCGGCGTCGGTTGTGGCAGTGCCAACCACGATAAAGCCCGCATCCGCCAGGTGCTTCGCAATGGCCTGGCCGATTCCTCTGCTGGCGCCGGTCACCAACGCCACTCGTTTTTCTTCACTCATGGGTTTTACCCTCTTTTCAATGTTCGTTTTTACTGTTTGCCGAGGGCTGCCAGCGTGGCCAGCAGGTCATCCGGCTCCTCCAGCGAAAAACACTGCAGGGATTTGTCGATTCGACGGGCCAGGCCACTGAGCACCTTGCCGGGACCGCATTCGACAATGTCGGTAGCGCCCGACCGGGCGATAGTTTCCACGCAGCGGGTCCACTGCACCGGGCTGTAGATCTGCTCCACCACCAGTTCGCGAATCCGCTGGGGGTCGCGCTCCGGCGCGGCGTGTACATTGTGCACCACCGGAATCTCCGGGGTGTTGACGACCATGCCCGCGAGAACCTCCGCAAGGCGCTCCCCGGCGGGTGTCATCAGTTGCGTATGGAAAGGTGCGCTGACAGGCAGGGGCAACGCCCGCTTCGCTCCCGCCGCCTTCAGCCTGGCGATCGCCTCCTCCACCGCCGCGGTATGGCCTGCGATCACGACCTGGCCCGGGGAATTGAAATTAACCGCACTGACGACGCCACCCGCATCGGCGGATACCTCGCTGCAAATCCGATTGATGGCGTCATCATCCAGGCCGATTATCGCCGCCATCGCGCCTTCCCCGACGGGTACGGCTGTCTGCATAAATGCGCCGCGCTGCCTCACCAGTTGCACCGCGTCGGCAAAATCCAACGCGCCGGCGCAGACCAGGGCGGAGAACTCCCCCAAACTGTGGCCGGCCATTATCCCGGGCCGCGGCCCCCCCTGTTCCAGCCAGGCGCGCCACAGGGCGATACTGGAGGTCAGTAACACCGGCTGGGTGGTTTCCGTCAGGTTCAGCGCGTCCTGCTCACCATTCTGGACGAGGTCCCACATGTCGTAGCCCAGCACGCCGGAGGCTTCGGCGAACGTGTCGCGCACCGCCTGGAACCGCTCGTGGGCGGCTGCCAACATGCCCACTTTCTGGGAGCCCTGGCCGGGAAACACGAAGGCGATCGGTTTGTCTGACATGCGTTATTTCTCCTGCTTGCTCGCGTAGATAAAGAATGGTCGGGGGCCGGGCTGTCACGCCGCGCTGTCAAAGTGTAGCGCACAATACATCCGCGGCGGGGGAGTGCCCGGGCCGCTGAACCTGTAAGACGATGGAAACCTGAGCGCCGGAATCGACTGAACTTGCTGAAGGAGCACCGAGTGGCGCCGGGGCTGGGGAAACTGCGGGGGCTTCCACCCCCGCTCACCTGGTCCGGGCCGGCCAAACCGCAATGGGATTCGGCAGGACACCGCTGACCCGGGCTGTTAGTCTTCGCTGCCGCCGTCGACGACCTTCTTGCCGCGATAAAAACCATCAGCGGTAACGTGGTGACGACGGTGGGTTTCACCTGATGTCTGGTCTACCGACAGGGTCGGCCCTGACAGTGCGTCGTGGGAGCGACGCATACCGCGACGAGAACGCGTTTTCTTACTTTTCTGGACAGCCATGACTGACTCCTAGGTTTTGCTGCCGGGCTTCAATTGCGCCAGCACGTTAAACGGATTCGGCTTAACCATCTCGACGGCCTCCTCCGGGGGGACCTGGTCGGCGTTAAACCGTGACAAAATCTGTTGGCACTCTTCTGTGTCGTGATAGCTGAAAGGAGGCAGCGCAAGGATCAGTTCATCCTCCACCACGTCCCACAGCCTGCACGCCTCTTCCTCGACTATCAGGGCCTCCAGGTGACGAGGAAGGTGGGCTGCCTGCTCGTCAGTCCAGACCACAGCCAGCGTATTCTCGCAGGCCAGAGTCCTGGGCAATCGCTCAAGGCAGCGCTGACAGACCACATCCACCCGGGCTGTTAACGCCAGGTGAATGAGATACCTGTTTTCCTCGTCCCGGGTGAACGATAATTCCGCCTGAATCGCCCCGTCGTCATCGGCCAGAAGCGCGCGAAAACGCGGTAAATCAAGTGGTTTCAGCGTTCCCCTGACACTCACGCCACGGCCGGCTGCCTTGCGGACATCCAGCGTGCTCGGGAGGGGCTCACTCAACATAGGCGCGCATCATAGGGGCGGTTTCCCCCTTTGTCAAAAATATCTTTAAAATACAAACAGTTCACGC
>JAZBNW010000220.1:0-7375 GCA_036350855.1 Halieaceae bacterium
CGAATCAACTGCAGGCGAAAGGCGCCCTCCCCCTGTTCCCCGATGATCGGCAGGTAGCGCGCGCGCTGGCTGTCGCTCCAGTCGCGGTAGATCCCCCTGACATAGCGGCTGGCGACATCCTGGGCGTCGATGTCCGCGCCGTAGCGCACCGCCAGCGCCTGCGCCATCAACTCCCTCGCCCGCTCATTGGCGCCCAGGGTATCGCAGAGGGTCTCATCCAGGTCGAGAAGGAGGGCTTTCAACATTGCAGGCTCCGACAAAGAAGAGCCCATCATGCCACAAAGGGGGCGTGATGCGCGCGGGAGACGCCGCGTCATGCCCGCTCCAGTCGACCCTGCCCAGCCCTCAGGCCTCCTCGACGATATCCCTGTAGGCATGCCAGGTGGCGTGCCCCAGCAAGGGCAGAATGATGACCATCCCGATCAGCCAGGTGGCGAATCCAAGCAGCACCAGGCCGACAATTACGGCGGCCCACAACAGCAGGGCGGGCCAGTCCCTTGCGAGCGCGCGCAGACTGGTGCGCATCGCGGTTGAGGCATCGACATGGCGGTCAATCATCATCGGCACCGTCACCACCGAAACCGCAAACACCGTGCAGGCCAGCGCCGCAAAGGCCAGGGTATAGAACATCAGCTGTTCGGCGCTGAGCTGTTCGAGCACATTACCCCATACCGTGCTCGCTATATCCGGAACGACACTGCCTGTGGCGAAAAAGAGAACCGCTGCGCAAAGGGCGAACCACGCAATCGCAAGCAACACAAGCGTGGCGCAAAAATTCAACAGTCTCTGGCGTGAACTGCCGAGTCCGGTCAGGGAAAGCTGGAATGAAACCGGCTCCCCGTGGTCACGCCGGCGAGACAGCTCGCACAGGCCCGCGGTGATCACCGGTCCCACCAGCAGGAACCCGGCGACGGCGGTGGCGACGTAAAGCGGGCGCCGTGAATAGGCGAGTATCAATGCGCCCAGCGTCGCGACAATCCAGCCATAGGCGAGACTCGCGGCGGGGGTATGTCGAATGTCGTCCCACGCCCTGCCCAACCAGATAAGGGGGCGTGTGATGGGTATGCGGTGTACTGGAAACATCTCATCAGAGCGATAAACCGTAGCCATTGTCTTTACTCCTCGCGGACCAACCCGCTGTGTTGTGTTTGCACAACGCGGGCCGGGGCATGACAAGGGCCTTGGGTAACGATCGCGGCCCCGGAAGCCCGGCCAGGTCGTGACGTCAATAAATTGGGCAACAAAGGCGGGCTAAAGTTTCCCGGGGCCGCTGACGGACGTCAGGTCGAGGCTCCTGTCACCAGGCACATCCCAGTTTTGCCAGGGTGAAGGTGGGAGGCATGCGCCGGCGCCCGGTGAGGTTTGTCTGGGTGCCGGTATACGAGTAAAGCGCGGGGTCAGTGACGAGAATCGATCTCACCGCCCGCTTGCTGCTGCGTTCCCGCTTCGCGGACGTTACGGAGGAGGCCTTCCGGGTGCTGGTGCTGGTGATGCCGCCCAGCTGGAGACCACATTCCAGCAAAGAGAACTTGCTGCCGCGCGCATGGGCCGTGGTAGCCATAACCGCTAACAGTGCGGCAAGTAACATCGCCTGTAGATATTTCATTCCGGAAATCCCGCCGTCATAGGGCTTTCACCCCGTAGACCGTTGATTTTGCGTCCCTGCCTTTCGACAGGTTTGCCCTTGTACGGAAAGTAACACCTCGACCTTACTCCAAAGCAGAGGTCGTTTTCAGCAAAAAATGTGCAGATAAATCACAAATAGGATGCGGTTATGTCATGAAATAGGGCCGGGGTATTTCTCTGATGCGACACCGCGCCTGTTGCCGGCTGTGCCACTTCATCCGGCGTAGTCGACGGCTACCCGCAAGCGCAAATCCCGCGAGGAGGACCCGATCGAGATCTCATACTCGCCGTCCTCCGTCCGCCAGCGCAGCGACTCGGGACAATAGTAAGCCAGCGCCCGTGCCGGCAGCTCGAACGCCACCGAGCGGGATTCCCCCGCACTGAGAAACACCTTGCAGAACGCCTTGAGCTCTCTCACGGGCCGCGGCACCGGGGCAGCGGGGGGCCCCACGTAGAGCTGCACCACCTCGGCGCCGTCGCGCCGCCCGCTATTTGTCAGGCGCATGGAAAGCCGCAGCGGCCCACCGTGCTGCCAGTCATCCTCTTCAATGGTGAGCTCGCTGTACTCAAACCGGGTGTAGGAGAGGCCGTGGCCGAAGGGAAACAGCGGCTCGAGCGCCACCCGGTCGAAGTGGCGGTAACCGACAAAAATATCCTCGTCGTAACACACCTCCTCGCGGTCCCCCGGAAAGCAGCGCGGGTCCCCATGTGCCGGGCTGTCTGCAATGGTGCGGGGAAAGGTAACGGGCAGCTTGCCGCCCGGGTTGACCCGGCCAAACAACACATCGGCGATCGCCCGCCCCCCTTCCATGCCGGGATACCAGGCCATGACAATGGCGGGCACGTCATCCACCCAGGGCATTTCGACAGGGCTGCCCGTCACCAGCACCACCACGGTATTGGGGTTCTTCGCCAGCGTGTCCCGAACCAGGGCGTCCTGGTCTGGCGGCAGCGCCATGTTTTTTCTGTCCCCCGCCTCGCTGTCCCCGCCGAGGCGGTGGCCCAGGCCGACGAAGACAAGAACCGCGTCCGCACCGGCGGGATCGCTGACAATTTCGCAGGCGCTGCCGACCATCTCCCTGAGTCCCTGCACCGGGGTTATCTCGTAGGGTGACCAGACCCCGGCACTACCACCATAGAGGGGGCGGCAGCTGCGCTTTTCCGCACGGGGCCCGACCACGGCCAGGCGCCGGATTCCCGCGATGTCCAGTGGCAGCAATGCGCCGTCATTCTTCAGCAGGGTAATGCCCTGGGCCGCCATCCGCCGCGCCAGCTGCTGGTGCCCGGGGCTGTTGCGCCTGCCCGTCGGGTGACCGGCCTCGGGATTGGTACGCAACCACACCCGCAGCAGGTCCCGGAGACTGTCGTCCAACTCCTGCAGCGTGAACGCGCCTGCGTCGTACTCCTTTTTCAACCGCGAGAGCCGATAGCGCGAACCCCTGCCGGGCATCTCCAGGTTGAGGCCCGCCTTGAGGCAACTGGCAGCACTGCTGGTACGCCGCACCGCGAACCAGTCGGAGACCACGAAACCGGTGAAGCCGTACTCATTGCGCAGAACGTCAGTCAGCAGCTGTTTGTGCTCACAGGCGGCCACCCCGTTTACCGCGTTGTAGGCGGCCATCACGGACCACACATCCGCCTCGCGCACCGCGGCCTCGAATGTCGGCAGGTAGATTTCACGCAGGGCCCGCTCGCTGACCCGGGAGCTGTTCCTGATCCGGTTGGTCTCCTGGTTGTTCGCGGCATAATGCTTGATACAGGCGGCAACCCCCTTGGACTGAATGCCTTTGATTACCTCCACGGCCAGTCGGCTGTTGAGTTCCGGGTCTTCGCTGAGGTATTCGAAGGTCCGCCCGTTGAGCGGTGTGCGGCAGATATTGACCGCCGGCCCCAGCACGACCTGGGCGCCCACCGAACGCGCTTCCAGCGCCAGGGCCTCACCAAACTCGCGGCCCAGTTCGGGATCCCAACTGGCGGCCAGGGAAATACCGGTCGGAAACGCGGTGCATCGGCGCAAGCTGGAGTGAAATCCGATACCACGGGGGCCATCGGTGAGTTTCATGGGGGTGAGCCCGAGTCGCGATACGCCCTTCGTTTTGAACAGGCTGTTGCCCGCCAGCAGGGACAGTTTCTCGTCCACAGTCATCGCCCGCAACAGACTGCGCACCCGCGTGTCGAGTTCTGTCATCTCTGGTGTAATCGCCTGCGTCGTCATCGACCGGCCGCGGGCGCCAGATCCGAGGGCAGATCGATATCCCGGTAAATGCCCGGATCCGCCAGCGCCAACTCCCTGACCCTCTCCGGGTGTTCGTCCAGCAACTGGCGGGCTCCCGCGTCTCCCCCCAGGGCGCCCAGGGCGGCAAAGAAATCACTGCCGAATCCCACCGGGTGGCCGCGCCTGCCACGGTACGACGGAACCACTATGCAATCTTTTGCAAGGGCTTCCGCCACCGACCGAAAGGACGCCGGGACAATCCAGGGCATGTCCGCCAGGGCCACCAGTGCGCCCTCCCAGCCGGGTATCTGGTTTGCAGCCTGCGCCAGGGTGCCGCCCATGCCCTCCCCGGCGCGACTGCAGCGCAGGAGGGCGGTGTCGCTGCCGAGCAGACCCGGGAGCAGCGCATCGTCGCGGCTCCCCACACACACCAGCAGGGGCAGGCCGCTGGCGCGCGCGTTGGCAACCGTCGTCTCCAGAACAGTGCGGCCATCGGGCAGCAGCGCCCGTCGCTTGTCCGCGCCGAAACGCACGGCCCTGCCCGCTGCAAGTAGCACGATACCGACGTTCACCCGGCAGCGGGCCGGCGCCGAAGCTGGGTCAGCTGCGCCATGATCGCCACTGCGATCTCGATCGGCGTCTTGCTGCCGATATCCAGGCCCACCGGCGCATGCAGGCGATCGATCCAGGCGGCCGGGAGCTCCAGTTGCCGCAACCGGGCCAGGCGTTTTTCGGTGGTCCGCTGCGAGCCCAGGGCGCCGACGTACCAGGCCTCAGTGCCCAGGGCCTCCATCAGGGCCATATCGTCGATACGCGGGTCGTGGGTCAGGGTGATCACAACGGAATGCCGGTCACAGGCCCGCTCGCGGATCACGTCATCGGGCATGCCCTGGACCAGCTCCACCTGCGGCCCCTCCCACTGGCGCAGCAACTGCTCCCGGGGGTCCGTCACGATCACCTCGTAATCCATGGCCAGGCCCAGCTCCGCCAGCTTGCGCGCCAGTTGGCCCGCCCCCACCAGCAACATGCGCATACGCGGGCCGAAGCACTGGCGCAGTTCCCGCGTATCGATTTCAAGGGCGCAGAAATGCTCGACCGGCGCGACCACCGTGAGGCCGCTTTGCAGGTCAGTTCGCCGCTGGACACAGTGTCGACGCTCCAGCCCCTCCATTGCCTGTTGCATCCAGCCGCGATCGCGCGCATCGAGACGCTGCAACAGCAGAGTCAGGCGGCCGCCACAGGGCAGGCCCAGGCGTTCATTTTCCTCCGCACTCACCCCGAACTCGATCAACTGCGGCTGCTCGCCGGGATAGTTTCCGGCCCTGAGGCGCTCCAGCAGGTCTTCCTCGATACAACCGCCGGAGACGGAGCCCACCTGGCGACCATCGGCGGTAGTGACCATCACCGAGCCCACCGGGCGGGGCGATGAGCCGACAGCGTTGACGATGGTACACAGCCAGGGCCGGGTCCCCGACAGCCAGTCCAGCGCGTGTTGCAGCACCTCGTGCTCTATAGCTTGCATTGTCGCAGTGATTCCATTTCCGTCGTTGGGCATCCCGAAGGCGCGGTTTATGACAGGCGCACCACAGTACCGTAGCACCGGGATATGCCAGGCCCGTAATTGTGACAGCTGCCCCTCAGGAGATACAAGCGCTCCCCCGACTGCGATCGGCTATTGCCGTGGGATCGCGGCGGGACTGTGGCAAACTGCCGCCCAGCCGATAATAATGGCGCAATCGATAACAGGGAGATTAGCAATGGCCGACGCCGTATTGTTTGACGCCCGTAGTGATGGCATCGCCATCATTACCCTCAACCAGCCCGAGACGAGAAACGCGCTCAGCAGGGAGATCCGCGAGGGACTTTTCCAGGCCTGGGAGCGGTTCGAGCGCGACCCGGCGCTGCGTATCGCGATCCTGACGGGCGCCGGCGACAAGGCCTTTTGCGCAGGTGGCGACCTGAAGGAAATGGTGGCGACCGGTATGCAGGTGCCGCCGCGGGACATGTTTCCCCTGCCCTACGACACCATAGAGCTGTCCAAACCCACCATTGCGGCGGTCAACGGGGTCGCCTTCGCCGGCGGCTGGATGATCGCCCAGGCCTGTGACCTCTGCGTTGCCAGCCACAGTGCCAGATTCGCGGTCACGGAAGTCAAGGTGGGCAGGAGTTCGCCCTGGGCTTCACCGTTGATTCATATGATACCCCAGCGAATCATGATGGAGATCCTGCTTACCGGCAAACCCATCAGCGCGCAACGCGCCTACGAGATCGGGCTGGTGAACCGCCTGGCTGAACCGGGCGAGCTGATGGACAGCGCCCTCGCCCTGGCCGGGGAGGTCCTCGATGGGGCGCCACTGTCGGTGAAGGCAGCCCGGGAAACCGTCATGCTCGCCACCGAGATGGGCCGCTCCGCCGCCCTGCAGGCGGCCAGGCATGCCTCGGAACTGTGCTACCACAGCGAGGATGCCCAGGAGGGTCCGCGGGCATTCGCGCAGAAGCGGCCCCCGCAGTGGCAGGGGCGCTAGGCGTCGATTATCCCGCCGGCTTGCCGTAGACTTGGCGCAGTTCAAAGGCCGGCACAGTCAGCTGCCACACGCCTCGGGGCAGTAGCCCCCGGGGCGGCGATCCAAACTAAAACGAGGCTACCAATATGTTGGACGGTTTACGCATGGTCATCACCGGCGCCTGCGGCTCACTGGGCCAGGCGACGGCGGAGCGGGCCCGGCGCGCGGGGGCCCATGTCATCGGCCTGGATATCGTGGACACCGACGCGGCGGAGAATACCGACGTGTACCAGAAGGTCGACCTGATGGATCGCGATGCCACGCTGGCGTGTTTCCGCTCTCTTGGCAAGGTCGATGTCCTGGTCAACATCGCGGGCGGTTTCGCCATGGGTGATGCGGCCTCCGATCCCGCTTCCGGGCAGTGGGATGCGATGTTCCGCATCAATGTGGACACCATGCGCAACGCGACCATGGCTGCCGTCCCCCTGATAAAGGCCCAGGGTGGTGGCGCGATCGTCAATATCGGTGCACTGGGGGCCCTGTCAGGCCAGGCCTCGATGAGCGCCTACTGCTGCGCCAAATCCTCGGTTATGACATTGACGCAGAGCCTGTCGGCGGAGCTGCGCCACGAAGGCATCAACGTCAATGCAGTCCTGCCGAGTATTATCGACACACCACCCAATCGCCGGGACATGCCGGAAGCGGATTTTTCCCACTGGGTGTCCCCGGCGCAACTGGCGGAGGTCATCTGCTTTCTCGCCTCGGACGCGGCCGCTGCCATCCACGGCGCCCTGATCCCGGTGCGAGGCCTGTCCTAGACCGGAAACACCAGCGGCTGCAGTTTATCGAACGACTCCTGCATCAACTGGTTCCAGCGATTGCGAAGTTCTGCCAGGTAGGTGCTGTCTTCATCAAAAATCAGGTAGCGCCCGGGCTGGAGGGTGCCGGCATCCAGCAGGCACAGCTCGACCGGCGGACCGACCGTGAGATTGCTGCGGATAGTCGCTTCCATCGAGACCAGCCCGCACAA
>JAZBNW010000221.1:0-5230 GCA_036350855.1 Halieaceae bacterium
CAGGGAGCTTCTTTCAGTTTTAGTTGAGATTTTCGTTCCGGCATAGACAGCTCACTCGCAGTGTTGCGCTATGATGGCCTCCGCGGTCGTGCGCTGTTCCGCCTTCTCATCTTCACCGATATAGCGGTAGTTACCGTTGCCATCCGGCACCCGTATCCTGGCTTTCGTATTCAGGACTTCAAGGTTCTTGGTGGCCTGCTCGCAATATTCCGGATTCTTCTCCAGCATCGGTCGGGTCTGGCTTTTCGCGACCTCGGGCTTCGCTGCGGGAGCGGGTTGATCCTCTGGCACAGGAGCGCTCTCCGCTTCCTCTTCCGCGTACATGAAACTGGGAGTGCCGGAGATAGCCTCGTACTTGACCCCCGCCGGCGGTGGCCGGTCGCTGTTCACGGTGGTGCCGGTGTCATCCACCCAGCGATAGTATTTTCCACCCGCCTGGGCCGGAAAACCCGACAGCGTAAGTAACACCAGGCCCGCCGCAATGCAGCAGTTTCGGTTTGTCGGTTTCAAGTGCACGTCTCCTGATCGTTTGCCCCCCAAAAGGTAACGCTAATTCGGTCGCCAGGGCAATCAGACTTGTCACTATTGCGATGAAATTCACAGGTCGGGCACGGCGGGCAGCCGGAAATTCGACAGAATTCGACCGGGCGGGCGCGCCAGCGATCATCCCGGGCCAAATAAGATCATATCTCCCCCGCGCCTTGACCGTTCGGGGTGGCGGACACAAACTCCATGACAAGCTCCGGGCGATTGGGTGGCAGGCAGGCCAGCGCTGCATGCATCCGGGCCCGTTCACATTACTGCACACGGTTGACATGGATGTTGATTGATAGCGGATTGCATTGTCTTGCGCTGGTAGCGCAGATTCACCAGGTCGCCGTTGATCCGGCTGGGCTTCAGCACCGTTTTGGACGCGGCGCCGTGCCCTGTTCCACCGATGACATCATTCGGGCCGCGGCCTCACTGAATCTCAGGGCCCGGCATGTGGAATCCTGCGATATCACGCGCATGCACCGGATGCTGCCGGCGATAGTCCCCACCCGGGATGGCGCCTTCCTGGTACTGGCGAGTATCAGTAGCGGGTCGCAGGAGGCAACGAAATGCCTGGTTCAGTCACCCGGCGCAACCGGCCCTGTCACTGTTAGCCTGGAGCAGCTCACTGAAGAGTGGTCCGGCGGCATTATCCTGCTGACGCCCCGGGGGCGTGCCGGGCGGCCCTCGGAGCGGGCTTTCAACCTGCAGTGGTTTGTTCCCTCCCTGGTGAAATACCGCAGGCACTTCCTGGAGGTCATAGTCGCCTCCTTCTTCCTGCAGTTATTCGCGCTGGTAACACCCCTGTTCTTCCAGGTGGTGATGGACAAGGTGCTGGTTCACAAGGGTTTTACTACCCTGGATGTGCTGGCATTCGGGTTCGTCGTGGTGGTCGTGTTCGACGCGGTAGTGGGCGGCCTGCGCAACTACCTGTTCAGCCATACCACCAACCGGGTGGATGTGGAGTTGGGCGCCCGCCTGTTCCACCATCTGGCCAGCCTGCCACTGGCCTACTTCGAGGCGCGACAGGTGGGCCAGACCGTCGCCCGGGTGCGTGAGCTGGATACCATCCGCAACTTCATTACCGGCACTGCACTCACCCTGCTGGTGGACCTGTCCTTCACTTTCGTATTTTTTGCGGTGCTGTGGTACTACAGCACGACGCTGACCTGGATAGTGCTGGGTTCGCTGCCGTTCTATATCGCACTGTCGGCCACTATCACGCCGGTTCTGAAACACCGCCTGGATGAAAAGTTCCGCCACGGCGCGGCGAACCAGGCCTTCCTCACCGAGACCGTGACAGGCATCCAGACCGTCAAGGCCCAGGCTCTGGAGCCGCAGATGCAGCGCCGCTGGGAAGACCAGTTGGCCAGCTATGTCACCGCCGCTTTCCGGGTGCAGAATCTCGGCAATATCGCCAACCAGCTGGCGGGCCTGGTAAGCAAGATAACAACTCTGTTGATTATCTGGTGGGGCGCACACCTTGTCATAGCGGGCGCGCTCACCGTCGGGCAGCTGGTGGCATTCAATATGATTGCCGGGCGGGTGAGTGCGCCTATCCTGAAACTGGTCCAGCTGTGGCAGGACTTTCAGCAGGCGGGCCTGTCGCTGCGCCGGCTGGGGGATATCCTGAACACGCCCATGGAGCGAAACAGCGATGCCACGCGCAGTATGCCGGGTCAGCTACGTGGTGCAGTAGCCTTCGAGCGGGTGCGCTTTCGTTACAACCCGGACAGTCCACTGGTGCTGGACGAGCTCAGTCTCGCAGTCCAGCCCGGCCAGGTGATCGGTCTGGTGGGGCGATCCGGGTCGGGCAAGAGCACCCTCGCCAAGCTGTTGCAGCGGCTGTATGCGCCGGAGGCGGGCCGGGTGCTGCTGGACGGCGCTGACCTGGGGGTGGTCGACACCGGCTGGCTGCGCCGCAATGTGGGTGTCGTCCAGCAGGAAAGTTTCCTGTTCAACCGGTCGGTGCGGGAGAACATTGCCCTGGCCGACCCGGGCCTGCCTTTTGAGCGGGTAGCCCGCAGTGCCCAGGCGGCCGGGGCGCATGCATTTATCATGGCCCTGGCGGAGGGTTACGACACGCTGATCGGCGAGCAGGGCTGCAATCTTTCCGGTGGGCAACGCCAGCGTATAGCGATTGCCAGGGCCCTGGTCACCAACCCCCGGATCCTGGTCCTGGACGAGGCGACCAGCGCACTGGACTACGAGTCAGAGCGTATCGTGCAGGAAAACATGGGCGCCATCGCCAGGGATCGCACGGTGTTCATCATCGCCCACCGCTTGAGTACCGTGCGTCACTGCGACCGGATAGTGGTGCTCGACCGCGGCCGGATAGCGGAATCCGGGAGCCATGACGAACTACTTGCCGCTGATGGCTACTACGCCAGGTTATACGGCTACCAGAATCACAGCCCGGTGATCCGCTCGCTGCCACGCCAGGACAATTCCGCCGGGCGCTACAGCTCACTGCAGGCCGAAAGCTGATGACCGCGGCCGGCAGCGAAGCGTCGGGCGACTGCGGCGGGCCTCAACGGCTTGCGCTGGTACGTGAGCAGGCCCTGCAGCGGCAGTTTTTGCCCGCCGCGCTGGAAATCCAGGAAACCCCGCCGGCGCCGACCGGCCGCTGGCTGCTCTGGACATTGCTGCTGCTGTTTGCCATTGGTGTCCTGTGGGCGGCACTCGGTCGGGTGGATATCGTGGTCACCGCGCCGGGGCGCATCGTTCCCAGTGGCCAGGTCAAGCGGGTGCAGGCGCCGGAGGCCGGTGTCGTGCTGGCCATACTGGCAAGTGAGGGCGAGCGGGTCGAGGCGGGCCAGCCCCTGATCCGCCTGGACCCCACCTATGCCAATGCCGAAGACCTGCGCATTCGCGAGAAGCTGCACGACATCGCGCTGGAGTCGGCATGGCGTCGTGCCCTGGACCAGTGGCTGGCGGATGGCCTGGATGAGACGTCGCCGGCGCTGCTGGGAAACCGCTTCGCCGCTGCCGACCAGGCCAGGGCCGAAGCCCTTTACCGCCTGAATCGCACGGAGATTCTGGCGAGGATTCGAAGCCAGCAAAAGGAGCTGGCCGCCAATCGGGCAGAGCAGTCTTCCGTCAGGGCGGAGCGGGATCGCACCGGGGCGACGCTTGCCGTACTGGCGCAACGGGTGGATGCCTACAGGACGCTGCTGGAACAGCAGTACGGGGCAAAGGTCCAGTACCTGGAAATGCTGCAACAGCAAACCGAGCTGGAAGGATCGCTACCCGTGCTGGCCTCCAGGGAAAGGCAGTTAAGGGAAAACGCGGCGGCCATCTCCGCGCGCCTGGAAGCCGGCAGCGACGAGCTGCGCAAGCACAACCTGATGGAACTGGCTCGCCTCGACGGCGAGCGCGGCGCACTGGAACAGGAGTCCCGCAAGGCCCGGCAGCGGCTGCAACAGCAGGTCATTACCGCACCGGTGACAGGGGCAGTACAGGAACTGGCAGTGCACACTGTCGGCGGCGTGGTATCCCCGGGGGAGGAACTGTTGAAGATAGTGCCCGAGCGCGCCACCATCGAAGTGGAAGCGCTGCTGCAGAACCAGGATATCGGTTTTATCCGCATGGGCCAGCTGGCGGAAGTAAAGATCGACACATTCAATTTCACCAAATATGGCCTGATCGACGCCCGGGTACTGAATATCAGTAATGACTCCGTGGAGGACAGCCGCCTGGGCTGGGTTTTCAAGCTGCGGCTCGAACTGGACAGGGAAACGATCCGGGTCGAAAACAGGGAGGTAAAGCTGAGCCCGGGCATGGCCGTCACCGCAGAGATCAAAACCGGCAAACGACGACTGATCGAGTACTTTCTTTCGCCCCTGCTGAGATACAAGCAGGAAAGCGTGAGGGAGCGATAGATGATTGAAGCCGCCACAGGGAGCCGAAGCAAGCGTCGACCATGGCGCTGGATGCTGGTGGCGCTGCTCGTCATCGCCTTCGCAGTCGTGGCCTGGCTGGAGCCCGATGAAGAAGACCTGTTTGAGCTGTGCAGCACGCAGGGAATGCCGACCATCTACCGCACGGTTGAGGCTGAGGGGTATTTTTTTGGTTCAACGGAAGATTGTTGGGGCTGCTGGAACTATCTCGAAAATACAGATTACCGGTTTATTGAGTTCAGGATCAGTGACGAGAAAGTATGGGGCCCTATAAATAAGCCGGGAATATATCGGGCAAGCAGAATAGATGCCGGTTCGCCGCATTGCGATCAGAGGCTGACAGCCTTCTACACGAAGACGCAGCTGAGGCGAGAGGAGTTCGAGCGCAATAACTGGTGTTTCCAGCTTGAACGGTTTGATGGGCGGCGGGCCCGGTATGGCAACCTGTACCAGACACTTGGGACGTTCAAGTCTAGCCCCATAACAGGGTCTTATATCAGTGGGCAACGAATCAGATACGTTGATTTTGATAAGGGTGAGATTCTCGCAGAAACGACGAACTTCTCACTCGGAAAATATCCATTCATACACACGAGCTCTTTTTCAACGGAAAAGCATTGCAACACATTCAAGGATGAACTGGGCATTAGAGATTTGCCTACTCGGGCGATCATTAAGCCCTTACAAGGAGAGTAAAAATGAGCAATAAAAATGAAGCCGCCTATCAAGCTGTCTTACTCGCAGATGCTGCTTATGTCACTTATGACAAGCCGGGCTATTTGAATGGTGAGAAGTGGGAC
>JAZBNW010000222.1:0-14397 GCA_036350855.1 Halieaceae bacterium
CAGACACAATTCGAAATCAAAAATTACAATGAATTAATGAGTCACTTGTTGTGTCTGAATAGTCGTGACAACTATCCCAACAAGTGCCCACACATCTGTCTTCATTTGACTGTTAAATAACACCCGGCCGCCAGGGGCAGGGTTCGGCTCGCGGGGCTTAGCCCGAAGCGCGGACGCGTATTATACCGATCGCCATCGTCTTGGCAAGGGATTAATTGTTCATCCCGCTGCTTTTTCTCCCTTCAACGACTACTCCACGTTCGGCGCCCAATCACTTGAAAGTGCTTGAATTTCAGCCTGGTAAAACCGGCCTGCCGGAGGTCGCTGTCGCGAAGGGAGGCGAACTATACGCAGCGCCCCGTTCAAGAGCAAGCACTTTGAAAAAAATTTCCGCAAATGCGGAATTGTGCCGATTCCAGGTGGCGCCAATGCTGGGGCCAGCGACCTACTCGACCTCAAAAAGATGGTACTTTTTCTTGCCCAGACGGACCAGGTAAAAACGACCGAAGAGTGCATCGGACGGGGCAAAACAGGCGGCCACATCGGCATTTTGCACCGACCCCACGGGCCGGTTGTTGATAGTGACGGCGCTGCGCCCGAGGGCATCCTTGACCTGCTTACCCGATGCCGCCATGCCCGCATCCACCAGCAGCTGGGTCAAGGTCTCCGGAAATTCGGCACGCCCGACGGCGGACGCCGGCAGGCCGTCCTGGCGAAGCTGCAGGACATCGCCCTCCCCGAGCGCCTCGATTGAACCGCTGAACAGTGCCTCGGAGATTCGCTCGGCCGCGGCGAGCCCCTCCTGGCCGTGCACCAGGCGGGTCACCTCCCGGGCCAGCACTGACTGCGCCTCGGGCCT
Source organism: Halieaceae bacterium (assembly GCA_036350855.1). Lineage (GTDB taxonomy): Bacteria > Pseudomonadota > Gammaproteobacteria > Pseudomonadales > Halieaceae > JARRPM01. The sequence continues at coordinate 860 of JAZBNW010000222.1, forward strand.
GCCCTCGCGCCGGGCATCCGCTTCCTGCAGTGCATCGATCTCCGAGACATCCAGAAACGTGAAGTATTTCAGGAACTTGTAGACGTCAACATCGGCCGTGCCCAACCAGAACTGGTAAAAAGCGTAAGGCGATGTTCGCCCCGCATCCAGCCAGACAGTACCGGATTCGGTCTTGCCAAACTTGCTGCCGTCAGCCTTGGTGATCAGTGGCATGGTGAGGCCAAATACCTGGTTGCCATGGAGACGGCGGGTCAGGTCGATACCCCCGGTAATGTTGCCCCACTGGTCGGACCCGCCGATTTGCAGCCCACAGCCGTAGCGCTCATTCAACTCGGCAAAATCGAGAGACTGCAAAATCATGTAGGTGAACTCGGTATAGCTTATGCCACTGCCCTCCCGCTCGATCCGCTGCTTGACCGACTCCTTCTGGATCATCGCATTGATCGAGAAGTGCTTGCCGATATCCCGTAAAAAGGTGAGCACGTTCATGCTCTCGGTCCAATCGAGGTTGTTCACCACCTCAGCGGAGGCCTCGCCGGCATCAAAATCGATAAAGCGCGACACCTGAATCTTCAGTTTCTCCACCCAGCCGTCCACCACCTCGCGCGTATTCAACTGCCGCTCCTGGGTCTTGAAACTCGGGTCCCCTATAAGGCCGGTTGCGCCGCCCACCAGGGCCAGGGGCCGGTGTCCGGCAAGCTGGAAGCGGCGCAGCATCAACAAGGGCACCAGTGACCCTATATGGAGACTGTCGGCGGTGGGATCAAAACCGCAATAGAGGGTGCGCACCCCGCCATCGAGCCAGCCCGGCAGATCGGACTCGCCCGCGATTTGAAAAACCAGGCCGCGGGCGCGCAGGTCGTCGAGTAGGGCGCTGCTCATTTATGCTCTCCAGGTGGATGGGCTTGGCGGATACAAGGGGCGCAAACCATACAACAACAATCCTGTCAAAGTCATGTTTTGGCTAGGGTACAGACCGTTTTTTTAATATACTCGATCCCCTACCAGTAACAGGAACATCGGGGACATGCGCGCAGCAGAGAAGAAACGGCGGGGGGCCACCGCCAAGCGCAGCGAGGCTCGGCAACTGCCGGGATTCGTCCTGCCCGGCAAGACAGCCCTCGCCGTCGCGGCCCTCGCTTTTTTTGCAGCCCTGCTGTTTGTTTTCATCCCCGGGGAGGAGAGCACCGACAGCAGCAAGCAGATCGCCTCTGAACTCGAGTCCCCACCGAACTCGCCCGGCAGTGACTTGTGGCGAGTGTCGAAACCAACAATCCCGGAATCAGCCCGGACAGTTGCAGAACTCCCGGTAGAAACGGCAGCACTCGCGCCGGCGGAGCAGCCGTGGCTGGATCAGGTGGTAAAGAAAGGCGACAACCTGTCGCTGATCTTCCAGCGCGCCGGGTTCAAAAAAGGCGATGTTCACCAGGTGGTGACCGGTTCCGCGGAAGGCAAGTCCCTCGCGCGCATCTACCCCGGCCAGATTATCTCCTTCCAGTCGGACGCGTCCGGCGAACTCGCCGCGGTACGTGTGGTCCGGTCACCCCTCGAGACCATCATCTATCGCAAGAGCGACCAGGGCTTCAGCAGTGAGGTCCTCAGCCGTACACCTGAGACCCGGGAGTCCTGGGCTACCGCCGAAATTACCTCGTCCCTGTTCATGGCGGGCAAGGAAGCCGGCCTGTCACACACGACGATCATGGACCTGGCCACCATTTTTGGCGGCGTGATCGACTTCGTGCAGGACCCCCGCCAGGGCGACACCATCCAGGTGGTGTACGAGGAGTTCTATCTGGATGACAAAAAATATGCCGATGGCGCCATTATTGCCGCATCGTTTACCAACCAGGGCAAGACATACAACGCTTTTCGCTACGTCGACGCCAGCGGCGACGCCAATTACTACAATGAAGACGGTGTCAGCATGCGCAAGGCCTTCCTCCTGGCGCCGGTCGACTTCACCCGCATCAGCTCAAACTTCAACCTGAGACGCCTGCACCCGATCTACAAGACCACGCGCCCTCATCGCGGCACCGATTACGCCGCCCCGACGGGAACACCCGTCTACGCCGCCGGTGACGGCCGTGTCGTGAAGGCGGGCTATACCGGCGCCAATGGCAACTATGTCTTTATCCAGCACGGCGACCAGTACGTGACCCGCTACCTGCACCTGAACAAGCGCCTGGTCAAATCCGGGCAGCGGGTGGACCAGAGCCAGGTGATCGGCACGGTCGGTTCCACCGGGGCCGCCACAGGACCCCACCTGCACTATGAATTCCTCGTCAACGGCGTCCACAGGGACCCGCGCAAGATCCACCAAACGCTGCCAAAGGCCAGGACCCTGCCCGCGACAGAAATGACCGCCTTCCGGGCGAGCATTCACGAAAGCTCACAGCAGCTGGCAGCCCTGCGGTCTGACAACCACCTGGCGATGAACGGCTCAGCCAACCTCGAATCCACCGCCAACTGACCCCCGTGGAAAACGCCCTGTTCATCGGCTTGATGTCAGGCACCAGTGTCGATGGCATCGACAGCGCCCTCGTCAGCTGCAGCGGTAATGATATCCGTCTACTGGCCACTCACCAGCACGAGCTGAGTGCATCACTGCGGCAGCGCATTGCTGACATCAGCCATTCCGGCGAAAACGAAATCGAGCGGATGGGGCCGCTGGACCGGGAACTGGGACAGCTGTTTGCCGCGGCGGCACTGCAACTTGCGCACAAGTCGGGCAAGCGCCCGGGGCAGATCCGGGCCATCGGCAGTCACGGCCAGACGGTACGCCACAGACCACCCTCCGGCGATGCTGTCGCCTGCAGCTTCACCCTGCAACTGGGCGACCCCAACACCATTGCCGAGGAGACCGGGATTACGACCGTCGCGGATTTCCGCCGCAGGGATATCGCCGCTGGCGGCGAAGGGGCGCCACTGGCGCCGGCGTTCCACGCGGCGGCTTTCGCAAAGCCCGGGGTCAATCGGGCCATTGTCAATATTGGCGGCATCGCCAACGTCAGCCTGCTGCAGGGCACGGAACTGCGCTCGGGGTTTGACACGGGCCCGGGCAACACCTTGCTGGATCACTGGGTCCAGCGTCATCGAGGCGAGCATTTCGACCGCGACGGCCAGTGGTCTGCCCAGGGCAAAGTCTCCGGGGAATTGCTGTCGGAACTGCTGCAACACCCCTATTTTGGCAAGTCGGGACCACGCAGCTCGGGCAAGGAGGACTTCAACCTCACCTGGCTTGACCAGTGTCTGTGCAAGTATCCACTGCTGGACCCGGCCGATGTGCAGGCAACCCTGGCAGAACTCACGGCCAGCAGCATCGCCAGTGCGATCGGCACCGGCAACATTGAGGTGGCCGAGGTCTATATCTGCGGCGGGGGAGCCCATAACGGCGACCTGATGGGCCGCCTGCAGCGACACCTGGGGCCCGCCAGCCTGGCCTCAACCGCTGACGTCGGCATGGACCCGGACTGGGTAGAGGCCGTCACGTTCGCCTGGCTCGCCTACCGGACCCTGGAGGGAATGGCCGGCAATGCGCCGGTGGTTACCGGTGCCAGCGGCCCGAGGATACTGGGGGGCGTTTATTCCGCCTGAGCCGCCAGGGACGCCGCCCACAGCAAACAACCCGGGGAGATTGCTCTCACCAGTGGGCTAAACACGGTGCTTACAGGCCTGGATAGAGCCTAGATAGAGAAGGAGGAACCACAACCACAGGTGGTGGTGGCGTTGGGATTATTGACGATAAAGCGGGACCCCTCGAGGCCCTCGGTATAGTCGACTTCGGAACCAACCAGGTACTGGAAACTCATGGGATCGACGAGCACCGTCACCCCGTCCTTTTCGATCGCTGCATCGTCCTCGGCCGCCGAGTCCTCGAAGCTGAACCCATACTGGAAACCCGAACAGCCGCCTCCGGTGATATACACCCGCAGTTTCAGCGCCTGGTTTTCCTCTTCGGCCACGAGCTCACGCACCTTCCGGACCGCGCGCGCGGAGAGGTTGATACTTGCCGGGTTAAAGGATTCTGCAACAGACATCGGTCTTTCCTGGGTTTTGGCGCCAGCCTTGCAGCGCTCAATCTCCGGGCATTATGTTAAGCCTGAGTATTTTAGTCAAGTTTAGCGGATACAACCGCCAGGCCCGCCGGGTGGTCGCCAGGGCCGGCGCCCGCTGCCGCGGAGCTCTTCTTTTGCTCCTTCGCCGTGCCGTTTTCAGCTACATGCGTCAGGGCGCCGTTGACCTCAGCCCCGGCGGCCATTTCTACCAGGGTGTAAAACACATTGCCCTTCACCCGGGCCCTGGAGGCCAGTTCAAGATGCTTTGTGGAGTGGACATTACCCTCCACCGCACCATTGATAACCACGGCCGGAGCGTGAATTTCGCCCTCGACCCGCCCCTTGTCCACCACCCGCACCATGGCGTCCTTGCCGGGCTGCGCGACTATATTGCCCTGGACGAGCCCCTCGATATCGAGCACGCCGCTGAAACGAATATCCCCGAGTATCACCGTGTCGCTGGATATGAGTGTGGTCTTGCCCGATACGCTCACTGAAGATTTCTTACTTCCCAACATGCGTAAACCTCTCTTCTAACTGCCAGGGATAATCCTCCCTGATAACAAGTTCATTGGGCTTGAGGGTCTTGGCCTCCACACTGATCACCCCGGGCTCAAAGCCCTCGGGCAGGGTCAGCGTACCCTCTATGGATTGAAAATAACGAAACTGCAGGGCCGAGCCCTTGCCCTGGAACTCCTCGCTCAGATCGGCCAGGTCATACCGCTGCGGCTCCCCATCACTGATGCCATTGATCGCGACCTCAAGGCTGCCCTTGATCTGCTCGTGTTTGCGTGCTTCCTGCTGCACCACGATCCGGTACTGGTACTGCCGGGGCTGATCACCCGCTTTCAGCTCGACACCGCGCAGGCTCAGGCCGGGCGCGATCTCACCGGGTGAAATGAGGCTGCGATAGAACCCAAGTCCCTCCTCCAGACCGGCAATTTCCTCCTTTTGCGTCGCCAGGTCCCGGCGCACCAGCTCCAGCGCCTGGCGGTCAACCTCCTGCCGGGTTCGCAGGATCGCCAGCTCCGCGTCCCGGGACTGCAGTGTGTTCTGCACTGCCAGCAGTTGTGTCTGCATCGCCTCGTAGGTCTTCGGGTTCGCCCCCATACCGCTGAATGCCGCGTGCTGCCCGAGATAAAACCCGATTTCGAGTACCAGGGCCAGCACCAGCAAGCCGACAATAATGACCACCGGTCGCCGCAACTGTTGCACTCGCGTTGCAATATCCACCGCGGTCGCCTTCTGCCTACGGCAACAGACCGGGCTGCTGCAGGCCCATGGCCTCCGGCAGGCCCAGCATGATATTCATGTTCTGGACAGCCTGCCCCGAGGCCCCCTTGACCAGGTTGTCGATGGTCGCCATGACCACGACGGTATCCCTGCCCTGAGGCAGGGATACGGCGATCTGGCAGCGATTGGCCCCGCGCACCGTGCGCGTCTGGGGGAACATCCCCGCAGGCAGGACATCGACGAAAGGCTCATCCGCGTACCAGCTCTCGTACAGGTCCTGCAGGTCCACCGGATCAACCAGCAAGCGGGCAAACAGGGTGGCGTGAATGCCCCGGATCATGGGCAACAGGTGGGGCACGAAGGTCACGCTCACCGGCCGACCTGCCACATCTCCCAGACCCTGTTCTATCTCCGGCAAGTGGCGGTGGCCGAAGACCCCGTAGGCCTTGAAGCTGTCGGACACCTCGCTGAGGAGGTTGTCGATTTTCGCCTGGCGCCCGGCGCCACTGACCCCGGAAGCGGCGCTGGCGATGAGGTGGTCCGGATCCACCAGTTGGCGCGCCAGCAGGGGAATGAGGCCCAATTGCACCGAGGTGGGATAACAACCGGGACAGGCCACCAGCCTGGCATCGGCTATTGCCACCCGGTTGACCTCGGGCAGGCCGTAGACCGCCTCCGCCAGGTATTCCGGGCTGGCGTGGGGCTCGCCGTACCAGCGCGACCACAGGGCCGCATCCCGCAAACGGTAGTCCGCCGACAGGTCGATCACCCGGGTTCCCGCGGCCAGCAGCTCGGGCACGAGGTTCATGGCGACATTGTGCGGGGTAGCAAAAAAAACCACGTCGCAGGTCGCCAGTTCCGCCACCACGGGCTCGGAAAACGCAAGGTCGTAGTGGCCGCGCAGATTGGGGAAAAGCTCGTCCACCCGACGCCCGCTTTCGGCGCGGGAGGTGATTGCCACGACCTGTGCACGCTCGTGGGACGCCAGCAAACGCAGCAGCTCCACGCCGGTGTAACCGGTGCCGCCGACAATTCCAACTTTTACCATAACCAAGTCCAGATTCTGCGCCGCCCACAGCGACAATCCCGACGCCAGACAGCGACAGCTCGGGGGAGGCTCAGTATAAAAGTAATAACCGGCGAGATAACTGGTAATATTGTCTTTTTTAAAAAGAGCGCTTCGCTGGTGCGGGAACTGCTTAAAAACTACCGTCGCTACCTCACCCGATATGACTCCCTGTTGTCCTATTCAGTCCTGGGCATCGTCGGAGGCGTGGCATCGGGCCTGATAGTGCTGGCCTTCGAACTTGCGATCCGGGAGATGGCCGGGCTGTTTGGGGTTGGGAATGCCGGTGAGGGCTTCGAAGACCTGCCCCAGTGGATGGCGTTCGCCCTGCCCGCGGGCGGCGCCACCGTGCTGGGTGTGCTGTACATGCTGCTCAGGCCCGAAGACAGGGAAACCGGCATCGTCCACGTGATCAGCCGGATGCACTCCCACTACGGGGCCCTGCCACTGCGCAACGCTCTACTGCAGTTTTTCGCCGGCGCCTTTGCCCTGGGCACCGGCCAGTCCGGCGGACGCGAAGGGCCCGGCGTACACCTCGGTGCGGCAGTCAACAGCCAGCTGGGGCAGCGGCTGGGCCTGCCCAACAACAGCCTGCGCACGCTGATTGCCTGTGGCACCGCCGGGGGTATCGCAGCCGCCTTCCACACACCCCTGGCGGGGGTTATTTTTGCCATGGAAGTGATCGTGGCGGAATACACCGTTGCCGGTTTCATCCCGGTGATGCTGGCGGCCGTGGCCGCCTCGGCGGTGAGCCGGACCCTGTCCGGCGGTGAGGCCCTTCTCGGTATCCCCGTAGTAGAGCTCGAATCCCTCTGGGAAATGCCCTACATGGTGCTGCTGGGCTTCGCCTGCGGCCTGGCGATCGCTGCCTTTATCCGGATAGTGCGCTTCACCGCGCAATACGCCCACTGGCCCGTGGCGATCCGCTTCGCTCTCGCCGGCTGTTTCACCGGCACTATCGCCCTGCTGGTGCCTGAAACCCTGGGGCTGGGCTACGACTCCCTGGCCCTTATCCTGGACAACCAGTTCCTGATCGGCACCCTGCTGCTGCTCGCGCTGTGCAAGGTGATGGCCACTGCCGTGAGTTGCGGCGCCGGCCTCCCCGTCGGCATTATCGGCCCGAGCCTGCTGATCGGCGCCTGCATCGGCGGCGTGCTGGGCGATGTGGCCCGCCTGGTGCAGCCGACACTGGCCTCGGACCTGCCTCTTTATATCGCGATAGGTATGGCCGCCGCGATGGGCGCCATGCTCAACGCCCCGCTGGCGGCCGTGCTGGCCGTGGTCGAGCTGACCGAGACCATCAATCTGGCGATGCCGGCCCTGCTTGCCATCGTTGCCGCCACCCTCACCAACAGCAGTATTTTCCACCAGCGTTCGGCCTACACCATGGTCCTGCGCCAGCTGCAGCGGGTGGTTCCAAATGACCCGCTGACCCAGTTGCTGCACAGCACGGATGTCGCCGCCACCATGGACGGGCGGGTGGTGAGGGTGCCCATTGTCCTGGACGAGGAGGACCTGCAGCCCCTGCTGGAATTTACTCCCACCTGGTGCCTGGTAGAGCGCGAGGGGGAGGACCTCTACCTGGTCCGGGGCGATGAACTGCTGGCGTGGCTGCGCCCGGCCCTGGCCGAGAGCGACAGCGCCGACCTCGCCGATGCCAACATACGGCGCTGGACCATCGCGCCGGTGCCGCTGCAGGCCAGCCTGCGCCAGGCCATGGACGCCATCCGGGCCAACACCGTGGAAGCCGTGTGCGTGTACGAGCGCAGCCGGGCCACCGGCAAGCGCATCCTGCACGGCGTGGTGACCCGGGAAAGCATCGAAAAATTCACCCTCGAACGACTCTGACACCGACCCGGGAGACCGCACATGCTCTGGCTGAAAGCCTTTCACCTCATCTTCGTCGTGTGCTGGTTCGCCGGCCTGTTCTACCTGCCCCGCATCTTCGTCTACTACGCCGCCAGCGAGCACCCCGAAACGCGGCAGCAGCTGGCGGTGATGGCGCGCAGGCTGTACCGCTTCGTCACCCCCTTCATGTTCATCGCCATCGCCCTGGGCATCGCCATGATGGCGCAAAACCCCGACTACTACCTGCAGGCCACCTGGCTGTGGCTGAAGCTGGCGGGTGTCGCCTTCCTGGTGGTCTACCACTTCCAGTGCGGCCGTTACGTGGCTGCCATCAACGCCGACTCGGACCGGCACAGCCATGTGTTCTACCGCTTTTTCAACGAGGTACCGGTGTTGTTCCTGTTTGCCATCGTACTGCTGGCGGTGCTGAAGCCCATCCATTGAGCCCCGCCTTGAATGTTGAGGCAAAATAGCGATAATGCGGGCGGCGTTACCGCCCGGCCCAGCGCGCGGTGCCGGCCAGTCGCCCGACGTGTCGCGGGCACTGCATAGCACCCCCGCCACATGTGTTCGCTACAACATTTTTCCATATAAATTCAATTAGTTACATGGCTTTTACTCGCCACAGGCAGTTATGACCCAGGCCCAGACGCAGATACATGCACACTCCTCCAGGCTGGCGCGCCTGCTGGCGGAGTTGACGGGTGCGGATACGGCGGGATCCGACAAGCTGATCACGGAGCGAATGGGGCAGCTGTTCGACCTGCCCGACTCGATCAGGATCTCCTCGGTACTGGACAGGCCCGCCCCGGCTCCGGCGCAGCCTGCCGCGCTTACCCCGCAGGAGGCCAGGGCGGAATTCCTGCGCGCCCGCTCGGCCATTATCAGCAGCGCCCTGCGCAGCTTTGTGCCCGGCGGCGGTTCGATCCGGCTGAGGTTTCCACCGATTGCCACCCGGGAGGACTTCGAGGAGGCCGCCACGGCCGATGTGCTGCTGGCCTTCTATGCGACGCAGCAACGGGATATCGACTTCAGGATACGGCAGCTGCAGGCGATCACGCGGGATACCGTGGCGGCTTTCTCGCCGCGCCTGGCCCAACTCGCCGCCCTGGACGCCGCGCTGGCTGAACCACTGGCGGCCCACAACCGGCAGTTTTTCTCAGCCGTATGCACGCTGCTGGGGAAACGTATCGGCTTTTTACTCGAAGAATACCAGCAGGCAGCATCCGCCGATCCCGGGGGCGGGCAGTTGTGGGCTGACACCCTGACCCGCCTGCGCAGCGACATGCAGGCGCTGCTGCTGGCGGAAATAGAGACCAGACTGCTGCCGGCCCTGGGCCTGATCGAGGCACTCGATGAACCTGACGATGAATAGACTCCCATGACCAGATTACTTTTTGCCACCGCTTTCCTGCTCGGCGCCGCCGCCGTGGTGTGGATCGGCCTCGATTTTGCCGGCTCCCATGCCCTGGCATTCACCATCACCGCCGTGATCGGCGGTGTCTACCTCATCGGCATCGTCGAACTGCTGCAGTTCAGGCGGGCCACCGGCACCCTCGAGGGCGCCCTGGTCGCGATTCCCCCGCTGACCGACAAGCCCGGGGAGTGGCTGGAACAGTGGCTGCACCGGCTGGACCCCTCCCTGCGCAATGCGGTAAGGCTGCGCATAGAGGGCGAGCGGGTCGGCCTGCCGGCGCCGGTATTCACTCCCTACCTGGTGGGCCTGCTGGTCATGTTGGGCTTGCTGGGCACGTTCGTGGGCATGGTGGACACCCTCAGCGGCGCCGTGCTCGCGCTGCAGGGCAGCACCGAACTGGAGGCGATCCGCGCCGGGCTGGCCGCCCCGATACAGGGGCTGGGTGTGGCCTTCGGCACCTCCGTGGCCGGTGTTGCCGCCTCGGCCATGCTGGGGCTGATATCCACCCTGGTACGGCGGGACAGAATGCTCGCCACCCGCCAGCTGGAAGGCAATATTGCCCGGGAATTTCGCGATTTCTCGCTGTCCCACCAGCGGCAGCAGGCCTACAGCGCGCTGCAGTCCCAGGCCCAGGCCCTGCCTGCGGTGGCCGACAGGCTGCAGGGGCTGGCGGCGCAGCTCGAGTCGATGGGGAGCAGGCTCGGCGAGTCCCTGCTGGCCAACCAGGAACGGTTCCACGAAACCACGCAGCAGCGCTACAGCCAGCTGGCGGATTCCGTGGACAAGTCCCTGCGCGAGAGCCTGGCGGCGAGCGGGCAGGCGGCGGGCGAGGCCATCACACCGGTCGTGGCCCAGGCCATGGCCGGCATCAGCGGGCTGGCACAGGAGGCGCAGACGCAGCTGGCGAACACCGCGCGCGAACAACTGCAGTCCTTCGGCGAGGAGTTCAGGACAGGCGGCGCGACGCTGCTGGCATCGTTCCAGGCCACTTCCTCGACCTGGGCCGGGCAGACCCGGGCACTGCAGGACAGCATCGAGCAGTCCGTGACGGGTTCGACCCGGGCGATTGTCGACACCACCCGGGCCAGCGCCGCCAGCACGCTGGAGGAAATCCGCGGCCTGCTGCAAGCCACCGAAACCCTGGTACAGGCCCGGATGGCGTCCGAGCAAACCTGGCTGGACACCCAGGGCGAACGCCTGCAGCAACTCACCGCCGCCCTGACAGCAGAGCTGGGCAAGCTGGCAAGCCAGCAGGAACTGGGCCACGCCGCCGCGGTGAACCGCCTGGCGGATCTCGAATCCACGGTGACGGAGCACCTGGCGCAGCTGGGCAAAGGCCTGGAAGCGCCCATGACCCGCCTGATCGAGACGGCCTCGGAGACACCGCGAGCCGCCGCCGAGGTGATCGGCTTGCTCCGGGCCGAAATCACCAACAACGTCGAGCGCGACAACCAGCTGCTGGCGGAGCGGCAGCGTGTCATGGAGGAGCTGAACGCCCTGTCCGGCTCACTGGAACAGGCGGCCACCGGCCAGCGCGAGGCGGTGGAACGACTGGTCGAATCCTCCGGCACCCTGTTGCAGGACATCAGTGCCCGCGTTGGCGACCATCTGCTCGCCGAGGTCTCCAGGATGTCCGAAGCCAGCGCCCATGTAGCCGGCGGCGCCACTGAACTGTCCAGCCTGGGCGAGGCTTTCGGCCACGCCGTCGAGCTGTTCAGTGCCTCCAACACGACGCTGGTCGAGCACCTGGCCAGGCTCGAACAGTCCATGGAGCGGTCCAGCGAACGCAGCGACGAGCAGATGGCCTACTACGTGGCCCAGGCCCGGGAAATCATTGACCAGAGCATGCTGTCCCAGAAGGAAATCATGGAAGACCTGCAACGCCTCGAGCGCAGGGAGCGGGCGCTGGCGGCCGAGGCGCACTGATGGAAGAGCTGCAGCACGACCAGGGCGAGGAAACGCCTGTCTGGGCCATCTTCGGCGACCTGATGGCGGGCGTGGTGGGCATATTCGTGCTGATCCTGGTGTGGGTACTGGGCTACCAGGTCGAACTCGCCCAGACCCTGAAAGAGGAAGTCAGCAAGCGCCAGGCGGAGGAGCAGCGCCGCATGGCGCTCGAGGAAGCCCTGGCCGACCCGCTTGCGACGGGCCGGGTGACCCTGCGCGATGGCCGCATCGGCATCAGCGGCAGCGTGTTGTTTTCCCTGAATTCCGACCAGTTGCAGCCCGAGGGTCGGGACCCGCTGCAGACCCTCGTGGGCCCGCTGCAGGTCTACCTGGGAGAGCGGGAGGAGCTGCTGATGGTCAGCGGCTTCACCGACGACCTGCCCATCCAGAAAGGCAACAACCGTTTTGCGGACAACTGGGAGCTGTCGGCGCAGCGCGCGCTCACCGTGACCCGGGCGCTGATCGAGGAGGGCATGCCACCGGCGATGGTGTTCGCCGCGGCCTTCGGTGCGCAGCAACCGGTGGTGTCGAATGCGGACGATGAAAGCCGCTCCCGCAACCGGCGGGTGGAAATGGCGCCTGTGCCCCGCAGCGCGAATCAGTCGCCGGGGCCCGGCTGAGGTGAGCGCCCGCCTCCCGCCACAGGAACACACGTCCCTGCAGCCCGCGCTGGCGCAACTGGAAGCGCTCGGCGCCGGGCGTTTCGACCCCGTGCGCTTCCGCTATATCACGACCATGGCCCGCCGCAGCGCGGAGCTGGACGGGGCCGTCGCCGACATCGTGGCGAACAGGGCGATGCTCGCCCTGCAGGATTACCAGAACGCCCTCTCCCGGGAGCGCGAGGAAGCACAAGCGCTGCTGGAACGGCTCACCGCCGCGCGCCCGGAGTTGCGGGAGCGGGCGCTCGCCCTGTTCGACGCCTTCGCGTTCAAGGCCCTGCAGCGGCTGGCGGCAGAACGGCCGCGGCGCCATACACCCGGGGCGCTGAGCGGCCTGCTGGATCGCCTCGAAGGCAGTGACCGGGCTAGCGGGTCAGAAGCCGATAGCGGCGCTATCGGAGAGCTGCTGCGCCAGCAGGAGGCGGAGGCCGTCAGCGCGGTAGCCGCGGACGCGACAGGGCTGGCTGCAGGCGGCCCGGGCGAGCTGCGGGCGGCACGTTATTTCCGTGACGCCCGCCGGCAGCGCAACGCGGCGAAACGGGTGTCGCGGGAAGTGCTGGCGGCGCCGCAGGATTCCGGGCCGCTGAACCCGCAAAAACTCGCCATTCGCTCGCTGCTTGCCATGGGCAATCTGTCGCCGGCTTACCTGGGCCGCTTCGTCGCCTCTGTCGAAACCCTGCTGTGGCTGGAAAAGGCCGGCGAAACCGGCAAATCATGACGCGCGCCCGGGCTGTGACCGGGCCGAACGTTCCCGCGCGCTGGATATTCCCGCCGCCAGCCCCGATAATTTGCGCTTCGCAACGAAAAGGCACCCGCATGAGCAATTCCGAACAACTGTTTGAACGCGCCAGGCGCCACATACCCGGCGGGGTCAACTCACCGGTGCGCGCCTTCAAGGCCGTGGGTGGCACACCGGTGTTTATCGAGCGCAGTGAGGGCGCCTGCGTATTCGACTGCGATGGCAAACGCTACATCGACTACGTGCTGTCCTGGGGGCCGATGATCATGGGCCACAATCACCCCGAGGTGCGCGAGGCGGTGGTCAGGCAAAGCGAGAAAGGCCTCAGCTTTGGCGCGCCCACGGAACTGGAAATCCAGCTGGCGGACCGCATCTGCGAGATCATGCCGGGCATGGATATGGTACGCATGGTGAGTTCCGGCACCGAGGCGACCATGAGCGCCATCCGCCTGGCCCGGGGTTACACCGGGCGCGACACCATCGTCAAATTCGAGGGCTGCTACCACGGGCACTCGGATTCCCTGCTGGTGAAAGCCGGCTCCGGTGCGCTCACACTGGGGGTCCCGAGTTCGCC
>JAZBNW010000223.1:0-3524 GCA_036350855.1 Halieaceae bacterium
ATTCCGAAGTAGCGGGCGTTGGGATCAAGCTGTCTTTCTAGCGCGCCCCGGGACACGCAGAGACTCCCTACCCCCCAGCAGCCCAGCAGCAGCACTATGCCGGGGCAGAGACCTGTGCTATCAAATATATGTAATACATTTATTGACCTTGTATTACATTTGGCCTACATTCGCCTCTATTGAATCCAGACCGCAATGCCCCGGGGCATTGGAGCGAGAGGCACATGCCGGCGTCGACACGACAAAAACGCGGTAAAACGCGCCAGACCAAGGACCGCGTACTGCAGGCCCGGATTCCCAGCCAGCTGGACGATGAGTTGCGTGAACACGCCGAGCAACTGGGGATCTCGGTGTCCACGGTGGTCCGCAATGTACTGCTCAATACCTTCCAGCTGGTCGAAGGGGTCGTAGCCGACAGCAGCAATATCGCCCGGGCATTGCAGGGGCGCCGTCCCCGCCCCCACCGCCTTGCCTCCCCCACTGCAACTGACGACGAGCACGACACCGGCGTCATCGGCTGGCAGGAGGCCGTGCTCAACCTGAACGGAATCTGCGACCAGTGCAACACGATATTGCCCAGGGGCACTCGCGCCGCCGTGGGCGTTCCGGCCCAGCCCCGGCCGGTCGTACTGTGCCTGTCCTGCCTGGAGGCGCTGGCCGGCGGCGACTGCGATGAGTCAGACACGGCGGACTAGAAACAAGGCTCCAATGCAGCGTCGGGACTGACAGCAGCGTCGGCGTGACAACAATTTCCCGATACAGAGGAACAAGCATATGAACGCGTCAATCAATTCGATTCAGGGCGGCACCCGGCTGGTGTTCGACTCGGTGGAAGGCATCACCAATACGGTGGAGCGCATGCACGAGAGCATTGCGCGCACCCCCATGCTGCTGGCCCCGGTACAACCGCCCCGTGCCCACGGCCTGATCGCCGCGGGCGTCTACAAAGTGATCCGCGGCATCAACGCCGGCCTGCGCGAGGGTGTCGACCGCTCCTTCAGCCTGCTGCCCCGGGAGCTGCGCCAGGCTGGTAACTCGACCGTGGAAACCAGGGTAGTCGCGGCCCTCAACGGCGTGTTCGGCGACCACCTCGAGGACAGTGGCAACGCCCTGGCCACCCCGATGTGTCTGCGAACCCCGAAACACCCCCTGGACCCGGCAAACCCCGAGGCGCTGGCTGACGCGCTCCCCATGGCCTCGCCCCACGTCGTGGTACTGGTACACGGGCTCAGCCTGTCTGAGCTGAGCTGGCAGCGCAATGGCAATCCGGGCATCGGTGACCGCCTGCGGGACGAGCTGGGCTGCACCCCACTGTACCTGCGCTACAACACGGGCCGCCACATCTCGACCAACGGCCGGGAATTTGCGGCCCTGCTGCAGCTGCTGCGAGACAACTGGCCGGTACCCCTGGAATCGATCTCACTGATCGGTCACAGCATGGGCGGCCTCGTGATTCGCAGTGCCTGCAGCTACGCCAGGCGCGACCGGGCCCCGTGGTTGCAGGACCTGCGTCGGGTGGTCTGCCTGGGCACGCCCCACCACGGTTCTCCCCTGGAAAAAGCCGGGCATGCCTTTGAAACCGCGATGAAAAAGCTGCCCTACGCGGAGCCCATGCTGTTTGGCAAGCTGCGCAGCGCGGGTATCAAGGACCTCCGCCACGGGGCACTGCTGGACGAGGACTGGCAGGGGCAGCACCCCGACGAGAGGAGTCCGGATCAACACAAGGTGGTTCCCCTTATTGCCGGCGTCGACTACTACTTCGCGGCGGCCAGCCTCGGCCGTGACGAGCGCGATCCGTTGGGCCACCTGCTGGGGGACCTGCTGGTGCGTCCCGACAGCGCGGTGGGTATCCACAGGAATGAGCTCAAGCGACTGAAGATCCGGCCGGAAAACTGCCGGGTGTTCCACGAAAAAAATCACTTCGACCTGCTCGACGACGCGCGGGTGCAAGAGCAGGTGGTGGACTGGTTCCGTTCACCCGGAGAAATGAGTGCAGAAACGCGGGGCGGGGCCTAGCCGCGCCAGCCCTGCGGCTGCTCACTGCTCCAGCAGCAGTGCCTCCAGGGCCATCACATGCGGGTCGGGATCGTCCAGCGCGCGCAGGGCGTCAGCCAGGCTGAGCAGGTAGTCGCGATTGCTGCCACTGGGGCCCGCGGAGCGCGCAATGTGGGCCGCCAGCTCGGGCAGCGGGGCCGGCCCCAGGTAGGCGTGGTTGTCAGAGCGCGCCACGTAGAGCAGGCCCCCGACACGGCGTCCGGACCGTGACAGGGAGATGCTGACCGCATGGCGCTCGTAGCCATTTTTTTCCCGGTGATCGAGGTGTTCGAACACCTCGTGTTCCACCCGGTAGGCAACCCCCTTGCATACCGCACCCTCGGCGGGGATCAGGGTGACGACCCGCCCCGGCGAGTCCGGGGTACCCCGGTGATCGTGCGATCCCTGCCAGAACCTGCGCTGCCAACCCTCGACAAGGGCTTCTTCACGCTCCAGGTAGGGAAAATCCACCTTGTATATCAGCGACCCGTAACCGAACACCCAGGTCGAGTCACGCATTAAGTCACTCACGGCACCAGTATACCCTTGGCTGTAGCGTTACTTTTCGAATGCTGCCCGGACCTCTGGACTGTAGCCCCGGCGGATCAGCGAGGCGGGATAATCATGCCCCGGTGAGATGATGTCTTCCCTGGGCGGGTAGCCCGGGGGACGTGGTCGCAGGGGCGGACGGGCTATCGGGTGTGTCGGCCGGGGTCGGTAGCCGCCGGGGCGGTAGACGGGATAGGGATAATACCCTGTGTAGATGCCGCTATTATCGGCAGGGGCGCCATATTCGATGACCTGGGTCCGGGGTTCACTCTCGAGCTGCAGTTTGCGCATTTCCGCCCGGTGCTTCTCCCGCTGCTGGCGATCCGCCACCATCCGGTCCGTCGTCTCGCGCATGGCCTCCAGCTGCTGCTGCGCAGATTCGCTGTCCTGCGGTTCCCGGACATCGATCTCCATGACTTCCGCCTCCTGCTCCACGACGGGTGCCGTGTCCGAATAGCTGACAACCCCGTTCTCATCGACGGTTTTGTAGACAGTGGCCGACATGGCCGGCAACGCGGCCAGCGCCAGGCTGATGCCCAGGCCCAGGATTTCCTGTCGGCCGGCGCGCCGGTTGTGCGGCTTTGCGTTATCGCGTTTCATGCCCGGATTATATGCCACGAACAGCCATTATTCGAACTGCAGGACAGTGCCCGCACTAGCGCAGCCCCGCCCACTCCTGCCCATCTGCGCCCTGTCCGGCCGATATCCGGCACAATTATTGCCTTTCACAGTAGCGCCCGAGCGCGTATATTTCCGGCCACTGAACCCTGAACCACACCGACCCGAACCACGGCCAGTGCCGTAGAACGGGCCATTATAACGATCACGGAGATGTGTCCCATGCGAAAACCGATCTATCGAGCCGTCATCCTCGCCTCAGCCGCGCTGGGCAGCACCGCCCTTGCCAGCCCCTACTCTGACATTTACGCCTTTGGCGACAG
>JAZBNW010000224.1:0-10806 GCA_036350855.1 Halieaceae bacterium
ATTCGATGGATACAGGTCGCTGATATGGCAAGGGTGGTCGCCCTCGTCGTGGCCCTCGCCATGTTCGTGTTCAGTCTCTGGATGTACAGCCGCACGGGGGACTGGGTGGCGATTGTGTTCGCCGTTGGCAGCGCCGCCTACGCCATGTATTTTTTTTCCGGTACCCGGGGAGGGAATCCCTGAGTGCGCTTACCATGCACGACTCACAGGAGTGAGACCATGTCCAATCGAACAGCCGGATACCGCATTGCTGTGTTCGCCCTTTTTCTCCTGCTGACGGGTTGCGCCAGCCTGACCACCCCGATGGACCCCCCGAATGTGTCGATGGAGAGTTTTGAGAGCCTGCCTTCACCTGAGGGTGGCGCCCCGCGTTTCCTGATAAAGCTGCGGGTACAGAATCCCAATGAACAGCCGCTGGATATCGCCGGTATCAGTTACAGCGTCGAACTGGTCGGGACCGAGGTGGTCACCGGGGTCAGCAAGGATATCCCGGTCATCGAGGGTTACAGCGAGGGTGTCGTATCGATCGAGGCCAGCCTCAAGCTGTTCCAGGTACTCAAGCTGCTGGCCAACCTGGGCCGGACCCAGGAGGAGGACCTGACCTACCGCTTTACCGCCAAAATCGATTTCAAGGGGCTGGTCCCTACCCAGCGGGTAGAGGAAGAGGGCCAGATAAGCCTGAAATGATGGGTAGTGCCGCGGGCTAGCCCAGCAGCGACTGCGCAAAAATGGCCAGGATGATAGTGGGGCAGACCAGCCGCACCCACCAGGGCCAGATCTTCCAGAACAGGCCCCGCTCTATTTCCGGATTCCCCTTGCGCAATTCCTGCAGCAACTGGTCCCGATGCCACACCCAGCCCACATAGATGCAGAATAAAAAGCCGATCAACGGCTGGCTGTAACGGGTGGTGATAGTGATGACGAGGCCAAACAGGCTGTCAAAATTCAGCAGGATGACCGTGCTGATCAGCGCGATACTGCCGCCGATCAGGTAAGCGGCTTTCCTTCTCGCCACATCGCGGGTCTCGACCACGTAGGCCACCGGTACCTCCAGCATGGAGATAGAGGAGGTCAGGGCGGCGATGCTCATCAGGAAGAAAAAGAAGATGGATACCAGTACACCCGCCAGCCCCATGCTGTTGAACAGTTCGGGCAGCACCGTGAATATCAGCGTGTCCTCCGATATCAGCTTGCCGGCGGGCGTGAAAATTTCCACACCGTTGTGCAGGGCCACATACATGGCCGGCAGCACCAGAAACCCGGCCAGAACCGCGATACCGATATCCACGGCGGTCACCATGCCGCCAACCAGCGGCAGGTTCTGCCTGTCGTCCAGGTAAGACCCGTAAATGAGCATGGTGCCCACGCCCAGGGACAGGGAGAAAAAGGCGGACCCGAGGGCGTTGAGAATCAGGTCCGGCGCGAGGGCGCGTTGGAAGTCGGGGAAGAGGTAAACCTTCAGGCCCTCGATCGCGCCATCCAGGGTCAGCACGTACACTACCAGCACGACAAGCGTAACGAGCAGGATAGGCATCAGGCGCTCCGACCAGCGCTCGATGCCGTCCCGGACGCCCCGCGCGATGATGGCGACCGTCAGCCCCATGAACAGGAGCATGCCCAGTATGTTGCGCGTGAAGCCGAAGGATGTCAGCCAGCTCGCGGCGGCGTCACCCCCGAACAGCGTCAGCAGGGAGGACAGGCAAAAAGCCATCATCCAGCCCGCGACGATGGCGTAGAAACTGAGGATGAGGCTGGCCACGATAAAGCCCACGATACCGGCAGTGCCGCCTATCAGGCGCTGGGTGCCGGTATTGGAGATCGTCCGCAGTGCGGTGACGGCGTTGGCATGGGCGTGCCGACCTATGATCAGCTCCGCCATCAACGCCGGGTAGGCCAGGGTAAAGGCGACGACGAGATAGACCAGCAGGAAAGCTGCACCGCCGTTGCTGGCGGCCTGGGTCGGGAAGCCCCAGATGTTGCCAAGCCCGACGGCACTGCCGGCCGCGGCCATAACGAAGCCGAAACGTGAGCTGAATTCACCTCTTGCTGATGCCATGACACGACCTTATTAGTGTTGTTCTCGCCGTGCGCCAGTGTAGCACGAGGACAGGCGTGAACTGCGAGGCTAATTGCCGAGTTTGGCCTGGCAGGGACGCTGGCCCCTGTCGGAGTAGGTATCCACACCGAACAGCTTCAGGGTCAGGCTGGGGATGAGCATAAGCGCAGCTGAAGTGGCGTCCGCGACCGCGCTCACCGGGGAAATGTCTGCCCTGGGATTGCTCATCTTGCCCTTGAGCCTGATTTCCGAGGGCACCTGCAACAACCTGGATTTCGACATCGGGGTAATGCGCAGATCCATCCGGCGCTTGACCAGATCGAATTCCGCGCTGCCGGTTGCCAGCATTTTGGCAGACTCGATGTACAGGCTGTCGCTGCTCGCCACACCCTGGCGCAACTGGAACCTGGCCATGGTGCAATCGATATACGTGGATTTTTCAGCCAGGGCACCGGAGTAGATCCAGGCCAGCAGGTCGGTCGCCAACAGGTCGTAGGCCGCACCCTCGACAACGGCGTTTTCCAGTGCGAAAGCCACGCTGCCGTTGAGATTCTCCACCAGGGCCGCCGAAGTGTCCCCCATCAGCGTGACGCCGCCCAGTACAGTCAGTGTGCCGGAAACATTGAACGCTATCCCCAGGTCGCGGAGCAGGGCGCCCAGGGGCAGGGCGCTGGACTGTCCGGCGAGGCTCATTGCGGGAGGGTCCGGATTCAGGTCGATCACGCCGCGAAGCTCCGTCTGGGCCTGGTTGTAACGGGCGGAAAACTGCTCCAGGGTGTAGCGCATATCGTTGCCCGAGAGCTTTATCATCAGGCTGTCGAAGCTGCTCAAGCCACCGCTGATCTCATCCGCTGTCAGGCTGATGTCCACGGGGTAAAGGGGTGTTCGCTCGCGCAGTCGCAGCAATGGGTTGGTCGGGTCCTTCGCTGTGGGTGCTGTGTTTACCGGTTCTTCGTCCCGGGATTCCTCCGCCGCGAAATCCTGCAAATGCAGGTGCGGTGTATCCAGGTTGAGGCTCACGGCCTGGACGCCCTCCTGCGCCACCCGGATCAGGCCGTCACCGTTGATCCGGGTCTCCCCGACCTGCGCCCTGAGGGTGCTGCGCAGCTGCCCCGGCGACGTTGCCAGCACCAGGCTGCCGCTGACGGGTTTGAGTGCGATACCCACCAGCGCCTCAATCAGTGCGCTGTCCCCCAGCCGGAACCGGGCGTCCAGGTCGGCCGAGAGCTTGCCGGTCACATCGGCGATGGAGCCATCGACAGCGAACTGCAGTGGGGTCTGGTCTGTGCCACTGACCAGTGACAGGCCGGACAGCGTCCATGCGCCGTCCCGGTCAGCCAGTTTGAATGTGCCGCCGAGTTTGCCCAGGGGGTCGGCGTAGCCGAAGTCCGGCAGCAGGGCCGCGAGCAGGGTGCGGGTATCCACGCCAGCGAGATTGCCGGTAAGAGAAACCTTGCTCAAGGTGGCCAGGTCACCCACGAGGCCCTTCAACTCGATCTTCATATCATCCTCGCCGATAAGCCCCAGCACATCCTGCAGCTGGAACAGCTCGCCTTCTTGTGCCAGCACCGCGGTAAGCCGCAGCGGGCCCAGCGCCGGCACGGGCCGTGAGACGTACCGGGACAGCGCGGCGACATCGCTGAGTTCGACCAGCACGGGCGCGGATAGCCCGGTGAGCATATTCGGTCCGCCGGGGTGAAATACTGCGCTGATCGGGCCTGTCCTGGCATCCAGGTCGCTCGCGCTGATGACGAGTTCACCGCCATCCAAACGCAGTTCCTCGCCCCTGCCGCTGATATTCACGGCCGCGGTGAGCTCATGGTAGGGAGGAATGGTATCCAGTTGCAGCAGGGCGCCGACCGCTGCGGAATCCCGGGCGTGGGCCTGCAGCCTGAACCGGATGTCCTCGAACATGTAGTTTTCTGCGGGCTGTGGCGCTCTTCGAACACTGCCCACCTCTCCCGTAGCGCGTATTTCCACTGTCTCCGGAGCACCTGCTTCCACCAGGACGTCGCGCACGCTCAGCTGATCCCTGTAGCCCGACAAGCGACCACTGGCGCGCCAGGCTCCTGGGTCATAGGGCAGCTCACCCAGCCACCTCTGCAGTACGGCCAGGGAGGGGCCCTCCATGGCGAACTCGAGGGTGTTCTCCCGGGAGTCGCTGTCCTGCCAGGCATCGTAGAGGTTGAGCCTGCCACTGATGTTTACCGTCAGGCCCTCTGCGCTGCCGGAGGTCAGGGAAAATGCCTCGATTACCGGTTTATCCAGGCTGCCGGTGAGGTGGATGTTGCTCTTCACCGCGCCGAGTTCACCCAGGTCCAGGTCCAGCCAGTCGACGAGGTAGGTGACCGACGCCATTTCGCCGTTGGCTTCCAGCTCCAGCGCCGTTTCGCCAGACACCCGGTAGTCGAGCCAGCCACCCGCCTGAAAACCGTACTCGGGAAAATTGTCCAGCAGGAACGTGGCGTCGGACAGCACAAAACCACTGGTGTCACCGGCCATGGTGCCCTGCAATCGCAGCTGGCCGGCAATGTCGGCGCTGTCCTCGAAGCCCTTCAGCAGTTCCCGGACATCGCGGTAAAACGCGTTCACCTGGAGCTTGTACTGGAAATACCGGTCGCTGCCATCGAGCTCCCCGGTGAGGGTGAATTCGCTGCCACTGACTGGGGCCAGCAGCCGGATTGTCGTCTGCGCGGCCGTCACACCCGGTCCCGCGTCGACTGCCAGCACCTCCAGTGTGGCCTCCAGTGGCTCCCCGTCATAGGCGGCCCCGGCAGTCAGCCGGTAGTTGCCGCCTTGCAGTCTCTCGCCGCGCAGTTCCTGCAACGGAAAGATCCAGGTGTTGGCTGAGGCGGTCACCAGGTGTACCAGGCCTATCTGCAGTTGCGCAGGTAGCCAGCGCAGATAGCCGAGCCATTGCATGGGCTGGGGGTTGCTCGCACTGTCACTGTCCGACACGTAAATGAGCACCGATGCGGCTTGGGCCGACAGGCCCCTGCGGGATTCACCGGAGGGTGCAATGAAGCCGCGTTGGGTGGCGAAATCCAGCACCGAAAGCAGGGCTGGGCCATCTACCCCCCGGGGTATCAGGTGAATTTGATCGGCGGATAATTCGCCGGCGTAGACATCGATGTCAGGATTGACCAACTCGAGACGCAGGTCGGAGAATGCCTCTACCGCCCAGTGCGCAGCCCCCAGCACAAAGGACTGCGATCGCAGCGCCAGCAGAAGCGCCGCGATAGCCGCGAGCAATACTGCCGTAATTGCGAGCAATAGTCGGCGCATAGGGCCAGCGTATCCGAAAAACGAGGGATGCAAAGTGTAACATGCGGGCGAAACAACGCGGCGCGATCCCGGGCCCCGCGGGCGGTCATTCCGCCTGGAATCTATGATATGATGCCGCCGCTCCGGCGGGGCCGACCCCGCACTCCCCATGTGCCCGGGTGGTGAAATTGGTAGACACAGGAGACTTAAAATCTCCCGCCTATTGCAGGCGTACCGGTTCGATTCCGGTCCCGGGCACCACCATGCAGAACCCTGGAAATACTCACCTCACGGATCCTGCCGGCCGTAGTCAGTGCCGCGGGTAACTATCCAGCCGTTGCCATAATAATCGACAGCTATAAGCAACCGGCTGTGGCTTTACGCCTGACAGGCGGCGGCAGGGGATAACCCCGGCCGCCCTGTTTCGCCGGTTATGCTAGCGGCGGTCTGTCACCTGCTCGGTCAGCGCCGCCGCTTCGCCCGTCCTGGCCACGTGGTAGTCCTGCAGGCCGAGGTTGCCGACATCGGCAATGGCCTTGTCCATGGCGCGGCTGTAGCAGGTCTGCCAGTCATTGCTCATGGCCCGGCTGTGATAGGCAGCCTGGGGCGAGCACACCTCGCGGGATGCGGATTCCAGCCTCGAGTACAGGGTATCCAGGCCCGCTTGCCGGTCGAGATTCAGGTCGGCGTAACTGACGGCTTTGGTCCGGGTCAGGACTCCGGCTCTCCGGCTGTCCAGACGGCTCAGTTCAATCCCGTTCCTGTTGGAGGTTACCGTCGTCTCTTCCATGGAGCGGCTATCGGTTTGTTGCGCCCCTGACAGGCCGGACATTGTCAGTGCGAGTGTGAGAAATGCGCCGCCGGCTGTTTTGATCAGGTAGTGTCTGCTGTGATGTTTCATGAGATGTCTCCTTCAATAGGCGGTGACTGAATGTCAGCCACATGCGCATACGATCACAAACCCCTCCGCCATGCCGGATCGACCTGTGACTTGTCTGTGAGGAATTTGTGATTGGTTCTGGAATCAGGGACTTATTGCTATCAACGGTGAAGCCGAGCTGCACGGCCTCAATCCTCGATTGGCAATTATCATGGACTTGAACCATAGTTATCGGGCTCGATTCATTCATGATGATCGGACTTCAGGTTGCTATGAGGAGGCCAAGGCGCTTTGGAAACTGGCAGTTTTGCCCCGACACGCTCACCCTGACGACAGACGGCCATTCGCAGCATCTGGAGCCCAGGGTTGCGCAATTGCTGGTCTATTTCCTGGATCATCCCGAAGAACTGTTGAGTCACGACCGCCTCGTTGAAAGTGTCTGGGAGGGCCGTGTGGTGTCGGACGAGGCCGTCCGCCGCGCCATTTCCAACCTTCGTCAGGCGCTGACGGTGAACGGTGCGCCCTCGCCAATAAGGACGGTGCACAAGGGTGGTTACATTGCCGAGTTTCCATCCGCGCCACCGGAGGAACCCCGCGAGAACCTGCCGGCAGGGGACGGCCCCGCGCCCCGGCCGGGTGGTGGGCATAGTCGGGCCCGGGTGACTGCGGCACTGTTACTGGCTGTCGTCCTCGTCCCGGGTTTACTGTTCTGGTTACTGTATCCCACTGCCGATCCACCCGTGTCGGACAGTCAGGACAGCGCCGTCCGCACCATAGCGGTGCTGCCTTTCAGCACCACCGATACGGACGCCGATGCCGGGTATCTTTCCGAAGGGCTTGCAGATGAGTTGTTGAACCTCCTCGTGCGGATTCCGTCGTTCCAGGTCACGGCCCGCAGTTCCTCCTTTCTCTTTCGCGACAGGACTGCCGATCCCCGGGAAATCGGACGCCAACTGGACGTGCGGTACCTGGTGGAGGGAACGGTGCAGCACGAGGGTGGGAAGGTGCGGATCATGGCCAACCTGGTGGATACACGAAGCGGTTTTCAGCTCTGGTCGCAGCGCTACGATCGCACCCTGGCAGATCTGTTCGCGGTGCAGGAGGACATCGCCGCCCAGATTGCCCGCGAGCTGCAGGTGGCGCTGGTAAGCGCCGACGGTAACACGCAGCAGTCCCACCGCCCGGTAAGCCTCGCGGCCCACATGGCGTATCTGGAGGGCCGCCGGGCGATGAACAGTGGCATCGTGGCTGATCTCGAGCGCGCGATCGGCCTTTTTGAGCAGGCTATCGAGCTGGACCCACGCTATGCTTTGGCAATGGCCCAGCTGGCCAAGGTTCTCACGGTTTACCCACAAAATGCACCAGTGGACGATGTCGAGCGCGAGGCCCTGCTGGCACGTGCCGGTGCGCTGCTCGACCGTGCCCTTGTCCTCGATCCCGGTCTGGGCATCGCCTACATCCACCGCTCCGGCCTGCACTCCAACACCGAGGAAGTGGTTGCTGATCTGCGCCGCGGACTGGCCCTGCACCCGAGCTATGCGGCCGGTTACGAGGCCCTGGCCGAAGAGCTGTACTTCCA
The DNA here is from genome assembly GCA_036350855.1 of Halieaceae bacterium. Classification (GTDB taxonomy): domain Bacteria; phylum Pseudomonadota; class Gammaproteobacteria; order Pseudomonadales; family Halieaceae; genus JARRPM01. Next base: position 7,780 of record JAZBNW010000224.1, read on the forward strand.
CCAGGGCAAGCAGGAAGAGGGTTTGGTCCTGATCGATAAAGCCCGGGAACTGGACCCGCTGCGCCCGCGCACCCACCATCTGAAAGCCTACATGATGATAGATCAGTGCCGGTATGACGAGGCTGAAGCGCTGGAGCGGCAGGCGCTGCGGGCAGACCCCCGGTTCCGCTCCGCATATGCGCAACTGGGTGCACTCAAACTCTACCGGGGTGATCTCGCGCAGGCAGCGCTCTACGTCGAGCGGGCCTTGCGCCTGGATCCCGAAGCCGGCTGGTTGCGTGCCCGGCTGGCCCGCATTTACCTTGATCTGGATGACCTGCCCGCCGCGGTCGCGCTCAACGATCCCCAAAATCTGGATATCAGTCTGCGACTGATGTTATTCAACGGCAAGTTGGAGCAGGCCGCCGCGACGTTGATGTCCTCGGAGGAGGTGGAGACACAGCAAATCGAAGACTGGTGGATGCTCGATATTCTGCTGCAGGGTGCCGCGGCCAGCGGGCGCTATCTTCCTGCCCGCGAGTTCATGGCACGGCATCAGGGCTTTAACAAGCTTGAGTCGAGGATACCGTCCGATGAGCAGACTCCCTATCGTCTGTATCGGGCGCTGCTGGATTCCGGTCCCGACCTGTCAACGCGCGAGCTGGGAGAGATAGCCGGCTTGCGCGATCAACTTGCCGAGACCCTCCGCGCGGCGCCGGCCTGCAGATTGACGGACATGCCGCGGCACCTGGCCACAGCCGACATGTTCCTGGGGAATTACGACGGGGCGTTGCGAGTACTCCAGCTGGCCGCTGCCGATGGCTCGGTGCCCCCGTCATTCTGGTGGTCTGCCAGGGTGCATCCGGCTTTCATTCCGCTGCAGGACAATGCGGAGTTTCAGGCCTTGCTCGCCAGGCAGAAACACCATGCCGTCACCCAGCGGGAGCGTCTGCAGGAACTCCGCAGGAAGGATTCACGCTTGTCCGGGTGAATGATGCATTATGCAGCGGGTATTTCAGCGAATTCCGCTGCGAGCCATCCCGTCCGGCGTGAAATACTTGTCGTCCACGGTTACCCCGTTTTTAAACTTGCCCGGGATGGGCTTGGTGTTGATATTGTAAATACCCTGCAGCAGGTCGTAGCCACCATAGCACGCGCCATAAGTCGAGTCCCGGTCATACAGCTTTGCCGGATAGGCGTACTGTACGCGCCATAGCGTATCCCGACCATCGTACACTTCACCTGTCAACGCTGCCCAGCTGTCTTCATCCAGGTAATACCGGCGTTTCGCGTACAGGTGCCTCTGGCCCTCCTTCAGGTTTGCCTCTATTACCCACACCCGGTGTTTCTCCCAGCGAATATACTCGGGCTTCAGGAAGTGATCGCCCAGCATGTCTTCAATTTTCTGCTGGAACAGGAAGTCGTAATTGTTATAGGGAACGATGATTTCCTTCTTGCCAAGCAGTGTCCAGTCGTAGCGTTCCGGCGAACCGTTGAATACGGAAAAGTCGTCATAAGTGGAGGTGCCCGCGACAGCCGGATTTGGCGTATCAAAGGAGACCGCCGGTGCCATCCTGACGCGGCGCTGTCCGGTCAGGTACTGCCAGGCTTTGCGTCCCTTGCCCTGGGTGTAGTCTGCGCCTGGCTCGTGAACCAGCAGTATTTCCCCAGCCCTGCGCGCCGGCGCCCGGTAGTTGATCCGCAACAGAAGCCAGGGTGTCTCACCCACGAGTTGATCCGGTTCTCTGTACATCGGATACACGGTAGAAGTGGCTGCAGTTGTCGACAGGATGGCCCTGCCGTCGGCGCCGACATAGTACACGTCGTAGTCAAGCGAGTAGTCTGTCTGGAATCGGATCAGGTGGTTCCACAGGACTTCAAGGGCCGACTGTGGAATCGGGAATGGCACACCCGGGTAGTTGCCCTCGATTTTCTGGCCGTCCTCGACCAGCGTTGCCCCTGTTGCGTTCCTGATGTTGTTGGCGTAGAGCCAGTCGGGCGCGGAATGGGAGCGTTTTGTCGGATAGACATTCATGGTGAAGCCCTTCGGCCCCAGTCGCTCAAAGACGGATTTGGTGCCCTCGGTGAGGTTCTCGGCGTAGTCCTTCCAATTGCTGTTGTCGATCGTGTAGAGCGGCTTTTCGTCGGGGAAAGGATTGACGTAGTTGTCAGAGCCCGCGACGAAATTCGCAGGAACCGGTGTCGAGGCCGGGTCCCATGCCGGAATGCTGCCATCGGCATTGCCTGCTCTTTCCGCGCCCATCGGCGTGAGATCCTGGCCCAGCCGCGCCGCTTCCTTCGCTGAGGTTGCCGCCAGCGCCGAACCAGCCACCAGACACCCCAGACAGAATGCCGCCATCGCTTTAACTGTGTGCATGAAACCTTCCTTTCTTTGTCATACCGGTGATTTTGCTCGGGCTAATCCCGCTGAAAAGGTGACGTACTACTCTCTATAAAAAACACTTTTCCATCTAAGATAATCACGCCAAGCGGACATGTTATTAATAGCAGAAAACAATTTGTTAGTGACATGATCCTGCTCAACATTTGCGTCAGAAAGTGCCCGCCTAATCGCCTGCAGCATGGGCTGGCTGGATCGGTAATCTATCTCGATCGGGGTATTCCATCCGCCAGGGATGTCAGCACACTGATGTCAGAAGGGTTCATCGCGGCCACGGAACAGGCATTTATGGCGAGCAGGGCGCGCTGGCTATGCCAGTGCCCGGTTCAAACCAGCAATCAGCTGCTCTACCTCGGCCAGGGTGTTGTAGTGCACAAGGGACATCCGCAATACGCCGGGGTCCGGGTCGATGTGCATTGCGGCAAGCGGCCTGACGCCATAGAAATTGCCGGTGGCGACCATCAATTTTTCCTCTGCCAGCACTTTCGCGATCTCTGCGAGCTTTTTTCTCAGGGGGAGGATGGCCACGGTAGCCGTCCTGGTGGAGGGGTCGTGCGGACCGATGATACGGACATCGTCCCGCGACGTCAGAAATGCCAGCAGCGGCGCCAGCAGGCTTGTTTCGTGCGCCGAAAACAAACTGTGAA
>JAZBNW010000225.1:0-9811 GCA_036350855.1 Halieaceae bacterium
CGACCAGCGCGCCGCGCGCATCCGCAGGATCCTGGACGACTGCGCCGCCATGATGCTGGGGATCGTCCACTCACCCAAGGCGATCATCGCCTGCGTGCAGGGAACGGCGACCGCGGCCGGCTGCCAGCTGGTCTCGGCCTGTGATCTTGCCCTGGCCAGTGACCGGGCACATTTTTGCACGCCGGGGGTCAACATAGGGACGTTTTGCACCACGCCCCTGGTGGGGATCGGCCGCAACCTGCACCGCAAGCACGCCATGGCAATGGCCCTGACCGGGGACATGATTTCGGCGGCGGACGCGGTGCGCTTCGGCTTGGTGAATGAGGCGGTACCGGATGAGCGCTTGCACGCGGCGGTCGAGGAACTCGCCGGGCGCATCGCCACCCGCTCCGCCCAGGCCATCCGCGCCGGCAAGGAAACCTTCTACCGGCAGATCGACATGCCGCTGGAGCAGGCTTTCGTCTACGCCACCGAGGCCATGGTGAAGGGCTTGCTGTCCGCCGATGCGGCGGAGGGTACCCGGGCCTTCCTGGACAAGCGCAGTCCCGTCTGGGGTGATGCCTGAGGTCATGCCGCTGACCGCAGACAGCGACATAGCGGGGGTGCTCCGCTCGACCCGGACAATCGCGCTGGTGGGTGCCAGCCACAAGCCCGCCAGGCCCAGTCATGAGGTGATGATGTTCCTGTTGGCGAACGGTTATGAGGTGTATCCGGTGAATCCCGGCCTGGCGGGACAGCAGCTGCTCGGCTGTACCGTCTATCCCGATCTCGCCGCGATTCCCGTGCCGATAGATATGGTGGACGTTTTTCGCCAGTCGCGCTACCTGCAGGGGGTCGTCGAGGAGGCCAGCGCGATAGGTGCCCGTGTTCTCTGGACCCAGCTGGGAGTGGGGGATGCCGCCGCGGCCGAGGCGGCGGAACGAGCGGGGCTGAAGGTCGTGCTCGACCGCTGTCCCGCCATCGAACTACCGCGGCTGCGCGCCGCCGGGCTTCTGCCGAATCGCGCCCCGCAACCCCCGGAGCTATAATGTGAGATGCGCAGTGGCTGGTCCGGTGATCCGCGGGGTGCAATCTGCCGCCAGTACGGAATTTTGGCCAGAAATGACGTGTTTTTGGCGCGATTTCCCAAGCCCGGATGCTGATTTTAAGGAAGAATAGGGGACAAACCCGGGTCCAAAAAAACATGATTTGAAAGTTCAAGCGAGGACAAGCACATGACAGCGATACAACCGAACCTGCAAAGCGATACAGGCCGGATGCTTTACACCCACTTCGAGAAGCAGCGTGCCCTCTACCTCGCCGCCCCGAATCCCGACCTGGCCCAGCGCCGGCAGGATCTGGAAAACCTGAAGCGGATGGTCAACGAGAACCGGGAAGCGATTATCACCGCGATCAGCCAGGACTACAGCAACCGCTCCCGTCACGAGACCCAGTTCGCCGAGATCATCTCGGTTACCGACGGCATCAACCACGCCATCAAGCACCTCAGGAAATGGACGAAGGTACAGAAGCGCCACGTGGACCAGAGCATGTTCATGGGCGGCAAGAACCGGGTTATCCCCCAGCCGCTGGGTGTGGTGGGGATCATCGTGCCCTGGAATTTCCCTATCAACCTCAGCTTCATGCCGCTGGCGGCCGCCTTCGCCGCGGGCAACCGGGCCATGGTCAAGATGTCGGAAAACTCCATCAACCTGACCCGGCTGTTGATGAAGATTTCACCCGACTACCTGCCGGAGGAAAAACTCAAGTTCTACGAGGAAACCGGCGGCGTGGGTATCGAGTTTTCGAAAATACCGTTTGACCTGCTGGTGTTCACCGGCTCCGGCCAGACCGGCCGCTCGGTCATGGCATCGGCGGCCCAGAACCTGACCCCGGTGGTGTTGGAACTCGGAGGCAAGGCGCCGGCGGTGATCGACCCCGCCTACCCGATGGAGAAAGCGGTGGGCCGGATCATGTTCGTCAAGCAGTTCAACGCGGGCCAGATCTGTACCAACGTCGACTATGTGTTTGTGCACGAGACCCAGCGCGAGGATTTCATCGCGAAGGCACAGGCCTATGTGGCAAAACACTGCCCCGACATCAACCACCCCGACTACACCGCGATCATCGATGACCGTTCGGTCAAACGCCTGATGGACACCCTGGAAGATGCGAAGAGCAAGGGCGCCACGGTGATCAACCTGAACGGCAATCAGCAGGTGAATGTCGAGAAACGCAAGGTCCCGCTGCACCTTGTGCTGGACACCACGGAGGATATGACAATCCGCAACCGGGAGACCTTTGGCCCCCTGCTGATGGTGCTGACCTACAAGGACCCCCGGGAAGTGGTGGATTACGTCAACGCAGGGGATCGACCGCTCGCGCTATACCCCTTCACCAACGACGGCAAACTCGCGGATATGTATATCGAGCGCATCATGTCGGGCGGGGTCACGGTGAATGACGCGCTGATGCACGTGGCGCAGCACGATATCCCCTTCGGCGGGGTGGGGCCAAGCGGCATGGGCCACTACCACGGCTATGAGGGCTTCGTCACCTTCTCCAAGCTGCGGCCGGTATTTTACCAGGCGGGTTTTTCCTCCCTGCAGTTCCTGCGTCCCCCCTACAAGGGTTTCGCGACCCGGGTGTTCAATCTGCTGGTCAAGCTCAAGAGTTAGCGTCCCGCCCGACCGCCCCTGCCGGGGCGGTCTACCTTGCACCTTGGTCGAATTGCCATGGCCGCGCGTGCGTACTAGTGTTCCAAGTCAGATTTCGCAAGGAGCCACCCGATGAGCGACAGCCAATTATGGCGCAGTGCCGCAGATGATTGTTACTGGTACCAGACGCCTTCCACTCTGCTGGATGACAGCAATCCCCCGTTTAATCGCTGGTTCCCCGATGGCGTGACCAATGCCTGTTACAACGCGGTGGACATTCATGTCGAACAGGGCAGGGGCGATCAACTCGCGGTTATCTACGACAGTCCCGTAACCGGGACGAAACGCAGCTACACTTTCGCCCGCTTGCTCGATGAGGTATCCCGCTTTGCGGGCGTGCTGGCCAGCCGGGGAGTGGAGAAGGGCGACAGGGTCATCGTTTACATGCCGATGGTGCCCGAGGCGCTCATCGCGATGCTCGCCTGCGCCCGGATCGGCGCCATTCACTCGGTGGTTTTCGGGGGCTTTGCCAGTAATGAGCTGGCGGTCAGAATCGACGACGCGACCCCGAAGCTGATCGTGTCGGCATCCTGCGGCGTGGAGCCCAACCGGGTGGTGGCGTACAAGCCCCTGCTGGACGAGGCGATACGACTGGCCAGCCATAAACCCTCGGCCTGCGTCATACTGCAGCGCCCGGTGCAGGAAGCCCCCCTGGTTGAGGGCAGGGACCTGGACTGGGCCCAGGCGATGTCCGGCGCCGCGCCCGTGCCCTGTGTTCATGTCAACGCCAATGACCCCCTGTATATCCTGTATACCTCGGGCACCACCGGCCAGCCCAAGGGAGTGGTGCGCGACACCGGCGGCAGTATCGTCAGTCTCAAGTGGAGCATGAAGAACATCTATAACGTGCACCCCGGCGAGGTGTACTGGGCGGCGTCGGACGTCGGCTGGGTGGTGGGGCATTCCTATATCGTTTACGGTCCCTTGTTCAACGGCAATACCACCCTGATCTATGAGGGCAAGCCGGTGGGAACGCCGGATGCGGGCGCATTCTGGCGGGTCATCCAGGAGTACGATGTCAAGGTGCTGTTCACCGCTCCCACGGCCTTTCGCGCGATCAGGAAAGAGGATCCCGACGGCCAGTACCTGGCCCGCTACGATCACTCCGGCTTGCGTGCGCTGTTCCTGGCCGGGGAGCGCTGCGACCCGAACACCCTCGAATGGGCGCAACAGCAGTTGCAGGTGCCGGTGATAGACCACTGGTGGCAGACCGAGACAGGCTGGTCCATCTGCGCCAATTGCCTCGGGATGGAACAGTTGCCCGTCGTACCGGGCTCGCCGGCCCGGCCCGTGCCGGGATACGACGTGCAGGTGCTGGACGCGGACGGCAACAGGGCGCAGCCCGGTGAGATTGGCGCGCTGGTCATCAAGTTACCCCTGCCCCCCGGCACCTTCACCACACTCTGGAATGCCGAGGACCGCTTTGTGAAGGCCTATTTCAGCCGCTTTCCGGGTTACTACGAAACCGGGGACGCGGGATACATCGACGACAATGGCTACGTCTTCGTCATGGCCCGCACTGACGATGTCATCAATGTGGCGGGTCACCGGCTGTCCACGGGCGCCATGGAGGAAGTGCTGGCAGACCACCCCGACGTGGCCGAGTGCGCCGTGATCGGCATCGCCGATGCCATGAAAGGGCAGTTGCCCCTTGGCCTGCTGGTGCTGAACTCGGGCATCAACCGACCCCCGTCAGAGATTGTCGCCGAGGCGATTCAGCTGGTGCGTGACCGGATCGGCCCTGTGGCGGCCTTCAAGCTGTGCGCGGTGGTGGAGCGCCTCCCCAAGACCCGGTCCGGGAAAATATTGCGCGGCACCATGCGCAATATCGCCGACGGTGAGTCATGGAAAATGCCGGCCACGATCGATGACCCGGCGGTTATCGACGAGATCAGCCTGGCACTGAAACAACTGGGCCTTCCCGTCGCCTGAGCGGATTGACGCCCCTGCGCGCCACCCCATTATTGCCGCTCCCGGGTGCCTGGCCCATGCGCCGCTGAGCGCTCAAACCGTGATATTATTCGCGCTCGTGGCGCCTTGCGCGCCCGCGTACCGCAGGCGAGCAGACAAAAACAGGTTGGACATGCGAAGACATTTACTGGTGCTGGCTGGGTCAGTCCTGCTCCTGGCAGGCAGCGTTTTCCTGGGTGGTTGCAGCTGTGGTTTTGACTGCAACAACGAGGACAGCCGGGGCACCACGACCCTGAGCCTGGGGTTCTCCGATGCGCTGCCCGAAGACCTCAAGCAGGTCGTGATCGAAGTGGACAGCATCACCTTTCGACGCACCGGCGTCGAGGACGTGGTGGTGGACAATTTTACGATTCCCGCCCTGGGCCTCAGCGCTGTCGATACATTCCAGGTCGACCTGCTGCAATACCGCGGGCGCAACCAGCTGGTGGTTATAACCGACCTGGAACTCGCGTCCGGCAGTTACAGCCAGGTGCAGATCAGTGTCCTCGGCGGTGACGTCAACCGCTCCTATGTGCAGCAGTCCGACGATACATTGGCGGAGCTGACGGTGTCCGGGGGTGTCCTCACCCTGGCGGGCCCTGGCCTTGCCCGTGGCGAGCAGGCCTACACGGTTGAATTCAGCCTGGCCCAGTCCCTGCGGGAGGAACTGCCGGGCGAACGCTACCTGATGACCGCCCAGGGCATTCGGCTGGAAAACAATGCCACCGCCGCCAGCCTCTCCGGGCGGGTCGACAGCAGCCTGTTCGACGCGGTATCGCCCTGCGACGAAAAAACGGACCCTGCCCGGGGGAACCGGCTCTACATCTACCAGGGCGCTCCGGGTGCGACCAGTCGCCTGGGCGATGTCTTTACCAGCGGCAGCGCCACCACCGTCCCGTCGAATGTGGTGGCGCCGTTCGCGGTGGCCTCACTGGTCCTGAATGCACTCACCGCCAACTGGGAATATGTGTTTGGTTTCCTGCCGGCGGGAGACTATACCCTGGCGTTCGCCTGCAATACCGCCGACGACGACCCCGTCAATTTCGACGACCTGCTTGTGCCCCAGCCACAGGGCCAGGTCTATCCCGTCACGCTCACCGCCGGCGCCGCCGCGGTATGCGACGTGACCGCCAGCGAAAGCTGCTGATCCTGCGGGCATGAGTCGTGGATCTCCCGGCACTCCCGGCCGGTCAGTTCCCGATACTCTCCCGGCGCGAGGGCCTGATCGAGTATCAGCCTGCCGATCGCGACACGGTGTAGGCCGAGCACGCGATTTCTGAAGCGTCCGAACATGCGCTTGATCTGGTGGTATCTGCCCTCCCGCAGTACCACCTCGACCCTGTGTTCGTCGATGATCCGCAGTTCCGCCGGACGCGTGGTAATCCCCTCGTAGGGGAAATACATACCCTCGGCAAACGCCCGTACATAATCCGCGGTGACGGGCTTTTCCAGCGTCACCCGGTAATGCTTGCGAACATGGCTTTGCGGCGCGCTCAGGCGCCGGGACCAGGCGCCGTCATTGGTCAGCAGCAACAGGCCGGTGGAACTGTAATCCAGCCGCCCCGCGATGTGCAGCTGGTCCCGGTCCGGCCGCCGCAGCAGGTCGATGACGGTGCGGTGCCTTGGGTCCCCGGTCGCGCTGATCACCCCCGCCGGTTTATGCAGCATGATATAAACGGGGTTGCGCGCCTGCAGTATCCGCCCCTCGAGTTCCACCCGGGAAAACGTGTCGATGACCTGGCTGATGCCGGTGGCGGGGACGCCATCGACCAGCACCCGGCCCCTGGCAAGAAGTGGTCGGACAGCCGCGGGGTGGACGCCGTTTTGACGGAGGTAGCGATCGAGCCGCTTGCGGTTCGAAGCCACGGCCTAGCCCAGTATGTCCCGCGCCAGGGCCTCGGCCACCTTGATGCCGTCGATGCCCGCCGACAGGATGCCCCCGGCATAGCCGGCGCCCTCGCCTGCGGGGTACAGGCCCCGGGTATTGATGCTCTGGTAATCGTCCCCCCGGCGGATGCAGATCGGCGATGAGGTGCGGGTTTCAATCCCCGTGAGCACCGCGTCGCTCATGGCAAAACCCCTGATCTGCCGGTCGAAGGCGGGAATGGCCTCCCTGATCGCCTCGACTGCAAATGCCGGCAGGGCCAGTGAGAGGTCGCCGGGGCTGACACCCGGCTGGTAGGAGGGGATGACACTGGCCAGCGCGGTGGAGGGCCTGCCGGCGAGGAAATCTCCCACCAGCTGGGCGGGGGCGTTGTAGTCCCGACCACCCAGTTCGAAGGCCAGGGTCTCCAGTTGCCGCTGCAGCTCGATACCCGCCAGTGGGTGTTCCGGGTAGTCCTGCTCCGGGGTGATGCCCACCACGATGGCGGCATTGGCATTGCGTTCATTGCGGGAGTACTGGGACATGCCATTGGTGACCACCCGACCCTCCTCGGAGGTGGCGGCCACCACCGTACCCCCGGGACACATGCAGAAACTGTAGACGCTGCGCCCGTTCCTGCAGTGGTGCACCAGCTTGTAGTCGGCGGCTCCCAGCACCGGGTGCCCCGCCTGCTCGCCAAAGCGCGCCCGGTCGATCACCGACTGGGGGTGCTCTATCCGAAACCCGATCGAGAATGGCTTGGGTTCAATGTAAACACCCTCGTCGAACAGCATCTGGAAGGTGTCGCGGGCGCTGTGCCCCACGGCCAGCACGATATGCCGGGCGGAAAGAGTCTCACCACTGGCCAGGCGTACGCCGCTCAGCTTGCCGTCGCCGTCCTGGTCCTGGTCGCGCTCGAGGCCCACCACTTTCTGTTCGAACCGAATGTCACCCCCGAGGCGGATGATTTCCGCGCGCATGTTCTCCACCATCTTCACCAGCTTGAAGGTGCCGATATGCGGTTTGGCCTCGGTGAGAATCTCAGCCGGCGCGCCGGCTTTGACAAACTCGGTGAGAACCTTGCGGCCCAGGTGGCGCCTGTCCTTGACCTGGCTGTACAACTTGCCGTCCGAAAAGGTGCCGGCGCCGCCCTCGCCAAACTGTACATTGGATTCGGGTTTCAGCTGCCGTTGTCGCCACAATCCCCAGGTGTCCCTGGTGCGCTGACGCACATCCCGGCCCCGTTCCAGCACGATGGGCCGCAGGCCCATCTGCGCCAGCAGCAGGGCGGCGAGGATGCCGCAGGGCCCGAAGCCGATGACCAGCGGCCGCTGCTGCGACCCGCGGGGGAAGCCGGCGCCGGCCCGGGCGACAAAATGGTAACGTGTATCGGGGCTGGGACCGATGCCGGCCAGGGCCGGTTGCGCCGCCAGCAGGGACTGCTCCAGCGCCGGCGCGAGCGTCACATCCACCTGGTAGCTCAACTGGATAGCGGACTTCTTTCGGGCATCAAAGCTGCGCCGGAAAACCCGCAGCCCGTCCAAATCGCTTGCATCCAGGCCCAGTCTGGCGGCGACAGCGGCGGCCAGGTCCTCATCGCTGTGGTCCAGTGGCAATTTGATTTCGTTGAGTCGCAGCATGGTGGCGTCGGGCAGGTCCTGGGTGGGCCGGGTCGGCGCAGATGATAGCAGCAAATTGGCCCTGCATTCAGCTCAGGGCACCATTGTAAAAGGGCCGGGTTGGCGGCGCCCTGTGATTCTCCGCGTACATTTCCCCGCACTCGTGTTACGTTTTGCGTACCGGAAAACACCGCAAACCGGCTACTATGCGTCAGGCGCTGCCCGCTGAGCCGACACCCGAGACTGGAGAAACAACGTGCAAGACCGTGAGCCAAGCTGGTTGGACGAGTTGCCACAGGCATTCAATCTCTATCGCGCCGGGCGCGATGTGGACGAGGTGGAGTGTATTGTGCCGGACCTGGCAGGCATGTCCCGTGGCAAGGCGATGCCCCTGGGCAAGTTCGACCCGAAGCACGAAACCTATCTGCCCATATCCATCTTCTACCAGACCATTACCGGCAGGGATGTCGAGATGGACATCATCAACCAATGGGCGGAGGGTGATGTGGTACTCAAGGCGGACATGGCCACGGCGAAAGCCGTGCCCTGGGCCAAGGAGCCGACCCTGCAGGTGATCCACGACCTGTTCAATCGCGACGGCAGCCCCGTCAGTATTGCGCCGCGCAATGTCCTCAAGCACCTGGTCGGGCTGTATGGACAGCGCGGCTGGCGACCGGTGGTGGCCCCTGAAATCGAATTCTACCTGACGACCCCGAACCTGGACCCCAACGAACCGATCCGGCCGCCGGTTGGGCGCACCGGGCGTCGCGGCACGGCCAACCAGTCCTATTCGATGTCAGCGGTGGATGAATACGGGCCGGTCATCGATACCATCTATCGCTATGCCCAGGATGCGGGGCTCACCATCGACACGGTGATACAGGAGGACGGGGCCGGCCAGGTGGAGATCAACCTGACCCACGGTGACCCGGTACTGCTCGCAGACCAGGTGTTTTACTTCAAGCGCATCATTCGCGAGGCGGCCCTCAACCACGGCATGTTCGCCACCTTCATGGCGAAGCCGATGCGGGACCAGCCCGGCTCGGCCATGCATATTCACCAGAGCGTGCTGGACCTGCGCAGCGGGAACAACATCTTCAGCGATGCCCGGGGCGAGCCCAGTGATGCCTTTATGCATTTTATAGCGGGCAGCCAGAAATACCTGCCGCTGTCCCTCCCGCTGATGGCCCCTTACGTCAACAGTTACCGACGTTTCGAAACCAGTACCAATTCCAGCGCCCCGACAAATTTTGCCTGGGGTTACGACAACCGGGCCACCGGTCTGCGGGTGCCCAACTCCGGCGCCGCGGATCGCAGGCTGGAAAACCGGGTGGTGGGCGTCGACTGCAATCCCTACCTGGCCATCGCCGCGAGCCTGGCCTGTGGCTACCTGGGCCTGGTGGAACAGGCCCTTCCCGGAGCGCCGGCGGCAGGGGAGGTGGAGGACGATGACTACGCCATTGCCACCACGCTGGATGAAGCCCTGACCCTGTTCGAGGAGGCGGAGGCGGTTCACAAGGTCCTGGGAGAGGATTTCTGCACTGTCTACGCCGAAGTGAAGCGCGAGGAAATGCGTCTGTTTCACCGCGAGATCAGCCCCTGGGAACGCGAGCACCTGATGCTGAGCGTGTAGGGCGCTGCAGCGAGGGCTATCGGCGCGGTCGTGCATCAGTGGCAGACCG
>JAZBNW010000226.1:0-2882 GCA_036350855.1 Halieaceae bacterium
CCCCCCGGCAATGACCACCTTGTTGCCCACTTTGTCCAGCAGTGCCTGAACACATTGCTCCAGGTCGGTGTAAAACGCGGGTTTTGTGCTCGTCACTGTGTTGTGTCTCCAGAATTTGGCCTGCAGGGTATCCCGGACACCCCGCCTGTTGGCTGGATTGCGGCTGCTGTAACGCGGTTCAGGTATAGCACCCCCCCGCCGAACTTTCCATCTTCAGGGTCAATGCCCGGCTGATTTGCTCTGGCCGCTGGTCAATTGGCCGGGCCTCAACTACGATACCCGGACACAAAGTGTCTGGATAACGGCGCCCCGCTTGCGACCCCGTCACTCCAGGTCGAGGAAATTGCTGCCATGTCAGAAAACAACATGCAAATCGTTCGCCGCCTGCTGGAAGAGGTCTGGACAAAAGGCAACCTGTCCCTGTTACCGGAACTGGTGGCGGCGAACGCGGAATCGCACCCCATGCCCAACTGCGGCGCCCTGCACGGCCCGGAGGAATACAAGCATTTCATTGCCGTTTACAAGGGTGCCTTCCACGATATGGCATTCACCATCGAGGACCAGTTTGGCTCGGGGGATAAAGTGGCTACACGCTGGACCAGCAGGGTGACCGATGCAGCGGGCGATGCCGTATCGGACACACAAACCGGTGAGCAATTGACCATCGACGGCACCACCATCACCCACCACGACAGCAGCGGTAAAATCATAGGCGAGTGGGCTACATGGGACACCGGCAGCCTGCTGCAGTCGGCGGCGGCGCCGCAGATTTTCGAACAACTCTCAATAAGTGTCTGATTGAGTTCCGTCATTCAAGCTGCCCGACCCGGAATGGGACAGTCTTTAATCGGTGGCAAGGCGATCACCAATGTTGATGCGTCTCCCGCCAGGGCTTCTTGCGCGGGCGCCCTGATCGGCTGCGCATTACGGCTCTTCCTGCTTGGCTGCCCGCTCCTCTCGGCACACGCCCAGGACCTGGAGCCCCGCACCTACACCAATATTCCCGTCGGCCAGAACTTTGCCGGGGTCGGCTATGTCTATTCCGACGGTGAAATCAACCCGTCGCCATCGGTGCCACTGAAAGACGTGGAAATCACCATGAAAACAACCCTGGCAGCCTATGTGCGCTCCCTTGACCTGTGGGGCACCGCGGGCAAGGTAGACGTGGGCTGGGGACGCTCGTGCATCGAGGGGTCGGGTAATTTCAACGGGCGCACCATCAGCGGTGACCGCTGCGGTACGCTGGACCCGTCGGTGCGGCTGAGCTACCTGTTCTACGGTGCTCCGGCCATGGACATGCAACAATTTCGCAGCAATCCCTCCAGACGGGTGATCGGGGCCAGTCTGAAAGTCGACGTGCCACTGGGTGATTACAACAATGAGAACCTGATCAACACCGGCTCGAATCGCTGGACCTTCAAACCGGAAATCGGTATTTCCAACCGCTGGGGAAGCAGGGTCAGCGTCGAAGCCGCACTGGCCGCCCGCCTGTTCACCGATAACGATAACTTCTTCGGCGGAACCACGCTGGAGCAGAACCCGCTGTACCAGCTGCAGGCGCATTTCATCTACGACCTGGACAAAGGCCGCTGGCTGTCCGTCAACGGCAACTATTTCTGGGGCGGGCGCACCAGCAAGGATGGCGTCAAAGGCGACGACCTGCAGAAAAACTCCCGCATCGGCATCACCCTGGGCTGGCCACTGACCCCCCAGCACTCGCTGAAGTTTTTCGGCAGCCGGGGCGTCATCACCAATATCGGCAATGACTCGGATTCTTACGGCGTCGTCTGGCAGTACCGCTGGGGCGACTGAACGGTAATAAGACGGGACACGCAGGAACTGGTCTGAGCCCCGTTACCTGGGAAATACCAGGGTGTACGGTAATGACCGGGGCCCGGAGCGCTGGGGATTTTACTCAATCCCCCCGCAACAGGTTGCCGGTGTCGAAATCCACTTTCAGGCTGAACTGGATCCGGTAATCGGAGCCGGTATTGCCGGAAATGTCCTCGCGCTCACCCCAGATGAATTCGGTGCCCAGCATCACATGGTCCATGGGATAGTGCAGCAGGTTGATCTGGGCGATCTGGCCCTGTTTGAACTCGTTATCGTCCTGTCCGTCACTGGTATCCAGGTCAATCATTGACCATCCGATGGAGGTTGACCACTGGTCATTCCAGTAATGGTCGTAATAGGTACTGATGCCCAGGATCGGTACTGTCTCAGCCCCAGTCTTGAGGATATCCGCCGAGTCGGGGGCGATATCGAGACCGCCATCGTTCATGTAGTTACCAATACCTTCACCATAGACCAGCTGCACCTTCAACATGTCGCTGCCCCAGGTCCTGAGTCCGGCACTGGTGTTCACACCCCAGCCGACCTCATAGTCCTTGGAGCCGGTATCGAGGCGCTCGTAACCGAGCTTGCGCACGATGCCCGCCACCTGGTAGTGGCCGAAGTCGCCGTTATTGCGATAGCGGGCGGCCAGGTCCGGCAGGTCATTGTAGGACTGGAAGACATCCGCCGCGGTAGAATCCGTGGACTCGCAATCAGGTGGGGCCGTTGGCAGGTCGCAGTTGTCTGTGTCACGGAAGCGCCCCACACTCAACGCGGTGCTGGGGTCTTCCAGGGTGACCGAGAATTCGTCCTCGCCCATCGGGAAGGTATACCGCGCCTGCTTGTTGCGGTAAAACACCATGCCGGTGGGACCCCAGTAATCGATGGTATTGGGAAAGATATCGATATCCATGAAGTTGGACCAGGTCTGGCCCATGCCGAAATTCTTGTAGGTGGCCCAGGCGTGGCGTACCCGCAACGTGGTCTGGCCCTGGTCTGAGCCCACGCCGAACAGTTCACCCTCGAGTTTGTAGGTGATGTCCTCCCCG
>JAZBNW010000227.1:0-2219 GCA_036350855.1 Halieaceae bacterium
GAGGGTCTGGTCAACCTGTCTGAAATGCTGTCGCTGCTCCGACTGCGAGCTCGGCGACTCGGCTAGCCTCGATTTCCACGGAACAGGGTTGAGCTAACGGCACACGCCAGCAGAGGTTGGTTGAGCCCAATCCGACGTGGCAGGCGGAGCACCACGTGCGTTAGCATTTACGAGTATTGATGATTGTAGATGCACTCTGCTTTGGTCGAAGAGGCGTTCGGCCGGCATCCTCCCGAAGACGCCCTCGACATTGCATGAAACCATTTGCAGTGCACACAACTAGTTGCGCATCGCCAAACCAACCCCCACTACAGCTTGACATCAGCCTGTCAATGTAGTGTATTCAGATCGTGACTACCAATACTGGTAATGCGCTAACGCATGACCCCGATGCCCGGTTCTTTCTCGCCCCCGAAATGCCCCTCCACCGCCAGTACGAAGCCCTTCGCGCTTACTTCGTCGAAGGGCTCCCTGGTCCCGAGGTCGCCAGTCGCTACGCCTACTCCCCCGGCGCCTTCCGCGTCCTCTGCCACCAGTTCCGCCACGATCCGGCCAAGCGCGCCGGCTTCTTTCAGACTCCCAAACACGGCCCCCAGTCCGCCCCCGTGCGCGACCGGGTCCGCTCGCTGGCAGTGGCGATGCGCAAGCGCAACCTCTCCATCTACGACATCCAGCACGAACTGGCCACCGCTGGGCACACCATCAGCATCAACGCCCTGGCTGTGCTCATGCGCGAGGAGGGCTTCACCCGTCTGCCCCGGCGCCGCGACGACGAGCGTCCCAGCACCATCAAACCTGAAGCGGCGGCCGTTGCCGATATTCGCACGCTGGATCTGTCCCCGCGCTCCTTCCGTACCCGCGTCGGCGGTCTCTTCCTCTTTGTCCCCCTGCTCCAGCCCATCGACTTGGCGGCCGTCGTTCGCCACGCCCAACTCCCAGGCTCCAAACCCATCCCCGCCGAGCAGGCCCTGCGCAGCCTGCTGGCCCTGAAACTCATCGGCAAGGAACGTAAGAGTCATGTCATGGACTTGGTCTTTGACCAGGGGTTGGCCGTCTTTGCGGGTTTGAACGTGATCCCCAAGCGCTCCTACCTGGCCGCCTACAGCTCCCGCATCGATCACCAGACTGACCTGCGGCTGATGGATGCCTGGTCCGCTCAGGTGCAGCAGGCCGGTCTGCCCCAGGGCGATTCCTTCGACCTGGATTTCCATACCGTGCCTGCCAACACCCAGGAAGAACCCTTGGAGAAACACTATGTTTCCAGTCGCAGCCGCAGCCAGAAAGGAATCCTGGTCTTTCTGGCCCGCGATGCCACCGAACGGGTTTTGTGCTACGCCAATGCCGGTCTGACCAAAGCCGAACAACCCAGCGAGGTCTTGCGGTTCGTCGACTTCTGGAAGCAGCGCACCGGCAAAGCGCCCGCCGAGTTGGTCTTTGATTCCCATCTGACCACCTATGCCCATCTGCATCGGCTCAACCAACAAGGCATTCGCTTCATGACCTTGCGACGGCGCTCCAAGAAAATGCTCGGCGAGATTTACAGTCGTCCGGCTTCGGCCTGGCGTCGGATCACCCTCCCTTCCCTGACCCGCACCTTCCGGACCCCGCGGGTCCTGGATGAACGCATCGCCCTCAAGGACTATCAAGGCCCGATCCGTCAGGTCACCGTGACCGAACTGGGACACGAGGAACCGACCGTGCTGCTCACCAACCACCTGGCTCGCAGCTGTCCGGAACTAGTCACACGCTACGCCCAACGCATGCTCATCGAGAATGGCATCTCCGAGGCGATCCAGTTCTTTCATCTTGATGCCCTTTCCTCGATGGTGGGCCTCAAAATCGACTTCGACCTCCAGATCACGCTCATGGCCAGCTCCCTCTATCGTTTGATGGCCGCCCGCATTGGCCGCGAATACGAGCGGGCCCAAGCCAAGAAACTCTTCCGCAATCTGCTGGACGTGTCGGCGACCGTCACCATTACCGATCAGGAGGTGCTCGTGAGGTTGGACAAGCGGGCGCACAATCCCTTTCTGGTCGCCTCCGGCTTGGCCAATGAGCCCACCCCGATGTCGTGGTTCGGCAACAAAAACCTCCGCATCGCCTTCGCCTGATCGCCGGGCTCTTCCTTCCCTTTACCCAGGACTGTTAGCCTTTCCCATGACCGTGGAAATCGAGGCTAGGACACCGTATCTACGGTGTTGTCGGAAGCAAGTGAGACC
>JAZBNW010000228.1:0-9550 GCA_036350855.1 Halieaceae bacterium
CCATGGGACCCGTCTCGACCAGCACGGGTTCCGCCCCGCAGGCCAGGGCGCGGTCATAGGCGGCCCGGGAATCCCGCACGCGAAAGGCCATGCCACAGGCGGACGGCCCGTGCTCGCGCGCATAGTAGTAGGCGTGACTGCCCGGCTCGTAATTGGTGATGAAATTGATATCGCCCTGGCGCCACAGGGCCACTTGCTTGGAGCGGTGCACCGCCACCCTGGTGAAGCCCATGACCTCGAATACCGGCTCGAGCACCCCCTCCTGCGGTGCGGTAAATTCCACGAACTCAAACCCGTCGAGCCCCATGGGGTTTTCAAACAAATCAACCATTTCCAGCGCTCCGGCGAAATTATGCCTCTTGCGGCAACAGGGATTGAGTATAGCCGGTTACAGGCCCGGCCCGGGCTCGTGGATGCAAACACCGGCGCAGCTGCGAGCGGCCGGCCCGGCCAGCGCACCTGTGGCCGCAGCTTGTGGCGACAGGCCGGGGAGTTAATATGTCCATTGTCATTGACAGATACAATTATGTCCATTAGTCTGGACGCATGGACATACAGCAAGCCCTCATCATGTTTGACGCGCTCTCCCAGGAAACACGCCTGCGGGCATTCCGCTTGCTGGTGCGGGCCGGGGCAGACGGGCTGGCCGCGGGTGTCTTGAGCGAGAAACTCGGCACGCCCCACAACACCCTGTCCTTTCACCTCAACCACCTGTCCAACGCCGGCATCGTGTCGTCGCGCAAACAGGGCCGGTCGGTGATTTATACGGCGAACTTCGACAGCACGCGGGACCTGATCGGCTTCATGGTCGAAGACTGCTGCAGCGATGAATTCGCCACTATCCGCCGGGACAGCGATACCGGCTGCTCGATTATCGAGCTCGCCAGTTGCTGTGAACCCGGCGACACACAGAAAACCACAGGCAGGTAAGCAAGAGGCAGGTAAGCACTATGAAACGCATGCATATCCACGTCGGGGTCGAACGCCTCGATGACAGTATCAGGTTCTACAGCGCCCTGTTCGGGGCGCAGCCGGTCAAGACCCGGGACGACTACGCCAAGTGGATGCTCGATGATCCCCGCATCAACTTCGCCATCTCCACCCGCGCCGGCAAGGCGGGCGTCGACCATCTTGGACTGCAGGTCGATGAGGACAGCGAACTGGAGGAGTTGCGCGCCCGCCTCAAAAATGCCGAGATGTCGGTATTCGATGAGGGCGAGACGCTGTGCTGTTATGCCCGCTCCGAAAAGTCCTGGGTCACGGACCCCGCAGGCATCGCGTGGGAGGCCTACAGGACCATGGAGGATGTGCAGTTCTTTGCCGCAGCCGCCCCCGCCGGGGATGAAAAGAGCTGCGCAGCGGCCGGGGATGTCCGGCCGGGACAGTGCGCGCCGCCAGTGGCGAGCGGGGGATGCTGCGGCTGATGAAACAGGTGCTCGTCCTGTGCACGGGAAATTCCTGTCGCTCGATAATGGCCGAGGCGCTGATCAACCACCTCGGCGCCGGGCAGTACGAGGCCGTGAGCGCGGGCAGCCAGCCGGGGGGCTGCGTGCACCCGAAATCCATCGAAACCCTGGATAGACACGGGATCGCGGTCAGGCGGCCACGCAGCAAGTCCTGGGATGAGTTCGCTGACCGCAGCTTCGACCTGGTCATCACGGTCTGCGACCGGGTCGCCGGTGAAAGCTGCCCGGTGTTCCCCGGCGCGCCCCGCAAACTCCACTGGAGCACCCCCGACCCTGCCGAGGTCACAGCTAATGACGAGCGTGTCGACCGGGCATTTGACGAAGCCCTGCAATCACTCAGGGACAGGATAGAACGGGACTTGCTGTAAACAGAAGAACAGGATAAGCCATGGGTATATTTGAACGCTATTTATCGTTGTGGGTCGGTCTTTGTATCGTCGCAGGCGTCAGCCTGGGCATCGCACTGCCGGGCATATTCCAACAGGTGGCCGCACTCGAGTACGCCAATGTCAACCTGGTGGTGGCCGCGTTTATCTGGGTGATGATCTACCCGATGATGGTCAATGTCGACTTCGCTTCCCTGCAGGATGTCGGCAAGAAGCCGAAAGGACTGTGTATCACCCTGGTGATCAACTGGCTGGTAAAGCCCTTCACCATGGCCGCGCTGGGGGTGCTGTTCTTCGATTATCTTTTTGCCGGCCTGGTCGACCCGCAAACGGCAAAGGAATACATAGCGGGCATGATCCTGCTGGGCGTGGCGCCGTGTACCGCCATGGTGTTCGTCTGGAGCCAGCTGGTGCGCGGCGACGCGAACTACACCCTGGTGCAGGTCACTATCAACGACCTCATCATGGTCTTCGCCTTCGCGCCGATCGCCGCGTTCCTGCTGGGTGTCACTGATATCGTCGTGCCCTGGGAGACCCTTCTGCTGTCGGTCATCCTCTACGTGGTCATACCACTGATCGCCGGCTATTTCACGCGCAGAGCGCTGGACGGGACGGGTGACCACGCGCGAATCGGCCAGTTCACCGCGCAGATAAAACCCTACTCGGTGATGGGACTGCTGGCCACGGTGGTTCTGTTGTTCGGCTTCCAGGCCCAGGCGATCATCGCCAACCCGATAGTCATCGGATTGATTGCCGTGCCCCTGCTAATCCAGAGCTACGGGATATTCGCCATCGCCTACGGCTGGGCCTACCTGTGGCGGGTGCCCTTCAGCACCGCGGCGCCCGCCGCCCTGATCGGCACATCGAACTTCTTCGAACTGGCGGTAGCGGTCGCTATCAGCCTGTTCGGCCTGAATTCAGGCGCGGCGCTCGCTACGGTTGTCGGGGTCCTGGTTGAAGTGCCCGTGATGCTGTCGCTGGTCGCCCTGGCTAACGCTACCCGGCACCACTTCGGCCGCAGGGAAGCGGCCACTTGAAGGGGATGAAGCAACCGGCTCGCGGAGGGCTAAGCGCAAAAAGCACAAAGCCCGGCGATCACCGGGCCCTGCGTTGTGTTGGTGCCGAAGGCGGGACTTAACGCGCTCGGCCAGGGCCGCACGAGCACTCCGCGGACAGCGGAGCGTCTATGATATGGTGCCGAAGGCGGGACTTGAACCCGCACGAGCATAGCTCACCACCCCCTCAAGATGGCGTGTCTACCAATTCCACCACTTCGGCTTGTTCTTGTTACTGCTGGTCCAGCGCCGGCATGTCCTCTCCGGGCGCTACCGCCGCCGGGGTATCGTCCTCTATTACCGGCAACTCCTGCGACGCCGCCGGCGTCGCCTCTACCTGGGAGGACTCCATACCTGTTGGAATCTCCAGGTCCAGGTCGTCCACCACCGCTGATTTCTGGTTCGCCAACAGGGCCAGGCTGAAACTGCTGGCAAAAAACAGGGCTGCCAGCCAGGCTGTACTGCGGGTGAGCACGTTGGCACTGCCGCTGGAGCCGAACAGTGTCTGGGACGCGCCCGCGCCAAAGGAGGCGCCCATGTCTGCGCCCTTGCCCTGCTGCAGCATAATCAGGCCGATGATCGCCAGGGCGACCAGCAAGTGCACTACCAAAATAATCTGTTCCATATCCCTTTTGCCCCCGCGGGGACACCTCAATGCTTGCGTTTATACGCCCGTGTCACGCCTGTCCGGCGCCGACAATCGCCAGGAAGTCCCCGGCTTTCAATGCTGCGCCCCCTACGAGAGCGCCGTCTATATCCTGCTGTGCAAATAATTCGGCCGCGTTATCGGCCTTGACGCTGCCGCCGTACAGCACCCGGGTAGCGTCGGCATCGATACCGTTCACATCTACCAGGCACTTGCGAATGAACGCGTGCATGGCCTGGGCCTGCTCCGGGCTGGCTGTCAGCCCTGTGCCTATGGCCCATACCGGCTCGTAGGCGACCACCAGGCCTGCCAGGTTTACCTGTCCGTCCAGGGCGCCGCGCAATTGGCCGGCCACAACGGTTTCTTCTTCGCCACTTTCGCGCTGTTCACGGGTTTCACCCACGCAGACAATCGCCTGTAGTCCTGCCGCCACCGCCGCACCCAGCTTGGCTGCCACGAGCTTATCGGTCTCGGAATGATACTGGCGGCGCTCGGAATGACCGAGGATGACCCAGCGGCAACCCTGGTCTACCAGCATCTCTGCCGACACTTCCCCGGTGTAGGCGCCGGACTGCATATGGCTGCAATCCTGTGCGCCAACCGCCAGGTCGGACCCGGCACAAAGCTCGACGGCCTGTGACAGGTGCACGTAACTGGGACATACCGCCACTTCGGCCCCGCCGGAGGGCAATGCCGCCACTACTTCACCCAGCAGGGAAGCCACACTGGCCCGGGAACCATGCATCTTCCAGTTACCTACGACAAGCGTCTGGCGCATACGGCCTCCCGGCTCAAAAAGCGGCGCAATCTTACCCAAGATACCGTTGCGTTACAAGGCGTGGCTGCCGGCAGCCCGCCCTCAGGCCAACTCGCGTTCGACATCCGCGGCCAGCTCGGCACACAGGGCCTCCACCTCGGCGGCGTCCTCGCCCTCGACCATTACCCGGATCTTGGGCTCGGTGCCCGATGGCCGCAGCAATACCCGGCCGCGCTGACCCAGTTGCGCTTCCACCCGCGCGACCGATGCGGCCACTGCCGGGTAGTCGGCCAGGTTTACCTTGCCCGCGATCGTTACGTTGATCATGCGCTGGGGAAACTTCTTCATCCCGGAGCGGAAGTCGGCGAGGGTCTGCCCGGAATCTTTCAGGGCCACCAGTACCTGCAGGGCGGCGACAATACCGTCGCCCGTGGTGGTCACGTCGGAGCAGATGATATGACCGGATGACTCGCCACCGAGGAACCAGCCCTCCGTCTCCATTCGCTCCTTCACATAGCGGTCGCCGACCTGGGCCCGGACGAACTCCAGGCCCTCGGCTTTCAGTGCCAGTTCCAGCCCGAGATTGGACATCAGGGTACCGACCACGCCCGCGTCGCCGTAACCGCTGCCCAGGCGGTACATGGCGATCATGTAGATCAGCTCATCACCGTCCACCAGTTCCCCGGTGCCGTCGACAAACAATACCCTGTCGCCATCACCGTCGAAGGCGATCCCCAGGTCGACACCGCGCTCACGCACCAGCGCGGAGAGCGCCGCGGTGTCGGTAGAGCCCACCCCTTCATTGATATTGAAACCATCAGGCTGTATGCCGATGCTGGTCACGTCCGCACCCAGTTCGCTGAATACGCTGGGGGCGATGTGGTAGGTGGCCCCGTTGGCGCAGTCCACGGCAATCCGCATTCCGCGCAGGTTGAAGCCCTCGGGCACGGTGGATTTACAAAACTCGATATAACGCCCGGCCGCATCCACCACCCGCAGGACCTTGCCGATATCGCGCGAGCGTACGGTCGTCAGCGTCTCCTCCAGCTCCGCCTCGATGGCCAACTCGATCTCGTCGGGCAACTTGGAACCCTCGGCGGAGAAAAACTTGATGCCGTTGTCGTAGAAGGGGTTGTGGGAGGCACTGATGACAATGCCGGCGGCGGCCGCCTGGGTGCGCGTCATCAGCGCCACCGCCGGTGTCGGCATCGGCCCGAGCAACTTCACGTTCACCCCCGCGGCGACCAGCCCCGCCTCCAGGGCGGACTCAAACATGTATCCCGAAACCCGGGTGTCCTTGCCGATGATCACCGTGCAGCGCCCCTCGCCACCGGCTTCCCGGGCGAAGACACGGCCGCTGGCCCAGCCCAGTTTGAGCATGAAATCCGGGGTGATAGGGGCATCCCCGACCGAACCGCGAATGCCGTCGGTACCAAAATAGCGTTTCTTCATAACTCTCCCTCTGCGTCCAAGGCCGTCCACATGGCCACCGCGTCCGCCGTCGCAGCCACGTCGTGTGTTCTGACAATCGTCGCCCCGCGCTCCACCGCCAGCACCGCCAGGGCCAGGCTGGCCGGCAGACGCTCATCCACCGGCCGACCAATCAACTTCTGGATCAGGGACTTGCGAGACAGGCCCACCAGTATGGGCAGACCCAGGTCCGCGAGACCCGGCAGCCCCCTCAACAGCTGCAGATTGTGCTGCACCGTCTTGCCAAAGCCAAATCCCGGATCGAGCAGCAGGCGCTGCCGGGCAATACCCGCTGCCTCACAATCCGCTATCCTCCGGCGCAGGAACTCTTTTACCTCGGCCACGACGTCAGCATAGGCGGGCGACTGCTGCATATTAGCGGGCTCACCGCGCATATGCATCAGGCAGACAGGCAATCCGGTGGCCGCCGCCGCCGCCAGCGCACCCTCCCGGCCCAGGGCTCGCACGTCGTTCAACAGGCCAGCACCCGCTGCTTCGGCCGCCGTCATCAGTTCGGGTGTACTGGTATCCACGGAAACGACGACGTCGAGTTCCGCCGCGATGCGTTCAACCAGGGGTAGCACCCGGTCCATTTCCTCTGCCGGGGAAACAGTGGCCGCCCCCGGACGGGTCGATTCACCGCCGATATCGAGGATTGCGGCACCGGCATCGACCATCGCCCGCGCCCGGGACATGGCCAGGTTCAGGTCCAGCCGTGCCGACTGGTAGAGAGTGCCGCCATCGGCGAAGGAATCGGGGGTGGTGTTGATGATGCCCATGACAACCGGCCGGGACAGATCGAGGACCCGCCCGGCACAGTTCAGTACCCGGGCGGGGTGATCGCCTGGAGAAAGCAAGATCGGGCCCGGTCAGTGCTCGCTGGCCGGACCACCAATAGGACTTCCGGCGTCCTTGCGGGGCCTGGTGGCGCCGGCGCCAGGGGCATCATTGCCTGCGTCGCCACCCCAGCCAGCCGGTTCCCGCGGCTCGCGCCCAGCCATGATGTCGTCGATCTGGTTGGAATCGATAGTCTCGTACAGCATCAGCGCCCGGGCCATCGCATGCAGTTTTTCGACGTTGTCCTGCAGCAGTTGCTCGGCCTTTGTGTAGCACTCATCGATGATCCTGCGCACTTCCTCGTCGATCATCTTGGCGGTTTCACCGGACAGGGCCTTGTGGGTCTGGCCCGCACTGCGACCCAGGAACACCTGCTCGTCCACCTCGTCGTACATCAAGGGGCCCATCTTCTCGGACAGCCCCCACTGGGTGACCATCTTGCGGGCGATTTCAGTCGCCCGCTGTATGTCATTGGATGCACCGGTGGTCACGCCGTCCTTGCCCAGGGTCATTTCCTCCGCGATACGGCCGCCAAACAGGCTGCAGATCTGGCTGATGATGAAACGGCGACTGTGGCTGTAACGATCCTCTTCCGGCAGGAACATGGTGACGCCCAGGGCGCGGCCCCGGGGGATGATACTCACCTTGTAGACCGGGTCGTGCTCCGGCAGGAGACGGCCGACGATCGCGTGGCCCGCCTCGTGATAGGCGGTGTTGCGCTTCTCGTCCTCGGACATGACCATGGACTTGCGCTCGGCGCCCATCATGATCTTGTCCTTGGCCATCTCGAACTGGGACATGCCCACGGTGCGCACGTTGGAGCGCGCGGCAAACAGGGCGGCCTCATTGACCAGGTTGGCCAGGTCAGCTCCGGAAAAGCCGGGAGTACCCCGCGCAATCTTGCTGGCCTCGACATCCTCGGCCAGGGGCACCTTGCGCATATGCACCTTGAGAATCTGTTCCCGGCCCCGGATATCCGGCAGGCCCACGACCACCTGGCGGTCAAAACGACCCGGGCGCAACAGGGCGGGGTCCAGCACGTCAGGGCGGTTGGTGGCCGCGATAACAATCACGCCGTCGTTGACTTCAAAGCCGTCCATCTCCACCAGCAGCTGGTTCAGGGTCTGTTCGCGCTCGTCGTGACCGCCGCCCAGACCCGCGCCGCGATGGCGGCCCACCGCGTCTATCTCATCGATAAAAATGATACAGGGCGCCTGTTTCTTGGCCTGGTCGAACATGTCACGGACCCTGGAGGCGCCCACGCCGACAAACATTTCAACGAAATCGGAGCCCGATATGGTGAAAAACGGCACCTTGGCCTCACCCGCGATGGCCTTGGCCAGCAGGGTCTTGCCGGTACCGGGCTGGCCCACCATCAGCACGCCCCGGGGAATACGGCCCCCCAGTTTCTGGAATCGGCTCGGGTCGCGCAGGAACTCCACCAGCTCCTTGACGTCCTCCTTGGCCTCGTCCACGCCGGCCACATCGGCGAAGGTAGTGGTGATCTGGTCCTCACCGAGCAGCCGCGCCTTGCTCTTGCCAAAGCTCATCGGGCCGCCGCGGCCGCCCGCACCGCCCTGCATCTGGCGCATGAAGAACATGAACACGGCGATAATGATAAGGATGGGGAAGCTGGCTACCAGCAACTGGCTCCAGACGCTCTGCTGCTCCGGCTTGCGACCCTCTACCGCCACATTGTGCTGCAGCAGGTCGTCGATCAGCTTGGGGTCTTCGAGCATCGGCCGGATGGTTTCGAAATTGGTGCCATCGAAGCGCTCACCGGATATGGTGAGGCCTTCCACCACCACGCGCTTCACCTGCTCGCCCTGGATCTCCTGGATAAATTCGGAATACCCCACCTGCTCAGTCTGGCTTTTCATGTTGAAGTTGTTGAAAACCGACAGCAGGACCGCGGCAATGACCAGCCAAAGTAGTAAATTTTTAACCATGTCGTTCAATACTGTTACCTCACCAAGGATCCCGCGAAGGTTCCCCCATCGACCCGGCCCTGTTGCCGGGGCGAATCGGGAAAGATGTGACAGCCTCTCGCTCCGTTAATTATAGCCAAGACCCGCAAGATCGGCGGGAGACCGGGGCAGTCCACTGTACCGCCCCCGCTTGATACGCACAAAAATCGAATTCGGTGCCAATTTACTATAGTTGGGGCCATCTTCCCATGTTTCAAGGACAGGAAAGCGCAGTCTCAGGCACCCCGGAAATCCGTCGCGACGACGTACACTTCACGGGACCGGGGCCTGGATGCCTTCGGCTTGCGGGTAAGCACCTTGCCGAAGGAACCCCTGGCCTCACGAAACAGCTCGTCGAAGCCCTCGCCCTGGAATACCTTGCTGACAAACGCGCCCCCCGGCGCCAGCACCTGTCGGGCCATATCCAGTGCCAGCTCCACCAGGTAGATCGAGCGCGGCTGGTCCACCGCGCTCATCCCGCTCATATTGGGCGCCATGTCGGAGATCACCAGGTCCACCGGCGTGTCGCCAAGGGCGTCCAGGATCTGTCGGAATACCTCGTCACTGGTGAAATCCCCCTCTATGAAGTCGACGCCGGCGAGGGTATCCATGGGCAGGATGTCCGAGGCGATGACCCGGCCGGAGTGCCCCACCAGGGCAACCGCCACCTGGGACCAGCCCCCGGGGGCGCTGCCAAGGTCCAGTACCGTCATACCTGGCCTGATCAGGCGGTCCCGCTCCTGGATCTCCAGCAGCTTGTAGCAGGCGCGCGAACGGTAGCCCTCCCGCTGGGCCTGCTGGACATAGGGGTCTTCCCGGTGTTCTTTCAACCAGGCCTTGCTGGAAGATTTCTTCTTCGCCATGGGTCAGTTTCGTATCGGGGGCCAAATGTGTAGAATGCACGCCCCTTCGGGCGCCTGCCGGCGTTATTGTACCTTGGATTGAGCATGAGCAAGAAAACGAATC
>JAZBNW010000229.1:0-10282 GCA_036350855.1 Halieaceae bacterium
ATGTGACAATATGAGCGACGAGGTACACTAGGGCTCCCATGCGGTCAACAGCTGGACACTTGAGCCAGAACAAGGTTGGGTAAAACACCCTCGGTTAGTATCATCGGTAATATCAACGGGAAAGCGGCGTATGACAGGTAATGACGGTCAAGCTTGACAGGGGACCAGCCCGGGCGGACATCCTGCAGAGCCTCACCGGCCTGCTGCTGGTGTTGTTCGTCTGGGGCCATATGTTTTTTGAATCCAGCATACTGCTGGGAAAAGACGCCATGTACCAGGTGACGAAAATGTTCGAGGGCGAGCCATTTTTCGGCGAGCCCTACCCCCTGCTGGTGTCCGGGGTGGCCGTGATCATCTTTGCCCTCATTGCATTGCACGCGGTGCTGGCGCTGCGCAAATTTCCCGGAAGCTACCGCCAGTATCGCGAGTTCAATGCGCATGTGGGCGCCATGCGACACCCCGACACCACCTTGTGGTACCTGCAGGTGGGCACCGGGTTTGCCCTGTTTTTCCTGGCCTCCGCGCACCTGCTCGTGGTGTTCCTGCAGCCTGACAATATTGGTCCCTACGCCTCCTCCGACAGGGTCTGGAGCGGTCGTTTCTGGATACTGTACGCGCCTCTGCTGGTCTGCGTGCACCTGCATGCGGGCATCGGGATCTATCGCCTCGCAATGAAATGGGGGCCCATTCCCGCCGCCAGTTCAAAACTGGTCAGGCGCCGGCTCAAGCTGGCCATGTGGGGTATCATCGCGTTTTTCCTCTGCCTGGGAAGCGCCAGCCTGGTCACCTATATGATCATTGGCCGGGATCACGCCCCCCGCGCCGGGGAGCGTTACCTGCCGGCCCACGAACAGGCGCAGCCGGGATAACTCATGCAGATAATCTACACTGATGTCCTGGTGATCGGCGGCGGCCTGGCCGGGCAGCGCGCTGCCATCGGCGCCAAGCGCCGCGGCCACGATGTCATCGTCCTCAGCCTTGTTCCCGCCAAACGCTCCCACTCCGCCGCCGCCCAGGGCGGCATGCAGGCCAGCCTGGGCAATTGCCTGGGCGCGGCCGGTGATAACGAGGACATTCATTTCGCCGACACCGTGCGCGGCAGCGACTGGGGGGCAGACCAGGCAGTCGTGCGCATGTTCACCCACACCGCTCCCAAGGCGATACGGGAGCTCGCCGCCTGGGGCGTGCCCTGGAACCGGGTTGCGCGGGGCGAGCGCGAGATCACCGTCGACGGCCAGAAGAAGACCATCTCCGAACCCGATGCCGCCCACGGCCTGATCACCAGCCGCAATTTCGGCGGCACCCAGAAATGGCGGGCCTGTTACGTTTCGGACGGCACCGGCCACGCGATGCTTTACACCATGAGCAACCAGGCCATCGCGGCGAACATTCCGGTACATGAGCGCATGGAGGCGCTGGCGCTGATTCACGGCGACGGGCGCTGTCACGGCGCCATCGTACGCAACCTGATGACCGGGGAGTTGCTGGCCTATGTCGCCAAAGCTACCTGCATCGCCACCGGCGGCTTCGGCCGTATCTACCGCGTATCGACCAACGCCGTGATCAACGAGGGTATGGGGGCCGCCATCGCGCTGGAAACCGGCATCGCAACCCTGGGCAACATGGAAGCCATACAGTTTCATCCCACCGGCATATTCCCGGCGGGCATCCTGGTCACCGAGGGTTGTCGCGGTGACGGCGGCCTGCTGCTGGACGGCAACAGACACCGTTTCATGCCGGACTACGAACCGGAGAAAAAAGAGCTGGCCTCCAGGGACGTGGTATCGCGCCGCATGGAGGAGCACATCGCCGCCGGGCACGGGGTAACGAGCCGCTTTGGCGAGCACCTGTGGCTGGATATTCGCCTGCTGGGCGCCGACCACATCAACAACAAGCTGCGCGAGGTGAAGGAGATCTGCCAGTACTTCCTCGGCGTGGACCCGGTGCGCGAGCTGATCCCGGTTCGCCCGGCCCAGCACTACTCCATGGGTGGCGTGCGCACCGACCACCGCGGTCAGAGCCCGCAGCTGCGGGGCCTGTTCGCAGCCGGCGAGGCGGCCTGCTGGGATATGCACGGCTTCAACCGGCTGGGCGGTAACTCGGTGGCGGAAACGGTGGTGGCCGGGATGATCGTGGGTGACACGATGGCCGACTTTTGCGACTCCAGCGAGGGCGCCCTCAGACTCTCCAGCGCCCTGGTAGAGGAATTCGGCCGCGCTGAACGAAAGCGACTGGCCGGCATTGCCGACAGCGGGGGCCGGGAGAGCGCCTTCGAGCTCGCCAGGCTGATGCAGGAAACCATGACCGCCCAGGTGGGCATCTTCCGGGACAGGGAGCGCCTCGAGCAGGCGGTGGCCACCCTGCAGGAGTTACAGCTGCGCAGCCGCGATATCCGCCTGCGCAGCAGCGCCCCGGGGGCAAATCCCGAACTGGTGACGGCCTATCGGGTCCAGCGCATGCTCAAGCTCGCCCAGTGCGTTGCCTATGGCGCCCTGCAGCGCACCGAGAGCCGCGGCGCCCACTACCGCGCCGACTACCCCCGGCGGGACGACCTCAACTGGATGCGCCGCACCCTCGCCAGCTGGCCCTCAGCCGATGCCCGCCTGCCGGTACTGGATTACGAACCGCTGGATATCATGACAATGGAACTGCCCCCGGGCTGGCGCGGCTATGGCGCCAGGGACTACATCGAGCACCCGGACACCGGGGTGCGGCAGCAACAGGTGGACACCATCGCCGGCGAGCTGGCCACTGCCGATCGACACAAACGCCAGGAGGCACTGATGCCCTTCAGGCATTTACTGCCGGAGCACCTGCGCGAAAACAACGAGCGCCTGGGAGAGGAACCATGAACCGGATTCCGCTGCACCAGGCGGCGCGCACCCTGCGCATACAGGTTCTGCGCCACAACCCGCGGGACCCGGACAGCCAGCCGCGGCTGCAGACCTTCGAGGTCGAGGAAGCGGATGCCATGACCCTGTTCATCGCCCTCACCGAGATCCGGGAGCGGCAGGATCCCTCACTGCAGTTCGATTTCGTCTGTCGCGCCGGTATCTGCGGCAGTTGCGGCATGATCATCAACGGTCGCCCGGGCCTCGCCTGCCGCACCCTGACCAGGGACCTGCCGGAACAGATCACCCTGGCACCCCTGCCCGCTTTCGAGCTGATCGGCGACCTCTCGGTCAACACCGGCAAGTGGATGCGCGGCATGTCCGAGCGGCTCGAGACCTGGGTGCACAGCCAGGCGCTGGAAAGCCTGGATATCAATGCCATGGAAACACCCATGGAACGGGAACTGGCCGAACAGATTTACGAGCTGGAGCGCTGTATCGAGTGCGGCTGTTGCGTGGCCGCCTGTGGCACTGCCAGGATGCGCGATGACTTTGTCGGTGCCGTGGGCCTCAACCAGTTAACCCGGTTTCGACTGGACCCCCGGGACGAACGCAGCGATGCGGCCTTTTACGAGTTGGTGGGCGACGAGAGCGGCGTGTTCGGCTGCATGACACTGCTGGGCTGCGAGGATATGTGCCCCAAGGACCTGCCACTGGCTACCCAGATCGCTTTCCTGCGCCGGCGCATGGCGGCCGCGACCTGACGCGCTCGGAAAGACCGATTCAACCGCAATTGACCACAAGGAAAATAATGATATGTACGATATAGCCTCCACCGTCTCCCGGGTCGCCAACAACACCTACAGCCATACGCGCAGGATCATGCCGGAGCAGCCCTGGTGGGAGACCCTGGAAAGCAGCTTCCACAAATTCCCCGATGATTTCGAGCTGGACCTGCGCACGGAACTCACCGTGGACAGCACCGCGGTGGCGGATTACCTGCTGCGCACCGCCGGCGCCGGTCTGCTGGGTTCGCTGGCCCTGCCAGCCAGTATCACGCCACGCCAACTCAAGCGCGATATGGCCACGATCGGCTTTTACCGCAACAAGGCCAACGCCGCCGACCCGACCAGATTTTTCCGCAAGCCTGACGCGTCCAGGGTGAACGTCGAATCCAGCTCGGCGGGCTTTTTCCGTTTCAGGCCGACCGATGGCAGCTGCGAGCTGCTCAGTTTCGACAGCCCCTTCAAAACGGTCAACCCGAAGCTGCGCGAAAGCTACCCGAAGCAGCGACGCAATATGAAAGCGGTGGCACAGTACTGGCGCCACGACAGCGGCCCGAGGCCGACGATATGCGTGATTCACGGGTTTATGGCGGACCCCTACTGGCTCAACCGCCTGTTTTTTGCCCTGCCCTGGTTCTACCAGCAGGGCTACGACATCCTGCTGTACACCCTGCCCCACCACGGCAGGCGCCAGTCGCGCCTCTCCCCTTTCAGCGGCCACGGGTTTTTCGCCGGCGGCATCTCCCATCTCAATGAATCCATGGCGCATGCGGTGCACGATTTCCGTATTTTCATGGACTACCTGGAGTCCCGGGGCGCGAGCAAAATCGGGGTGACGGGCATCAGCCTGGGCGGCTACACCTCCGCCCTGCTCGCGGCGGTGGAGGACCGGCTGCACTTCTCCATACCCAATGTGCCGGTGGCGAGCCTGCCGGACCTGGTACTGGAATGGTATCCGATGAACCTGGCGATCAAGGCCCTGCTCAAATTCAGCAATACCAGCGTGCGGGATGCCCGGCATATGCTGGCGGTGCATTCGCCCCTGACCTACCGGCCGCTGATTCCCAAGGAGCGGCTGATGGTGATCGCCGGCGCCGGGGACCGGCTCGCACCGCCCAAGCATGCACGCCTGCTGTGGGACCACTGGGATCGACCCCGCATTCACTGGTTCCCGGGTAACCACCTGCTGCACCTGGACAAGGGCAAATACCTGAAGGAAATAGCGCGGTTTCTCAGGGAGATAGAGTTCGACAAGGTTTGAGCGGCGCTCCCGGCTCATTCCCGAACCGTTATGACGCGGGAAAATCAAGCTTTATCCCTGTTTGCAATAGGGCTAGTATCGAAAGCCGCAGCAAGGCCATCTCCCGCGAAATATCGCGGGAGACCTTCGATACACATCCCAACCCCAGGACCTGGCGCTATGCAAAGCTGGCAAACCGACCTACTGAACCTGCAGCTCACCCTGACCGTAAAGCCGATGTTCAAGTACATCAAGTCGCTCGATCGATTGCGGCAGATGGTCAGTTTCAGCGACAACACCGTCGGCCGGCTGGCGATACCGCGGGGCACCCGGCGCGAACCCGTCAAGCTACCGGGGGCGAAATTCGAAGCGGAGTGGGTCAGGGCCGCAAACACCGATCCCCAGCGGGTGATTCTTTACCTGCCCGGCGGGGCCTATGTCATCCGCATGCCCAATGCCCATACCGGCATGGTCAGCCGGCTGTGCCGGAACGCCAACGCGCAGGCGCTCATGGCCTATTACCGCCTGGCGCCGGAGGACCCCTTTCCGGCCTGTCTGGAGGACGCGGTGCTCGCCTACCGCTGGCTGCTGCGCCAGGGTGTCGCGCCGAACATCATCATCATCGCCGGGGACTCGGCGGGAGGCGGCCTTACCCTCTCGACACTGCTGGCCCTGAAGGAGCGCAAGCTGCCCATGCCGGCCTGCGCCTACATGCTGTCGCCACTGCTGGATGTGAGCGAAAAGGCGCCATCGCGCTGGAAGAACTCGGCCAGCGACACCGCGCTGCCCGCACCCAAGGACCGCGCGCTCAACCCCCGCCCGCTCTATCTGGGGGACAACGCGCCCGAGGATCCGCTGGTGTCGCCGATCAACGGCAATTTCGAAGGACTGCCGCCCATGTACGTCCAGGTCAGTGACAGCGAAATGCTGCTGGATGACAGCCTGCGGCTCGCCCGGCGCGCCCATATCTACGACGTGGAAGTGAGCGTGGATATCTGGCGCAAGGTCCCCCATGTCTGGCAGGCCATGGGGTTCCTGCCGGAAAGTCGCGAGGCGCTGGAAAAAGCCGGTGCGTATATTCGCAACCACGTTATCTAGCCACCAGCGAAACCACAGAATCGAGCAGGAATGAACTGATATGCAGCAAGTGGACAGCGAAGACGCCAACTTCCTCTTTATGGAGAAAGTGGAAAGTCCGACCCACATCAGCCTGATCTACCTGTACGACCAGTCAGGCCTGGGCGACAAACAGGTGCGTTTCACCCATATCAGGGAGCACGTCCGCAACCGCCTGAATACCGCCCCGGTGTTCACGCAGAAGATCCGGCGCACACCGGGGGATATCGATTACCCCTACTGGATCAACGACGAGAAGTTCGACCTGGACTTTCACGTTCGACACCTGGCGCTGCCGCAACCGGGAGACTGGCGGCAGTTCTGTATTCTGACATCCCGCCTGCACTCCCGCCCCCTGGACATGAGCAGGCCCCTGTGGGAGCTCTATGTCATCGAGGGGCTGCACAACGTGGAGGGCATGCCCAGGAACAGCTTCGCGATCTATTTCAAGGTGCATCACTGTGCGATGGATGAGTTTACGGCGCAGGAGCTGTTTCAGTCCGCCCACGTCCACACGCCCAATCCGCGCCAGCACGAGTCCTCCGCCCAGCATATCGCCCACCTGCCCAGGAGAGCCCCGCAGCCGGTGGAAATGATCGTGCGCGGCCTGCTCAACAACTCGGTGCGGTCCCTGCGCCTGGTGCTGCAGTCCGCCAGCAATTTCCGCACCCTCTCCAAGATACTCACGCGTCTGTCGATTCGCGCGGCGCAAAGCATGGCCGAGGGGGAAGGAACGGGGGAGTCACTCACCCGCTTCGCCCAGCCCCTTACCTCGGCGCGGGTCTTCGAAGGCGCCTTCTATCCGCGCGAGGTGTTCGATAACTATCTGCGCAGGGTGCCCGGCGCAACCCTGACCCATGCGGTGCTGGCGATCGCCGGCGAGGCAATGCGGCGCTACCTGGAAAGGCATGGGGAACTGAAAGACACCTCGCTGCAGGCCCTGCTGGAGGTGAACGTGCGCAACGCCGGCGCCCATGCCCTGGTCGGCAACCGCCTGGCGATCAACCAGATCGAGCTGCACATACCGGTGACCTTTCCGGTGGGACGACTACAGGCGATCTACACCGCCAACCGGGAACTGCAGTCCATCGAAAATGCCGAGTTGACCAGTTTTCGCCTGCGTTCGCTGTATGAGAATGTACCGGCGCCGTTGCTGGCATGGCTGGGCAAGCTGTCCAACCAGAAGAACAGCCTCAACCGCGCCGTGATGTCCAGTGGCAGCCTGGGCCTGGCGGAGCTGCAGGGAGCGGACGAGCCCCTGTACCTGCTGGGAGCCCGCGTCCACGGCTTCACCAGTATTTCACCGCTGTACAGCGGTTGCGGTTTGATGTTCAGCGCCAGCACCTATGCCGATACGGTAGGGCTGACGTTCACCTCGGACCGGAACATGATGCCCGACCCCGACATCATGCGCGAGTGTCTAGACGAGGCGGTCGCCGCCGTTGCCAAACTCAAGCGTACCGGGCAGGCGCCAAAACGCCCGGCGGGAAAAAAGCGCAAAGCCGTGAAGTCGCGCGCCAGGGGCGGTAAACCCCTGGCGGCCCGGGGCGCCTAGGCCAGCAAACGGCTGATGGTGCGGGATACCGCTATCTTGCCCTGGTCGAAAAACGCCTCATGGTTTTCCTCGATTTTATCCAGGTCGTAGAGGTAGTTGACCATGATACCCGCCGACTGCTCCCGGCCCTTCACCGACAGATCCGCGCCCCCGTGCATGCGGTGCAGCCGCGCGCCGTTACCCAGGTGAAACCGCGCCACCGGATCCCTGGGCAGGTCGCCAGACTTTTCCACCAGCAGGTAGTGCGCGCACAGCTTGAGCAGCGCGTCGTAAACCACGCCCTCCACCACCTTGCCCATCGGCTGCCTTACCCGCGGGATCAGGTCCTCGTCGATCAGCCCATCCAGGTTTGCGTCCAGCAACCAGCGGCGAAAACCCGGCACGGGTGACAGGGTCACGAAGGTCTTGAGCCCTGGCATCTCCTTCTTGAGTTCCTGCACCACGTTCTTGATCAGGAAATTACCGAAGGAAATCCCCGCCAGCCCCGGATGGCAGTTGCTGATGGAGTAAAACACCACCGTGTTGATGCGCTTCGCCGGCGGCGACGTGCGCTCCAGCTTGAGCAAAGGGGCCATGTCGTCTGGCAGCGAATCCGTCAGCGCTATTTCCACGAATACCAGCGGGTCATTGGCCAGGGCGGGATGGAAGAACGCAAAACAGCGTCGATCCTCGCGCAGGCGACTGCGCAGATCGTCCCAGCCATTGATCTCGTGCACGGCCTCGTAATCGATGATCTTCTCCAGCACCATCGCCGGCGAGGACCAGTCGATCTTGCGCAGCTCGAGGAAACCCTTGTTGAACCACGAGATAAACAGGTGTCGCAGGTCCGAATCGATACCCCTGAGCCCCGGGTTCGCCCGCAGCATCGACAGCAGGTGGCCGCGCATGACGACGAGGGTCCGGGTGCCGTCCGGGACCATATTGATCCGTCGGAACAGCTTCTGCCGCGGCGCTTCCACCACCCGGTTGAGCGCCCAGAGATTCTCCAGGTCCGGCTGGTCGCGATAGCGCTCCGCTGCAGCGACAATGGCATCGGGATGCACGTCGAACTCGGTCGCCAGGCCGGTAAAGAAGGCCAGCCGCGCAGTCGCCGGCAGCTGCTGGTAGCCGGCGATGATTTCACCCGCCAGGGCCAGGCCCGACGCCTCCCCCCGGTGGTCCAGTAAATCCCGGCACAGCGCCATCAGTGCGTCGGCGCTGTTGGCGGCAGCGGGGACACCCCGACGACGCCTGGCCAGGATATCGCGACCTGCTTCCATGACTGAACCCAGGGTTCTGCCGAGGGTTGTCATGGCGCCGGCGACGGGTTTCGTGACATCGGCTGCATTGCTGGCTTGATCGGGCATAGCGGTTTCCAGTGACTGGGTTTGGGAAAGAGTGTTGCATTCTGACCGGGGATCGCGGGTACGCTAGCGCCCCCGTGCCCTGGCGTAGGCCTGCCGGGCGGCAGTGCACTCGGCGTCCAGCAAACCGCCCACCAGGCCGTCCGCATCGGACCAGGCGCGCATGGTGCCGACCATCTGGGCGGTGACGGCATTGACATGGCGTTTGGTGGCGGCCACCGGCATCGCCGGTTTGGCCGCGATCAGCGAAGCCAGCGCCTCTACCGACGCTTCCAGATCTGCCTCCTTTACCACGCGATTGAGAAAGCCCGCCGCCTGCGCCTCAGCGGGTGCGAATTCACGGCAGGTGATGACCAGTTCCTTGGTCAGGGCAGGTCCGATCTCACGCACCAGCCGTGGGATACCGCCCCAGGCCAGGGGAATGCCCAGGTCGATTTCCGGGATGGAGAAACGCGCCGTCTCCGCCGCGATACGCAGGTCGCAGGCCGCGGCCAGCACCAGGCCGCCACCCACACACCAGCCCTGGATTCCGGCGATAGTCACCGCGCGCATCGCCTCCAGCGCCTCCGCCATCAAGCGCCCCGCATCGGCCGCCTCGCGCACCCGGGCGTCCGCAGCCGCGGGGAAGCCGTCCAGGTCGGCGCCGGCTGAAAATGCGCGGCCCCGGCCACCCACGGTGACCACTCGCACGGCTTCCTGCTCGTCAAACCAGCGCGCCGCGGCAGCCAACTCGGTGAGGGTTTCCAGTGACAGGGCATTGAGTCGCCGGGGGCGATTGAGCCAAAGTCGCCCGATGGGGCCTTCAACCGAAACTTCCAGTGTTGCAAACATGGCTTTTCTCTCTCGTGTCAGCGGTCGGCCAGTGTAACGAATTCCGCCGCCGGGTGGCCATGGCCGGGGGCCAAACGCGAACGCCGACTGCCAGAAATCCATGATTCGTTACAGTGCGACGCCAGCCGGCAGGCGCGGATGCCATTCTGTCCAAAAAGATACCGCATCCGGCCGGCAGCCGTATACATCCACAGTCACTGTGCGAGAATATCCGCGGGGCAGGCCAATCAGTCAGTTTCTCGCAGCTTGCCTCAACGGAGTGAAGGGCTTATGAAAAAATGGCAGACCGGCTTGCTGCTGGTCGCAGTGCTGGTGATCGTGTCTTGCGGCTATGTCTTTGTGCAACTGCGAACGATCGAGGTGGAACGCCTGAGTGACGACCTCTCAGTCCTGCGGGGCCTGGGGGGCAATACTGCGGTGCTGCGCACCGACGCCGGCGCGGTGGTGGTGGATACCATGCTGCTGCCACTGCAGGGGCAGCGAATTCGCGAGCTGGCCCGGGAGCTCACCGGCGCCGATACGGTCCTGCTGATCAACACCCACTACCACCTGGATCACACCCACGGCAATCCGGCCTTCGA
>JAZBNW010000230.1:0-6054 GCA_036350855.1 Halieaceae bacterium
GCTTGGCCACAAGAACGGCGATATCACCACCCATTACTCCGCGCCGGAGTTGGAGGAGCTCATCGAGGCGGCAAACAGGGTGTGTGAGGGAAAGTCCGGCAAAACTCCGGCACTGGTAGTGCTAAGGCACCGGACGCTGAGCGCAGTAACGCGCTAAGCAATTGATACAAAAAGGGGAAATTGGTGGGCCGTGCTGGATTCGAACCAGCGACCAATTGGTTAAAAGCCAACTGCTCTACCAACTGAGCTAACGGCCCCGAAAGGAGCTGCGTATAGTACGGATTTAACCGGAAAACTCAAGTCCCCGGAATTATTTATTTGCTCACTAACTAACCGGAATCAAGTACTTAGGTAGCGGGTGGGGTCGGGCACCCCCGCGTCGATGAAGCCCTGGCGCCGCAGCCTGCAGCTGTCGCACCTGCCGCAGGCGAGCCCTTCCGGGGTGGCCTGGTAGCAGGAGACGGTGAGGGAATAGTCCACCCCCAGGGCCAGGCCGGCCTCGATGATTGCACCCTTGCCCATGGACATGAGCGGGGTGTGGATGGTCAATGGATGCCCCTCGACACCGGCCCGGGTGGCGAGATTGGCCATGGTCTCGAAGGCCGCGATGTATTCGGGGCGACAGTCCGGGTAGCCGGAATAGTCCACGGCGTTGACACCGATAAAGATATCGCCGGCTTCCAGCACCTCGGCCCAGGCCAGGGCGATGGACAGGAAAACGGTATTGCGGGCAGGCACATAGGTGATGGGGATGCCCTCGGTCGCCTCTTCCGGTACCGCGATGCTTGCGTCGGTGAGCGCCGAACCGCCGATGCTGTCGAGGTTGAGCCGGACGACCTTGTGCTCGACATCCCCCAGCGCGGCGGACACCCGCTCCGCGGCGAACAACTCCGCGCGGTGGCGCTGGCCGTAGTCGAAGCTCAGGGTATAACAGGCATAACCCGCCGCCTTCGCCATGGCGAGCACGGTGGTGGAGTCCAGCCCGCCGGAGACCAGGATGACCGCCCGCGCCTGTTCAGCCATGGCCGTCAGTGCCCCGGCGCATCGTTCCACAACAGTTTGTGCAGTTGCAGCTGCAGGCGCACCGGCAGCTTATCCGCCAGTATCCACTCCGCCAGCTCCCGGCCGGACAGCTGGCCGTGGCTGGGAGAGAACAGCACATCCGACACCCGCTGCGCCAGCTGGTACTCGTCCAGCTTGAACCGGGCCCACTCGTAATCGGCGCGGTCACAGATCACGAATTTCACCTGGTCGCGCGGGGTGAGCAGGGGGATATTGCCATAGTCGTTGCGCGCCATCTCGCCGGAGGCCGGGGTTTTCAGGTCCAGCACCTTGACCACGCGTTCATCAACGCTGGCGACACTCATCGCGCCACTGGTTTCCAGGGAAACCTCGTAGCCCGCGTCGCACAGGCGGGCCAGCAGCGGCAGGCAGGTTTTCTGGGCCAGGGGCTCGCCACCGGTCACCGTCACATAGCGCGGCTCGAATCCCGCCACGCGCTCCGCGATAGCGTCGATGCTGAACAGCTCGCCGCCATTGAAAGCGTATTCGGTATCGCAGTAAAGGCAGCGCAGGGGACAGCCGGTGAGCCGCACGAAAACCGTGGGCAGGCCCACGGTGCGGGCCTCTCCCTGCAGGGAATAGAAAATCTCGGTGATCCGGACAGTCTCCCCCGCTGCGGCGGGTAGAGAGCGCCCGCCATGGTCAGGCAGCTTGCTGTTTGCGGCTGAGGCAGGTGGTGACATGAGACTTTACCGAGCCGGGACTCAGTAATTCTCGGCGAGGAAATCCCTGGCCAATTTTACCGCGGAGCTGTTGGTGGAGCCGTAACGACTGATCACCTGGTCCAGGTATTCCTTCGCCTTTTCCCGGTTGCCCTTCATATACTGCACCTTGCCCAGCTTATACAGCGCGTCGGGCGCCTTGCTGTTGTCCGGGTACTGGCTCAGCAGCATGGCAAAGGACTGCCGCGAGGACTCGAGGTCCGGCGGCTGTATCACCAGGTATAACTCGCCCAGCCAGTAATAGGTGTTGGGAGCGTATTTCCCGGCCGGGTAATCCCGCTGGAACTTCTGAAAGGCCTGCACCGCCTGGTCGAACTTCTGGCTCTGCACCAGTGAGTACGCTGCACGATAGGCCTCGTCCTCGCCTGGCTGGGCGGCACCCGGCGCACTGCCGGCTACCGACGGGCCCACTGCGAGTATCGCGTCGCCGTCTGCCGGCGCCTGGGCAGCACCCGGTGCCGCGACAGCGGCTCCACCGGCGCCGGCTGCGCTGAGTCGCTTATCCAGGTCCACGTAGCGCTGCAGGCTCTGCTCCCGCAGCGTCCGCAGTTCATTGGCCTGCTCCTCGACCCGGCCATTGAGTTGCATCACCTGCTGCTGTAATTGCTGGATCTGCATGAACAGCATGCCCAGGTTCTGGCTCTGGTCCTGCCCGGAAAGCTGTGGTGCTACCGGCTGGCTGGACGGAACGCTGGCGGCCGGTGTTGCCGCCGCCACGGCGGGGGCAGCGGGCGCCGTGCCTACACCGTAACTGGTAGCCGGGTAACTCTGTGCCCCCCGCGGTGCATAGGGGTCCCCGGGTGCGGTGGTCTGGGCGGCAGCGGCTCTTTCCGCCTCCAGGTCAACGTAGTCCTGCGCCGTGGCGGTGCAACCGAACGGGCCGGCTAACAGAACCAGCCCGGATATGACGAAGATTTTGTCAGATATTCTCATCGTTAAACCAGAATCAGTTTACGACTACCAGTTCCACGCGACGGTTCTGGGCCCAGTTGGATTCCCCTGAGCCATAAGCGATGGGGCGCTCCTCGCCGTAGCTGATCGCCTCGATGCGGTAGTTGGCAATGCCGTTAAGTACCATGTAGTCGCGCACGGAATTGGCGCGACGCTCACCCAGCGCCAGGTTGTATTCCCGGGTGCCGCGCTCGTCGGTGTGCCCCTCGAGCCGGATGGTGCTGTTGGTGCCTGCCAGCGCCGCGATGTGGGCATCCAGCGAGGTGATAGCCTCCGGGGTGAGGTTGGAGCTGTCGAAGGCGAAATAGAAGACGTTGCCGTATGCCGCGGCGGCCTCCATCAGGCGCATGCGCTCAGCATCGGCAGCGGATGATGAGGCAGACGCCGACGCTGCGGCGGCCTCCTGGGCTGCCCTCGCGGCAGCCGCGGCGGCGGCGGCAGCGGCCGCGGCCTCCTCGTCTTCCCTGGTGCTGCTACCGGAACAGGCAACCAGGAATGCTGCGCTGAGCAGCAATGTGACAAACTTACCTGCAACAGATACGTGTTTCATTTAAAAGTCCTTCGAAGTTGCAATAACAATCAATCGGATTTAGTGACAATTTCGCGCTATTTCGCGGTTAAAAACGGTGACCACGCCGGCTCTCGCACATCGCCCTCGCGCGAGGGCAAACGGAATTTCGCACCACCATCCACAGATACCGCGGCCAGAATCCCGCGGTCACCAAATTTGGTGGCGTACAATACCATAGAGCCATTGGGGGCGATACTGGGGCTTTCATCCAGGGCGGTGGAAGTCAGCGTTACCATCCGGTTGGTGACCAGGTCCAGCACCGCTATCTGGAAATTTCCCTCCTGCTGGTGGACCAGCACCACATTGCGGCCGTCCTGGGCCACCCGTGCCCGGGCGTTGTAATTACCCTCGAAGGTGATCCGCTTGGTCGCCTTGCTGGCCAGGTCATAGCGATAGATCTGGGGCTTGCCGCCACGGTCGGACGTGAACAGCAGCGCTTTACCGTCGGGCATCCAGGCAGGCTCCGTCTCGATCGCATAATTATTGGTGATATTGGTCAGCTGCCGCGTGGCCAGGTCCATCAGGTAGATATCCGGGTTGCCGTCCTTGGACAGCACCATGGCCATGGTCCGGCCATCGGGTGACCAGGCGGGGGAGCTGTTGAGGCCCTGGAAATTGGTCAACTGCTCGCGCTTGCCGGTTGCCAGGTCCTGGCGAAAAATGGCGGGGCGGCCTGTCTCGAAAGATACGTAGGCAATCTGTACCGCATCCGGCGCCCACGCCGGTGCCAGCAGCGGCTCCCGCGACTCCAGCAGCACGATCGGTCGCGCCCCGTCGGAGTCGGACATCGTCAGCCGGTAATAGTCCTTGTTCCCCGCCCCGCCCCGGGTGACAGACACATAGAGCAGGCGCGTGGCGAAGGCACCGCGCACCCCGGTCAGGTGTTCGTAGATCTGGTCGGAGACCCGGTGGGCCAGCATGCGGGCATCGCTGGCAGGCCCCGACTCGTAGCCGGAAAACACCCTGGTCTGGCGCAACACGTCAAACAACTCGTAATCCACGCGCATGCCGTTGTTGGGGGTCGGCGAGGTCTTGCCGATCAGCAGGTACTCGGTTTCCAGCGCGCGCCAGTCGCGGTAGAAAACCTCCTCCTGGGTGCTGGGCAAACCGAGCATGTCAGTGCGCGCCACCGGCGTAAACTGACCGCTGCGGGTCAGGTCGGATTCGATGACCAGGGCCACGTCCTCGGGGGCGGTACCCGCCGCCTGCCAGGCAAAGGGAACTACGGCGATGGCGGTGGGGTTGTCGGAGCCCTGGGTGATTTCAATGGTGAGTTCCGCCCGCGCGGCGATCGCGGCGCACAGCAACACCAGATTGAGCAGGACAATAGCTGGGTTTTTCATCAGTAACGCAAATCCTCTGGTCTGAACAGCAGGCTGAATCGCCTGAACGTCTTTTCGAATTCCCTGGGCGGCAGATTCTGCAATTCGGGGAAGCTGCCCGCTTTTTCGACCGCGTTGACAGCCGAGCGGTCAAAGGCGGTATTGCCGCTGCTTTTGACAATGGTGACGCTGACGACTTCGCCGGTCGGAATCAACTGGATAGACAACAAGGCCTCCATCCCGTTGCGCGCGCTGGGCGGACGACTCCAGTAATTTATCACAGTCTGCTGGATAAGTGCGGCGTAGCTGGCCGCCATTTCCGCCGAGGTCGCCGCCGCCTGGGCGGCGCTCTGCTCCTCCGCC
Source organism: Halieaceae bacterium (assembly GCA_036350855.1). GTDB lineage: Bacteria > Pseudomonadota > Gammaproteobacteria > Pseudomonadales > Halieaceae > JARRPM01. The sequence continues at coordinate 4,992 of JAZBNW010000230.1, forward strand.
ACCGCCCGGGCGAGGTCGGCCCGGGCCAGGGCCGCCAGTTCCTGCTGGGTCACCCGGGGCGGCTCAGGTTCTGCCTTTGCCGGGGCCGGCACAGGTTTGGGCTTGGCCGCCGGCGCGGGCTTGGGCTTTGCCGCGACCACCGGTTTCGGCGCGGGTTTGGGGGCCGGCTTGGGCTTGGCGACCGGCGCCGCCTTGGGCTCGGGTTTCGGCTTGGGTTTCGGCTTGGGCGCCGGGGGCACCGGTTTCGGCTTCGGCTTGAATTCGCTGGCATCCACCAGCCGGGCATTGATCACCTTGGGCAGTGGCTTCACGACGATGACGTCCCGGGTGGAATCCGCCCAGTTGGCGGTCAATGCAAACAGCAGCAGGCCGTGCAGCAGCACACTGGCCAGGGCCGGCCGCAGGACAATACGGGGCACCACCGGCTTGGCATAGATCGAGCTGGGGGCGCTGCTGGTGCTCACTTCGGGTTCTCTGTCACCAGGCCGACACTGGGAGCGCCGGCCTCCTGTAGCGCCACCATGACGGTGACAACCTCCCCATAGGGCACGGCGCGATCACCCCAGACCAGCACGGGTTTTTCCGGGCTGCGCCGCATCACCGCCGCCACCCGGTCCCTGATGGTGGCCAGGGAGAGCGCCTGGTCTTCCTGGGATCCCACGTTGAGAAACAACTGCCCGCCACTGTCCACGGAGATGATCAGGGGCTCGCTGTCCTGGTTTTCCACCGGGTCGGCGCTGGCCTCGGGCAGGTCGACTTTTACACCCTGCATCAGCATCGGCGCGGTCACCATAAAAATAATCAACAGCACCAGCATCACGTCGATGTATGGCACCACGTTGATCTCCGCCATCGGGCGATGCTTTTCGCGCCTCCCGGTCACGGTGCCGAACTCCTCGACCCGCTGCGCGAGCGCGATGCGTAGGCCTGCCGGTGGAGAATGCTCGAAAACTCATCCATGAACCTATCGTAGCGCCCGTTGAACACATCCACGCGAGAGGCAAAACGGTTGTAGGCGAGCACCGCGGGGATGGCCGCGAACAGGCCCATGGCCGTGGCCACC
>JAZBNW010000231.1:0-8631 GCA_036350855.1 Halieaceae bacterium
CCCGCAATTGATGCGAAAGGTAGAGTTGGTGCTGTCGGACCACATAAACCCTGAAGCAGTTCTCTCAGGTGTTCCTGGTACAAGCTCCGCTTCATCAAATTCTTCCACTGAAAATCTACACGGGATTGTTCAGAACGCTGTTCAGTCGGGTTTGATGAATTGGCAGGCCTCGCCGTAAGCCAGCGGCTCCGCCATCCGCGACTCGTCGCAACCGGTATGCATTGATGAATAGACCACACCCGAAACTACTTGAATAGAACGCACTTTTCCTACATGGTTTTTGCAAGCACTGGAGAGCACGGTACATGCGCAATTTCAACGAAGAGACTCTTGACCCAGACGATTGGGAGGCGACCCGCTCGCTTGCACACCGGATGGTAGATGAGGCCGTGGAACACCTGGTCCGTGTGCGCGAGCGCCCCGCCTGGACGCCCATGCCCGACGACGTCCGCGCCAAATTCCAGACTGGTTTGCCGGGGGACCCCACGCCCCTGGACACTGTTTACCGCGAATACCGGGAAACAGTGGCCGCTTACCCGATGGGCAACGTCCATCCCCGTTTTTGGGGCTGGTATATGGGGGCCAGCAACTTCACGGGGGCTTTGGGCGATTTTCTTGCGGCCGTGGAAGGAAGCAACCTTGGTGGAGGCAATACTGGCGCGGCGCAAGTCGAACAACAGGTGGTCGATTGGCTCAAGGAGATTGTTGGCTTTCCCAAAAGCGCGAGCGGCACTCTGACCAGCGGTGGGTCAATGGCGAACCTCGTTGCGCATACGGTGATTCGCAATCTTGCTGCCGGGTATGATGTGCGCAGGGAAGGCATCGCCGGGCTGAAGAAGCCTTTGCGCTTTTATGCTTCGGATCAGGTGCACAGCTGCCATCAGAAGGCGTTGGAGACTCTGGGCCTTGGCGCTAAAGCTTTGGTAGAGATTGCCAGTGATGATTGCCAACGGATGCGGCTTGATGCGCTGGAGGCGGCGATTAGGGAAGACCACGCGAACGGGCTGCAACCGGCTTGCGTCATTGGGACGGCGGGCACGACGAATACTGGGGCGATTGATGACCTGTCCGCGATTGCTGATCTTTGCGATCGCGAAGGCCTGTGGTTTCATGTTGATGGATGCATCGGTGGGGTACTGCGCCTGGCGCCGGATCACGCCCATCTGGTCGCGGGGATTGAAAGAGCGGGCTCTGTGGCTGTCGATCCCCATAAATGGCTCCATACGCCTTTCGAGGCGGGGGCCGTTTTGATCAAGGATCCGGAAGCTCATTTTGCGACCTTCGAGATGCACGGCCCCTATCTCCAACTCCAGGAGCGGGGGGCAATATCAGGTAAATTCCTTGCTGATTATGGCTTGGAGCTGAGCCGTGGTTTTCGCGCACTGAAGATTTGGATGGCGTTCAAGGAACAGGGTGCCGCCAAGTTCGGAAGGCTTATTGCCAGGGACATCGCACTTGCCCGGTATATGGCAGGACAGATCGAGGCACACCCGCTACTGGAATTATTCGCTCCCGTGGATCTCAACATCGTGTGCTTTCGCCATGTCGCAGCAGATGAGGATGCCTCGAAGTCCCTCAATACAGAAATCATGCTGCGGCTCCAGGAGCGCGGCCTCGCTGTGCCTTCGGATACGACGGTGCAGAGCAAGTATGGGCTCCGCTGCGCGTTCAATAACCACCGCACTCGGCGTGAGGATATTGATGGCTTCCTCGACGACGTCTTGCGCATCGCGGAGGAAATCATGGTGGAACAGGCCAACTAGGGCCGCGGAGCCCGGGTGCCTCAGTATCAGCATCTCATGTAGACGAATTTTTGGATAATCGTGCTTTTTGGTGCTTTTACTTCAGCCGCGCGAAGTTGCCGTAAGCTCTCCGGACATTTCTGTACTCCGCCACGGACATTGCGGATATGGATTTGTTGGGGTGGCGCCTGCATCCATCGAAGGGAAAGCATAAAGCGAGGCACGCTAACTGGGTTAGCGACAATTGGCGAATGACCTTCAGACCTTCAGACCTTCAAGTTTGTGAGAATCGCGATGCGCATGTCGTGGATTATGAGGATCATCACTGATGGCGAAAATCACTGTACACCCGGGGGTTCATCAAGCGGAACTATATAGATGAACTGGGCCTCAAGGCGACCGAATTGGCCGATGCACTGGAAGTGTCACAGTCCACTCATTTGTCGATCCCAGTATAGCCACAAGCGCGAACTACTCGGACAAATATTGACAAAGATTGTAATCGACCCTAGCATGGCGCGATACATGCCTGCCCGTGGAGGCCATTATGCACGTGTCATTGACAAGCGAATTAGAGGCTCGCATCAAAGCCAAAGTTGAAAGTGGCTTATACAACAATGCCAGCGAAGTTATCCGCGAAGCTCTGCGCTTTATGGAGACCCATGAAGACTGGATTTACGAGATAAAGATGGCTGGTTTGCGCGAACAGCTTCAGGTAGGTACCGATCAGTTGGATCGTGGCGAGGGGATAGTAATTCAGTCGAAACCAGCGTTGGGTTCACTCTTTGACGATATTATGGGCTAGGCCGGATGCCGGTCCAACAGCTTGTAATAGCGCCGATCGCCAGGGATGATCTCAAAAATATCTATCAGTACGCACGGCGACAGTGGGGCAAAGCTCGGTCAGATAGTTATATGGCAATCCTCCAAGAGCAATTCTGGTCGCTAACGGAGCAGCCTTTAATGGGCGTTGAGCGTCCGGAACTCTCACCGGTTGTCAGGAGTCTGGCCATTCAAAGTCACACGGTGTTTTATCGAGTTGTCGGCAAACGGATTGAAATCATTCGCGTATTGCATGGCCGACAAGACCCTCAACGCTACGTAAAATAAACCAACAACCGTTATTGCGATTAAGGTGGTAATGACAGCGCCTTCTTCTTTTGTGGGGCCGCCATGGGGCCATCCTCACGACTTTTGATGCCCTCTAATGCCGGGCTCATTTTTTACCTCTCTGATTTATAGGGCATTAGTAGCCATGGCGAGGCGGAAAGCAGTGTGCCTCAGGGTTCGAAAAAACGCGACCACAGGAGCGTTTTTGGCGCCGCAGCGAAGCGGAGGCGCCCGGAGGGTCAGAACAGCCCTCAGGCTGTTCTGATCAATCCTTCGCTCTCCGCCACACAGTCTGGGTGGTAGAGATAATCTCCACAGCGACCTGGCAAAGACCAGGGAAAACCCGCTTTTTGCGAGCTTTCTGCTTTCCGGGATGCAGTGATTCCTGACTGGCTCAGCAGTCGTTTGGGCAGAAAAATCCGCCCGGTCTCCAATGTGGGCAAGGCCACAGCTGCGATGCCTGCCCGGTGGTAGGAGGTATCACCACCGGGGACGCAATCATGTTGCTGTTCGGGAGCTACTACCTGGCGCACAAGGATTGTTCCCGGCCGAGCTTTAATCCATCCCGATAATGATCTTGCCGCGAGCGCGGCCGGTTTCTGAATAGGCTATTGCCTGCGCAGTCTCTGCCAGGGGAAAGCTCTGGTCGATTCGCGAAGTCACTTTTCCTTCCGACATCAGCGTTGCCAGTATGGCGAGGTCATCGCCGGTAAGTTGCGCCAGTATGGACACTACTTCCTGCTCCATAAACGGTGCTACCAGCAGTGCTTCTATTGCTCCCCGAAAGGGCCCTACCCAGTCTCCCGAGGGGCCACCTACCTGGACCAGGCGGCCAGTGGGTTTCATTACCCTGCTGTTATCCAGCAGGGAGTGGTTGCCCACCATGTCGAGAATCAGGTCGTAGCGCTCCTCACTCTCGATATAATTTTCCTTTTTGTAGTCGAAGACATGGTCGGCTCCCAGGCCCAGCACCAATTCAACATTGCGGGTGCTGCTCACGCCATGTACCTCGGCGCCCATGGACCTGGCTATTTGTACCGCGTAGGTACCCACACCGCCGGAAGCGCCATTTATCAGCACTTTCTGGCCCGCCTGTAACTGGCCGCTGTCGCGCAGGGCCTGTAGCGCAGTAAGTGCGGCAACGGGCACGGCGGCGGCCTCCTCGAAACTCACGTTAGCGGGCATCAGGGCAATGGCGCCAGTTTCCCTGCGCACCACGTATTCTGCGAAAGCGCCATTAGCACCGCCAAATACCCGGTCACCGGCTTTAAAGCGGGTGACCTTGTTACCAACCGCTTCCACCACACCGGCAAAATCCCTGCCCATGGCTGCGTCCTTGGGGGCGCCGATACCCGACATGAGTCGCATCACGAATGGCGAGCCGCGCATATAGTGCCAGTCCAGCGGGTTAACGCCGGCGGCATGTACCTTCACCAGCACTTCGTCTTTCGCCGGCACAGGCATTGGAACATCTGCATACTCCAGCACGTCAGTTCCCCCGTAGCAGTGATAGACCACCGCTTTCATGGTCGACCCGGATGCCGCTTCGGCAGCGGGAGGGCAGTCGGCGGTGTAGCCGATCAACAGCGCCACTGCCGAGATAAACAGGAAAAAGAAAACCAGGATACCGCTGGCAATTTTATAACGAAGTTTCATGAGCTGGTTTCCCCGGCTTTGATGGCAGAACGATGCCATATTGGTAGCTGGAAGCGCGTATGTATAGAGCCATTGTACTGGCCCTGATTTTCAGCGCGACAATTGCTACTGAAAATTTAAAGGACGGAGGTTTCCACAATTGGCCTGTTGCGACTTGCCAGCGCCACCGATTCCCGCCCCATAGCATCAGCTATGCCGGTAGACGCAGGCGAAATCACCGGGTTTACGGGGATGTTTTCTGATTCAAGTCGACGACAGACACATCCTCCGGGATGCGCAATCCTAACCGGAACCTGATGGCATCCATGGCACCCATTGCCATAATGTCGTTGGCACAAAAAACCGCTTGCAGGTAGTCCTGCTTTTCTCCCAACTGCAGTGCCGCGTCATATCCCCCCTGGTAAGAGTAACCGCCTAAAGCCCTTTGGGGCGCTGAAAGACCATGTTCTGCAAGGCGCTCGGTAAATCCACTTTCTCTTTCACTGTTGGTCGATGTGTTTTCCGTTCCGGCGATATACGCAACCGACTCAAATCCCCTTGTGACAAAAAAATCGGCTACCCGTCTTGCCGCATTGCGATTGTCACAGCATATCGCGGCAACATTGCTGTCGCGAAATATCGGAAATATCGGGGACAGACCACGAATGAATGGTCCGTCCAGGACTGTCGCATATCACTGCACAAAGTATTCGTGGTCTGTCCCTGAATACCCTGTCCCTGAATACCCGAGCGAGTGATCAGCACGGTAAAAGCCCCTGACCCCCGGCCACCTTTAAAGTCAGTCCTTGAAGTTCGATGGGTCAATCCCATGCTTTCGCAGCTTTCCTCGCAGGGTGCTCGTGTTTAGTCCCAGTAAATTTGCTGCTCCCCGGGGGCCGTCCACTCGTCCGCCGGTTTTGGCCAGGGCCAATTCTATATGTTCCTTTATGATAGTCTCCAGAGGCTGAATCAGAACTTCCCCTGCTTCGCTCGACAGTGCTTTTGATGGCGATGATGAAAATTTTCTCAGACCTTCAGCGCCCAGCGCTGTCTTGAGATCCAGTTCCTTTTGCTGGCCCAGGATAACAGCGCGCTCCAAAACAGAGCCCAGCTCGCGGACATTGCCCGGCCACCGGTAGCTCAATAGCAGCTGCAAATCCGTGGCTTTCAGCAGAGGTGTGGGCAGACCCAGGCGCTGCGCGGCACGGTGAATGAAATGCAGGGCCAGAGGTTTGATGTCGGCGGAGCGTTCATGCAGCGCTGGCAGGATGATCGGAAACACGGCAAGGCGATACCATAAATCTTCACGGAACTTCCCCTCCTGCACCATGTGAGGCAAATCGCGGTGGGTCGCGGCAATGACGCGGACATCAACAGCGATATCTTCCTCACTCCCCACCCGCTGTATGATGCCATCCTGCAGCACCCGCAACAGCCGCACCTGGGCGGCCATGGGCAACTCGCCCACCTCGTCCAATAACAAGGTGCCACGGTCAGCGCGCTCGAACCACCCGCGTCGCTGTGCAACGGCTCCGGTGAAACTGCCTTTCTGGTGACCGAACAGTTCGGAATCAATCAGTTCGGGTGGCAGGGCTCCGCAGTTGACACGTACAAAGGCATTCTTCTGTCTTTTGGAGCGCGCGTGTATGGCGCGGGCAATGACCTCCTTTCCCGAGCCGGTCTCACCCAGGATAAGTACAGTGGCTTCTGAGGGTGCTACCTGATTCACCCGTTGCATAACTGCGCGAAGCCCCTCGTCGGCGCCGATAATACTTTCCTCAGCCTTTGGTTCCGAAAAACGGGGTGGTGCAGCGTCGGTAGTTGGTTCCACGGTCTCGCCCTTATTCAGTTTCTGTTCACCTTCTACGCACGGTGTGGATCGCAGGTTTCCCTGGAGGTGAACCCTATTGACTGTCAAATAAAGCGTATTATAAGTCAAATGTGAATAGTAAATATGTTGAATATGGTGAAATATGAGTAGTCTAAAAAAGGTCATAAAGAAAAAAACATATAAATCAACAAGATAAAAATGCAAACATGGTTGGCACGCCATTTGTAATAAGCGATAGCGGATCCATAAAAGGGACAACTCGGAACATGACGGCAGAAATGTTATTCACCATGGCGGTAGTCGTTGCGGTGCTCCTGGCCCTCGCCAGCAATCGGGTACCTGCAGAGATTGCCATGATGGCGGCGATGGTGGCGGTCCTCGTTGGCGACGTCATCAACACGACGCAGGCGTTGGCGGGATTTTCCAATGCGGGAATGATGACAGTGGCGGTGCTGTATGTAGTGGCTGCGAGCCTGCGGGATACTGGCGCCATTTTCTGGATTGCTCACAAATTGCTGGGACAACCCAAAACACCATTGGCCAGCCAGATGCGCTTGATACTGCCGACCTCTTTTTTAAGCGCTTTTCTCAACAACACCACCGTCGTCGCCATCATGATTCCGGCGGTACAGGAGTGGGCGCAGCGTCTGAAGATATCACCCTCGAAATTGTTGCTCCCGCTGAGTTATGCCGCCATTTTAGGCGGTACCTGTACGCTGATTGGCACCAGTACCAACCTGGTGGTGGACGGCCTGATGCAGGACCGCGGTATTCCCGGTCTGCACATATTCGATCTGGCCTGGGTTGGTGTGCCGCTGCTGCTCGCAGGCTCGGCGTTTATGATGCTGTTTGGTCGGCGCTTGTTGCCGGACCGTGAAGGCCCGATAGAGCAACTCGAGCACGCCCGTGAGTACCATGTCGAAATGGTCATCCCCGGGGGCAGCCCCTTGCACAGTAAATCGATTCGGGATGCCGGCTTGCGTAATTTGCAGCACGGTTACCTCACGGACATTACACGAGGTGAAACGCTTTACACGGCCGTTGGCCCCGATATGCAGTTGCAAGAAGGTGACCAGCTTTCTTTTATTGGTGCCCCCGCCTGTGCTCCTGAACTGCAGCGGATCAATGGCCTGGTTCCGGCCCATGGTGGTGCCCACAAGCTACAACTTGACCATCATCAACGCTGTCTGGTCGAAGTGGTGTTGGGGGCGGAGTTTCCCGGCTTGCACAGGACCGTCAAGGAAACGGAATTCCGCACCCGCTATCACGCGGCCATACTGAGTATCAGTCGTGGCGGACATCGCCTGTCGGGCAAAGTGGGTGATATCACGTTGAAGGTGGGCGATACCTTGCTACTTGAGACCAGTGAGAACTTCGTCGAGCAGTACCAGTATCGCAGGGACTTTATGCTGGTGAGCCCATTGCGGGACTCCACACCACCGAACTTTTCCAAGGCGCCCCTGGCGACGGGCATTCTCGTTGCCATGGTGTTGGTCAATGTACTGGGACTTATGTCTGTTCTTGAAGTGGCGTTGCTCGCTGCCGGTTTGTTGTTTGCCACCGGTTGCGTGACCGTCAACCGCGCGCGCATGAATGTCAGCGTCAATTTGCCCGTTCTGGTGGTTATCGGTGCGTCCTTTGCCCTGGGAACCGCGCTGGAGGAGAGCGGGGCAGCCGCGTGGATCGTAAATATCCTGCTAAGTGGTGGCCTTGAAAACCCATGGCTGGCGCTGTTGCTGATTTATCTCGTCACCAGTCTTTTTACCGAGGTGATTACCAACAACGCGGCAGCAGTTTTGTTGTTTCCGATAGCAACCGGAGTCGCCGAGCAGCTGGCGGTCAGCCCCATGCCCTTTATCATTGCCGTCATGTTTGGCGCCAGCGCCAGCTTTTTGACCCCCCTGGGCTATCAAACCAACCTGATGGTCATGGGGCCGGGCGGTTACCGGTTTACCGACTACCTGAAAATTGGAGTACCGATCTCTATATTGGCCACGGCGGTTACGACTGCGCTCATACCTTTGGTCTGGCCATTTCATTGATGGCGGCCATACCATACCGCAAGTGGCAGAATGTTCCCGCGCAATTGCCCCATGGGCCGGTCAATACCACAGCAGGTCTTTTGCTCAATGGTCTTGCTGCGTTTACCGAGTGGAACGGGGCAGCTGCTAATTCGCCAGCTGATTTGCCGATACCCTTACCAACCCTCGAAAAAGCCGCCGTCTGCGAAATCCCATATCAGGTAGAGGTAAACCTGCCAGTCATAGCGGTCGTTATCATTTAGCGGCCACTCGACGCCCGCATTAAGGGCGA
>JAZBNW010000232.1:0-17688 GCA_036350855.1 Halieaceae bacterium
AATCCGGGCCCGAGGGCAACTGGAATTACCCCAACAGCATCCGCGCCGGCGCCGGGCGCATTGCGGAATTACCCGAGGCCTGCCGGGTGCTGGGTATGCGGGCGCCGCTGCTGGTGACCGACCCCCAGCTTGCCGCACTGCCGCTGGTACAGGACGCTGTCGGGAGATGCAGGGCAGCGGATCTCGCCTGCGAGGTATTTTCCGCCATCCGGAGCAACCCGAACGGCAGCAATGTCGAAGAAGGCATCGTCGCTTTCAAGCGGGGCAAGCACGATGGCGTGATTGCCATGGGGGGCGGGTCGGCCCTCGACGCCGGCAAGGCGATCGCACTGATGAGTGGACAGGATCTGCCACTTTGGGAGTTTGAGGATATCGGGGATAACTGGTCGCGCGTCAGGCCTGACGGTATCGCTCCGATTGTGGCGGTCCCGACCACCGCCGGCACAGGTTCGGAAGTCGGTCGAGCCGCTGTAATTACTGACCAGCAACAGCAGGTAAAACGTATAATTTTCCACCCCGGGATGCTGCCCGGCCAGGTCATCCTCGACCCGGAGCTGACCAGTGGCCTGCCCGCCCGCCTGACGGCCGCCACCGGTATGGATGCGCTGTCCCACAATCTCGAGGCCCTGTGCTCGCCGGCGTGGCACCCGATGGCGACGGGAATCGCGATGGAAGGCATCCGCCTGGTACATGACTTCCTGCCCGTGGCGGTGAGCGACGGTGGCAATCTTGAAGCGCGCATGCAGATGCTCGCAGCCTCGAGTATGGGTGCCACGGCCTTCCAGAAAGGGCTCGGCGCCATGCACGCCCTGGCGCACCCCCTGGGTGCGGTATACGACGCGCACCACGGCCTGCTCAATGCGATCCTGATGCCCTATGTGCTGCAGGCGAATGAGACCGCCATTGCGCCCATCATCACGCGGGCAGCCGCCTATGTCGGCCTGGAACGCAGCGACTTCAACGGCTTCCTGGAGTGGATTCTGGCCTTGAGATCCACTATCGGCATTCCGGAGAGTCTTGCGAAGATCGGCATCGGCGACGAGCAGATCGACAGGATAGCCGGCATGGCCGTGGAGGACCCGTCCGCCGCCGGCAACCCGATTCCTTTCTCCATCGATCAATATGCACAGATATTGCAACGGGCGATCGACGGGGAGCTGTAAGAAAATGCGGCGATGCTCAAGCTACAGCCTTAAGGCGGCTGTTGGAAAGACCATCGTTGATTGAGCCAAATCTACCGGCGTTCAAATGTTAACCAAGTGATCGAGGGCACCGTCTTGACGGCATCTCGTAAGCGGGAAAAGAATTCGGGTCTGAAGCGGGTGTGGCACGCCACGCTCAACTCACGGCGATCACTCCTTTGGTTGGTGCGCAACGAGGCCGCTTTTCGTCAGGAGTTGCTAATGTTCACAGTCCTGGGGAGCGCCAGTTTTGTCCTGGATGTAAGCGCGCTGGAGCGATGCGCATTGCTGGTAAGCTTGCTTCTGATACTGCTTGTTGAAACCCTCAATACGGCTATAGAAGCAACCATTGACCGGATTGCGCTGGAGCGGCACCCACTGTCTGGGTTGGCCAAGGACCTGGGCTCTGCCGCGGTTTTTATCAGCCTGTTGATAGCAGCACTGGTATGGGGAACGATTCTTTTCTTTCGGTGATGACAGCAGGTGCGAAGTATCAGGAATCGAGGATCTGCCTGCCGATTACACAAGCACTTCCAACCAGGGCACCAACACCGGGTATAACGATGCGATCAACAGCGCCCCCATGATGCCATTGAATATCCGCAATCGGAGATTATTGGTCAGCAGCTTTGCCAGTTGCTGGCCCATCAAGGTCCACAGGGTTACCGAAGGGAGGGTTATCAGGCCAAACACCAGGGCGACGACCAGGACAGTCGCGATATTCTGCGACGGGGAATAGACGGTGATGGCGGTCAGGGCCACTACCCACACTTTCGGGTTGACCCACTGGAACAGCGCCGCCTGGATGAAAGTCAGTGGCGTACCGCCGGTTTCGGCATCCTCACCCGGGCCCGCCGCCGTTGCGATTTTCCAGGCGAGAAAAACCAGGTAAATGACACTCACTACCTTCAGAACCTGGAAGCTGGCGGGCCAGGCCTCGAACACCTGTGACAGCCCGATACCCACGAGCACGAACATCACCAGCACACCCGCCAGGATCCCGGACATATGGGGCAGCGTGCGGCCGAAGCCGAAGTTGGCGCCGGAGGCCATCAGCATCAGGTTGTTCGGTCCGGGCGTGATGGTCGACACCAGCGCGAAGGTAACCAGCGCCGTCAGCATTTCAAGGCTCACGGGCAATCTCCGATACAACGACAAAAGCTCAAATTTTTCCCCGTTTGTTGAAGGAGGTATCCGCCGCACGAACCCGGGGCAAGTTTCCAGCGGATTTGATTATACTCAACGTTCAGGATTTCAGCACTGCAGGAGCTGTCATGAACTATTGGCTATTCAAGTCGGAGCCTGACGAATACGGCATAGACCACCTCGCGGCCGAAATGGGTAAAACGGCGCGCTGGGACGGGATCCGCAACTACCAGGCGCGCAACAACCTGCGCGACAGGGTCAGGAAAGGGGACCTGGTGCTGTTCTATCACTCGAGTTGCAAGCAGACTGGCATCGCCGGGGTCATGAAGGTGGTAAAGGCCGCCTACCCCGACCCGGCGCAGTTTGATCCTGAAAGCGGGTATTACGATCCGAAGTCCGAACCGGACAGCCCGCGCTGGTACTGCGTCGATGTTCGCCTGGTCGAAAGGTTTCCCGCGGTCCTGTCGACAAAATCCCTGAAGGCAAACGAGGCCACCGCCGGTCTGATTATCTTCAGCCAGGGCCGTCTGTCCATAGCGCCCGTCAGTCCCGCACAGTGGGCCGCGATACAGGCGATGAGAAGGGCGCTATAACAGCTACGGGATGGGTACGGGACGAACGGCAGCATACCGCGGCGGGGTCCACGGCGTTCGCCTGTCCGGAATCTGAAGCGGCTGATTTCCCCGAGCGGTTCACGTTTGGGATATGCAGGTGTATGGTACTTCACTCTCACCGTCAACCGGACTATCGAGACAAGCATGAAAGCATCAGACCTGTTCGTAAAAGCCCTCGAGGCTGAAGGCGTGGAGTACGTGTTCGGCATTCCCGGCGAGGAAAACCTGGATCTGCTGGAGTCCCTGCGCACCTCCAGTATCAAGCTGATCCTGACACGTCACGAACAGGGTGCGGGCTTCATGGCGGCCACCTACGGGCGCCTCACGGGAAAAGTCGGGGTATGCCTGGCAACACTCGGGCCGGGCGCCACCAACCTGGTAACGCCGGCCGCCTACGCCCAACTCGGCGCCATGCCGATGCTGATGATCACCGGGCAGAAGCCGATCAAGACCAGCAAGCAGGGCCGCTTCCAGGTCATCGACGTGGTGGACATGATGCGCCCCATTACCAAGTACACGACCCAGGTGGTGAGTGGCGACCGGATTCCCTCCATCGTCCGGGAAGCCTTCCGGCTGGCGCACGAGGAACGCCCCGGGGCGGTGCACATCGAGCTGCCGGAAGATATCGCCGCCGAGATCACCGGCGCAAAGCTGATTCCGGCCAGCGCGATGCGCCGACCTATCGCGGAATACAAGTCCATCGCCGCCGCCGTTGACATGATCGAGAAGGCCCGGGCGCCCGTTCTGCTGATCGGCGCCGGGGCAAACCGGAAGCTGACGGCGAAAATGCTGAACCAGTTTGTCGAGAAAACGGGCATACCCTACATCACCACCCAGATGGGCAAGGGCGTGCTCGATGAAGGCGGCAAACTCTTTCTCGGCAACACTGCCCTGTCAGACGGTGATTTCGTCCATCGCGTGATCGCCCGTGCCGACCTGATTATCAACGTCGGCCACGATGTCGTCGAAAAGCCGCCGTTCTTCATGCAGCCGGACGGCGTCAAGGTCATCCATATCAATTTCGAATCCGCCTCGGTCGACCCGGTTTATTTTCCGCAACTGGAGGTGGTGGGCGACATCGCCAACAGTATCTGGCAGATAAAGGAGAAAATAAGTCCCCAGGACAGCTGGAAACTGGGCTTCTACTGCGATGTGCACGACGCTTATGTGGCTCATCGCGAGGAATCCGAGAATGACGACAGATTCCCCATCCTTCCGGAGCGCCTGGTGCGGGATATACGGGCCGCCATGCCGCCGGACGGCATCGTGGCACTGGATAATGGCGTGTACAAGATTTGGTTCGCGCGCAACTACCCGGCAAACATGCCCAACACCTTGTTGCTGGACAATGCCCTGGCCACGATGGGCGCCGGCCTGCCCTCCGCGATGGCGGCCAAGCTGGTGCATCCCGGCAAGCCGGTGATCGCTGTCTGCGGCGACGGCGGCTTCATGATGAACAGCCAGGAGATGGAAACCGCGGTGAGACTGGGCCTGCATATCGTGGTCATCGTGCTGCGGGATGACGCCTACGGCATGATCAAGTGGAAACAGGCCCATATGCACTTCGACAATTACGGCCTCGACTACGGCAACCCCGATTTCGTCGCCTATGCCCAAAGCTATGGCGCGAAAGGCTGGCGCATCGGCGCCACCGGGGAACTGCTGCCGCTGGTGCAGGCCTGCCTTGCGGAACCGGCGGTTCACCTGATCGACGTGCCGGTTGATTACAGCCTGAACGACGAAAAACTCAACAAGGATATCCGCGAGCGCAGCAGGGCCCTGTAGCAGCCTGCCAGGATACGACGGGCAGTCCCGCGGGGGCTACCCCGCCCCTGCCCCGCCGGGTGGGCTAGGCCGTCACCTGGACCCCGCGCCAGAAGGCCACCCGGCCCTTGATGTCCGCGGCAGCGGGTTTCGGCTCCGGGTAATACCACACCGCGTCGGCATTGCTGCGGCCATCGACCTCGAGGGAGTAGTAATGGGCAGTGCCTTTCCAGGGGCATACCGATGTGTGAGAGCTGTCCTGAATATATTCCCGCCGCAAGCTGTCAGCGGGAAAGTAGTGGTTACCCTCAACCACGACCGTATCGTCTGATTCCGCCACAACCTGCCCCTGCCAAATCGCCTTCATTGCATTTCTCCTGTTCATTCACCAGTGGATGGCATCATTCGCTTACTCGTATCAGCTATACGGCCCCGCAAGCCATATTGATCAGCCCGATTCACAAAAGTTACACGGGTTTGATCCTATTATGACCCTCAATCGTACCTATTCTTCTGGTATCGCCGTTTCCGAACGGCACCGGCGGTACCACGTGCTAAGCTAACCGATATACAAACAAAACAAAGACCGATGAAACCAGCACGAAATTCACAAGGCACACTCAGAGACACCGCCGACCTGTTGCAGCGCTACAGGGTGGTCAGGGAGCAGTCGCAATTGGCCTGTCGGCCTCTGGCAACAGAGGATTTCGGCCTCCAGGCGGAGGCCTTCACCAGTCCGCCCAAGTGGCACCTGGCCCACACCAGCTGGTTCTTCGAAACCTTCCTTTTGAAGCCCTTTCTGCAGCGCTACCAGACGCCGAATGAACAGTACCAGTTGCTGTTCAACTCCTACTACAACGGGGTCGGTGAACAGTTTGCCCGGCCGCGGCGGGGCTTGCTGTCGCGCCCAACGGTAGCCGAAGTGCTCGATTACAGAGCGCATGTCGACCGGGCAATGGCGCAGCTGCTGGACGATGCCAACCATCCGCAACGGGACGAGATCGCCAGCCGCTGCCGCCTGGGCATCGAGCACGAACAGCAACACCAGGAATTGTTCTACACGGACCTGAAATATTCACTCTCGGCCAACCCGCTTTACCCCGCCTACTCCCACACCCCGCCACGACCCGCGGCCGCTTCACCAGGTCCGGCGAAGCTGCAGTGGCGGGAATACACCGGCGGCCTGGTAACGGTGGGCGCAAATACGGAACACCCGGGCGGGGACAGTTTTGCTTTCGACAACGAGTGTCCGGCCCACAGCGTCTACCTGAATCCCTATGCCCTGGCGAACCGGCTGGTGACCAACGCCGAATTCCAGGCCTTTATCGACGACGACGGCTACCAGCGCCCCGAGTTCTGGCTGGCCGATGGCTGGGCCATCGTACAGCAGGAGCAGTGGCGAAAGCCGCTGTACTGGCTGGACCGGGATGGTGAGGCCCTGCAGTTCACCCTGTACGGCCTGCAGGGCAGGGAAGCCGACCAGCCGGTGTGTCACCTGAGCGGCTATGAGGCCGATGCCTACGCCAGCTGGGCGGGCGCGCGCCTTCCGACGGAGTTCGAATGGGAGTCCGCTGCCTGCGCCCGGACTTTTGCAGCGCCGGACTTCGACCCGGCCCGGCTTCACCCCTCGCATGCCTCAGGCGATGAGCCGCTGCTGCAACTGTACGGTGACTGCTGGCAGTGGACCGGTTCCGCCTACCGCCCCTATCCCGGCTTCAGGGCCAGTCCCGGCGCGATTGGCGAGTACAACGGCAAGTTCATGGCCAACCAGTGGGTATTGCGCGGCGGCTCCTGTGTCAGCCAGCGCGGGCATGTGCGCGCGACCTACCGGAATTTCTTCTACCCGCAGGATCGCTGGCAGTTCAGCGGCTTACGCCTGGCCCGGGACCTGTAAGCAACGATTTAGTCGAGAGAGATACCGATGCCCGCTACCGCCCCAAAACTGCAGAATGTCATCTTCGAGGACCAGCAACCGGACGCCGGCGAGAGCCGCGCCGAGTTGCTGGCAGGGCTGCAACTGCCGCAAAAAAAGATCAACCCCAAGTATTTCTACGATGCCCGCGGCTCGGAACTATTCGAGCAGATCACGGAGCTGCAGGAGTACTACCCCACCCGCACCGAGATAGATATCCTCAAACGCCACGCAGGCGAAATAGCGCGTTATTGCGGCAGTGACTGTGTGCTGGTAGAGCCGGGCAGCGGCAGTAGTGAGAAAGTGCGGCTGCTACTGGATTCGGTAAGGCCCGCAGCCTACGTGCCAGTGGATATTTCCGCCGACTTCCTCTATGAATCCGCCCTGAAACTGGGCAGTGAATTTCCCTGGTTGACGGTCCACGCGATTTGCGCCGATTTCGCAGACCAGTGGCAGAGCCGCACCGAACTGCCTGAGGGCAGGCGCGTGGTCTTCTATCCCGGGTCCACCATCGGCAACATGGAGCCCCGGGACGCCACCGCGTTCCTGTCGTCCTTGCGCCAGTGGATAGGTAGTGACGGCGGCGTGCTGGTCGGGGTCGACCTGCACAAATCGGAGCAGGTGCTCAACGCCGCCTATAACGACGCCCGGGGCGTCACCGCCCGGTTCAACCTGAATATCCTGAATTCCGTCAACAAGCTCGCCGATGCGGACTTTAGCGGCAAGAAATTCACGCACCGGGCCTTTTACAACCGGCATCTGAAACGCATCGAGATGCACCTGGTGAGCAGGGAGGTGCAAACCGTAAACGTGAATGGCAGCGCCATTCAGTTCGACAAGGGCGAGACGCTGCACACCGAAAATTCCTACAAATACAGCCTGCAGGACTTCGAAGCCCTGGCTGGCGCCGCTGGCTTTTCCCTGCAGAAAAGCTGGCTCGACGACAACAAACTGTTCAGTGTGCACTACCTGGGCGCGGCCTGAACACAGCCCGGCACGGGGAGCCACGCATCACTGACACTGCCGCAAAGCGCTACGGTGTGCTGTTCGCCCTGATCCTGGCCGGCGAGGTGATCTTCAGCCTGCCCTTCCATATACCCCGTTTTTTCCGACCGAACATGCTCGAGGTGTTCCAGCTGAGCAACACCCAGCTGGGGGACATCTTTGCGGTTTACGGCGTGGTCGCCCTGCTGGCCTACTTCCCCGGCGGCACGATCGCCGACCGCTACCCGGCGCGCACCCTGATGACCCTGTCCCTCGCCGCCACGGGACTTGGCGGATTGTATCTGTGGACACTGCCGGGGCTGTTGGGCCTCTACCTGCTGTTCGCCTACTGGGGACTGACCAGCATACTGCTGTTCTGGGCGGCGCTGATAAAGGCCACGCGCGACTGGGGTGGCGAACACACCCAGGGAATGGCATTCGGTATGCTCGATGGCGGTCGGGGTCTGGTCGCAAGCCTGTTTGCTACCGCAGCGACGCTTATCCTCGCAGCGCAGCTGGCCGCTAACGGCGGCGGCCAACAGAGCCTGCAGGCGGTGATACTGTTTTACAGCGTGGTCAGCCTGCTGAGCGCCGCGGTGGTCTGGTTCGCCCTGCCCCCGGGCAACTCAACGGGCCCGGCCACGTCGCCGGAAGGGCGACCACACTGGCTGCAAGCCATATCCACGCCCAGTGTCTGGCTGCAGGCCGGTGTGGTGGTCTGCGCCTACTGCGGCTACAAGTCGCTGGATAACTACGGTGTGTATGCGGTGCAGGTACTGGAGATGAGCCCACTGGAAGCGGCCGCCATGAACACCTGGGCCAGCTACGCCCGACCGGTCGCAGCGGTTGCCGCGGGCCTGTGGGCCGACCGCTGGCGCTCCAGCAAACTGGTATGCCTGCTTTTCTTCTGTGCCGCTGCCGCGTATTTCTGCCTGAGCCTGGAGCGGGCAGTGTCGATGACCGGCGCCCTGCTGCTGGCGAACATCCTTATTACATTTATCGCGGTCTATGCACTGCGCGGGATCTACTTCAGCCTGATCGAGGAAGCCGGACTGGACCGTCGTATCACCGGCAGTGCAGTCGGGCTCATCTCCGTCCTGGGTTTCACCCCGGACATCTTCTTCGCCGCCATCACCGGCCGCATCCTGGACGCCAACCCGGGCGCGGCGGGATTCCACGATTATTTCCTGCTGATCGCCCTGATCAGCGCAGCCGGCATGGCCTGCACCCTCGCGCTGTCGCGTCAGGTGGCCGGGACAAAAGCGCCGTAGATCGCACGCACCGCCACCGGGTAATCCCCGGGCGCGACACCGACGATAATGTTCAGTTCCGACGCGCCCTGGTTGATCAGCGACACGTTGACGCCGGCTGCCGCCAGCGCGGCGAACACCCTGGCCGCGATGCCCGGGGTATGGGCCATCTCCTCACCCACGATCGCGATCAGTGCGATGCCCGGCACGTAGTCGATCTCATCGGGCTCCATGGTGCGGCGAATCTCATCCAGCACCTGCTCCACCCGGCCCTCCAGCCACTTTGCCTCGACGATGACGCTGACGCTGTCGATACTCGAGGGACAGTGCTCGAAAGGAATGCCGTGGTGCTCGAAGACGCCCAGCAGGCGGTAGACAAAGCCCACCTCGCGGTTCATCAGGTTCTTGCCAATGGTGATCATGGCAAAGCTGGTCTTGCCGGCCACGCCCGCTATCTGGGTACTGGCCACCTCCTCGGCGGACAGTTCGGCCACGATACGGGTACCCGGATGCTCCGGCGCGTTGGTATTGCGGATATTGACCGGAATCCCCACCTCGCGCACGGGTGCCATGGCCTCCTCGTGCAGGACGCTGGCGCCCATGTAGGACAGCTCACGAATCTCGGCGTAGGTCACCTCCTCCATCGGCCTGGGCCTGTCGACAATGCGCGGGTCCGCCATCAACAGCCCCGAGACATCGGTCCAGTTCTCATACAGCATGGCGTTGGCCGCCCGCGCCGCGACCGCCCCGCTGACATCCGACCCACCCCGGGAGAAGGTGCGCACATGTCCCTCGACATCACGCCCGTAAAAGCCCGGGATGACATAGCGCCTGTCGACATCGGCCAGGCGATCCCCCAGCAGGGTCCAGGTCTGCGGATCCACCAGGCCGTTGGCGCCGATAACGATATAGTCGGCCGGTTCGACAAAGTCCGCCTCCAGCCAGGCAGCCAGCAGCAGTCCGCTGAAATGCTCCCCCCGGGAGGCGGCGAAATCCGCGGTCACGCCCCGTGACAGCGCCTCACGAAACCCGTCCAGGTGGGGCTGGATCATCGGGGTGATCCCCAGCTCCTGCTCGATCCCGGTGAAGCGCCGGGAGATCTTTTCAAAGGACTCGGAAAAATCGGCGCCCACGCTGGCGGCGTGATGGCACAGGTAAAGGAGGTCGGTAATCTTGGTGTCACCGGCATCGCGCTTGCCCGGGGCGGATGGCACGATGATGCGACGGCGTTCGTCGGCATCGACAATTGCCCGCACCTTGCGCATCTGCTGCGCACTGGCAAGGCTGGATCCGCCGAACTTGCAGACGATACGGTTTGTCCTGGCCACAGCCTGCCGTGGATCGGGTCCCTTATCCTGTGTCACCGCTGATTCCTCCTGTTGGCGCAGCGCGCCCGGGTGGCGCGAGTTCAAGGGGGGCAGTCTACTGCTTTAGGCGGGCTGCCAAAAGGTATTCGCGGGGACTTCAGGGGGTCACAAAGACCTCATTGGTAAAATGACCGTGAAAACCCAGGGGGACATGGTGGGACAATTTTACCGCCGCCACCTCGTCCTGCGGGTTGCGGGCGTCGAGGATGACCACGTCTGTTTTGTGCCGGGTGGCGTCATACACGAATGACAGGAGATAGCCGTCGTCTTCGGCGGTGGCGCCCTCCCTCGGCGCGAACAGCGCCTCGGAGGTATAGTGGTCCCGACCGTAGTCCCGGGCCTGGTAATCGCCGGTGTCGGTATCGAGTTTGATCACTGCATTGAAAGTAAACGGCGTGCCGTTGTCCAGCGGAGCCACATAGTAGGAGTACCGGCTGGGACGACCCGTTTGCTGCCTGTTCCAGGCGGGAAACTCGCCGCAGGGTGCGTGGTGGTACTGCTCGTGGCTGACCTGCCCGGTTTTCACGTTGAAGCGGTAGCGGAAGATGGGGCCGCCGGTCAGCTGGTCGAGGGAGAACACGTCTGACAGGCCGGAGAAGTTGCGCAGGTCGTTGGACTGGATTAGCTCCGTCACGATTTCATCGCCCACCTCGTGGGAATTGCCAAAGTGAACGACGATGCCGGCGGGCAGTTCGAAGCGTTGCGCCACCTGCATGGTGCGCAGGTCGACGACGATGGCATGAACCGGTTGCCCCATATTGAAGGCCATGGTGTCACTCATGGCCTTCGTGCCCAGGAGCGGGCCCGGCAGGCTGAATGAAATGGAGCTCAGGAGGAAGATGGCGTAGTTTTGGGTCAGGCCGAAGTCGTGCAGAAAGGGGAACTCAGTCAGGGGAACCCGGCAGGTACGACAGATCCGTCCCTGCGGGTCGATATCGTAGACATCCAGTGCCAGCTTCAGGCCGGCCAGCCCCAGGCCGGCAATATTGAGCCCGAAATTGATCTGGTGGCCGCTGCCGCTGTCCACCTTGCCGTGGGCGCTCATGGTCATGACCGACGTCAGGCCACCCTCGTAAAGCTCCTTGCCCAGGGTCTCCAGGGTAGCCGGGTCGAGCCGGTAGGGTTGCCCGCCCTCGTAAAATGCACAGAGCTTGTCGCCATGCCAGGATATGCTGGTATTCGCCGGGTTGGCCATGGGGCGCAGGAAGTTGGCTGCCAGCCCACCCTCGATCTGGGTGCCGAAACCCCGCGAGCGGATTCTCCCCGCCGCCTTGTCCTGCAGGTACCTCGGCGTGCGCACATAGCGGTTCCTGAAGTGCGCCCTGCCCCCGGCAAAGGTCACCGCACTGATCATCCCGGGGCCATCGAACCAGTGGCCATACTGTTGCGAGCCGGCTTTCATCGTACCCGGGCCATTGCGGAAAAAGGTGCCTTTCAGATCGGCTGGAATGTCTCCGCGGATGTCATCGATCCAGCCGTTGTGTTCCTGCTCCAGGGCGGCGAAGCCCTGGCGAAAATCGTGTTGTTGCCCTGCCGCCGTTGCCTGGCCCTGCTCCACCAAACCCATTATCGTCTCCCTCTGCTGTTTACCGGCACTCCCGCGCTGGCGAGCGCCGCCCTCAGAACCGGCAGTATAGCGAACCCGAACCCTGCGACCCCGATCACTGCTTGTAACGCAATCTGCTTTTTGTTGGAAGTACTCCCGCAGACTAAAACAAAGAAGTTGCAGTCAGCGTGAAGGCCGTTAGACTTGCGTTTTTCGCTAACACCGGAGTCCACCACGGTATGCCCGAAGCGCCTGGTAGCGTCTATGACATCCTTCAGCCCTGGATAAGCGCTATGGGTATCGCCGTCTGGAGTATCCTGGCGCTGATGCTGTTGCACAAAATAGTCTCGGTTTTCCGCGAACGTGAACGGCTGGATATCAGCGGCAGGTGGATAGTGGTAACCGGCTGCGACTCCGGCTTCGGGCAAGGCGTGGTCGAGTCACTGGTTGCGCGCGGGGCCCGGGTGGTAGCCTGCTGTCTCACCCCGGAGGGCGCCGCAGACGCGCTCAAGGCGGGCGCGGAACTGGCACCCTGCCTCGACCTCAATGATGACGCAGCCATAGGTCGGATGGCCGGGGAAGTCGAAACCCATTGCAAGGGTGAACTGTGGGGCCTGGTGCATTGCGCCGGTATCGCGCTGCCGGGTTTCGTGGACTACCAGCCCATCTCCTTTTACCGCGCAGTCATGGCTCTCAACTTTTTTGCGCCGGTGCTGCTGACCCAGAAACTGTTGCCCGCCATCAGGAAAGCCCGTGGCCGGGTGGTGCTCGTCAGCAGCGTCGACGGCCTGGTCAGCCTTCCCGGCAACGCCCCCTACGACGCATCCAAGTTCGCTGTCGAGGCCTACGCCGACGCCCTGCGCGCAGAGCTGTCGTTCTGGAATGTCGCCGTCAGCGTCATTAACCCGTCCACCATGCGCACCCCCATGTCCTCAACGTTTTTCGAGGCTCACCGCAAGGCCTGGGGGGAAATGGAACGCGTCGATCCCGAGGGCGAGTGGAAAACACTCTGGCCGGCGCATTGGCTGGAGGACTATATTGCGCTGAATACAAAGCAGCTCGATAAAATTTCCCAGGATCCCGCCCACGCGATCCGGGATATTACCCACGCACTTACCGCCTGCCGACCGCGCCTGCGCTACCTCAGTGGCACCGCGGCGAAAACACTTTTCTATGCGCTGTGGGTCGGCCCCGAAAGCTGGGCCCTGCGGTTCAAGCGCGTAATGATCCAGCCACCTCCTGTGAAGCAATTATGAATATCACCGGTTTGCTCCATATCAACGTCAACTGCAGCGACTTCGACCGTTCCCGGGCATTTTACGAAATGCTCGGCTTCAAGGTACTCATGCCGGTACAGCCGGAGGGAACCGGGGATGTGGCCGCGGCGGTGGGCATGATGTCCTACACACTGCGCGGCGCCCTGATGAAGCACCCTTCCGGCACGGTCATCGACCTGCTGGAATGGCAGGACCCCGCTGACCACAGCCCCCCCTACGACCGCCTCAACCACCTGGGCCTTGGTCGCATCGCCTTCGTCACCAGCGACATAGAGGCGGACATCGAAAGCCTTGGGGCAAGAGGCGTCGAGTTCCTCTCAGCCGTACCGGCAGCGGTAGCCGGCCCTCGCGGCAGCACCACCCGGTTTATCTGCTTCCGGGATCCGGACGGTACGGTACTGGAACTGGTGGACATGGGCACCCTGGCGGTCTGATGCAGACTGTGCCTGGGCAATACGCAATAATTTACCTGTGATGACTTGAGGTCATATGAGCGACACCCGGGAATTCGATATTGTCATTTACGGCGCCAGCGGCTTTACCGGGCGCCTGGTTGCGGAATATATGGTGGCCTGGGAAGGGCTGGGGCTGCGCTGGGCGCTGGCCGGCAGAAGCCTGGACAAACTGGCCACGCTGCGTGACGAGATCGGCGCCCCCGGCGACACGCCACTGGTGGCGGCGAATGCCGACGATCCCGCATCCGTGGATGCCATGGTGGCCAGCGCCCGCTGCATCTGCACCCTGGTGGGTCCCTACCAGTTCTACGGCTCCGGCCTGGTGGCAAGCTGTGCGAAACTGGGCACCCACTACGTCGACCTGTGCGGCGAGCCCGTGTGGATGTATGACATGATCAACCGGCACGAGCGGGAGGCGGCAGCCAGCGGCGCCCGCATAGTGCACAGCTGCGGTTTTGATTCGGTGCCTTTCGACCTGGGTGTGCTGCATCTGCAGAACGCGGCGCGGGAGCGCTTTGGCAAGCCCTGCTCCCGGGTGCACGCCCGCGTCAGGGCGATGAAAGGCGCATTCTCAGGCGGCACCGCCAGCTCACTCAATGCCACCGAGGACGCCGTCGGCGAGAACGAGGCGCTGCGCGCGGTCATGGAAGACCCCTTCTGCCTCGCCGGAGGCTTTCGCGGCCCCGCGCAGCCGGCGGGTGATCGCATCTACGAGGACGCGATGATCGGCCAGTGGGTTACGCCCTTCATCATGGCAGTCATCAACACCAAGAACATCCATCGCTCCAATGCGCTGATGGGCCACCCCTACGGTACCGATTTCAGCTACGACGAAATGATGGTGACCGGCCCCGGCGACAAGGGCAAGGCCATAGCCGAGGCCATTGCATCGGTAAATCCGCTGCGAGGCGATCACGCCCCAGGGCCCGGGGAAGGCCCCTCGAAGGCAGTCCGGGAAGCGGGGTTCTTCAACATCCTGTTTATCGGCACCACGAACGATGGCAGTGAAATCCGCACCGTGGTCACCGGCAATATGGATCCCGGCTACGGCTCCACCGCAAAAATGATCGCCGAGAGCGCCGCCTGCCTGGTGCAGGATTGCCCGGACCTGCCCGGCGGTATCTATACCCCCGCCCCGGCGATGGGCGAGCGCCTGATGCAGCGCCTGGTCGAGCGCGGGGGTTTCACCTTCGGGATGGAGAGAAACGATGAGCAATAAAAAGATTCCGCCCCTCGATCTGCTGTTCTTTCTGCTGGAAACCCCCGGATCGCCCAAGCACGTCGGCGCCGTTCAGATCTTCCAGAAGCCCCGCAATGCTCCCGACAATTACATGCGCGACCTGGTGCGGGACATCAAGGCGGTTCCGGTGGAGCCACCCTTCAATTATCGACCGTATTTCCCTCGCGTCGGCCTGCCCGAGTGGCAGGAGGACGACAGTCTGGATATCGACTACCACATACGCCATTCGGCGCTGCCGCAACCCGGCACCGACCAGCAGTTGCTGGAACTCCTGCAGCGGCTGCACTGCGGTATGCTGGGACGCGACAGGCCCGGCTGGATCTTCCAGGTGATCGAGGGCCTGGAAGGCGACCGGTTCGCGCTTTACAGCAAGATCCATCACGCCTATATCGACGGTATGTCCGGCGTAAAGCGGATGTACGGGTCCCTTTCCGTCTCGCCCGATGAGACCCGCATCCAACCGACCTGGTCCTTCAGCGCAGCGCCGGGAGCAAAGCCCTCGGCGCGGCCGGCGGACGCAGGTGCCCTGGCAAAAATGGCCAAAGCCCTGGTGGCACAAACCCGGGCCGCCACGGAGATCGCCGGCTCCCTGCGCAAGATGGGCAGGGAATTCATCAAGGCAAGTCCCGGGGGAGTGCAGCCTTTCTTCCATGCGCCCCGCACCCGGATGAACACGCCCGTGCAACACGACACACGCGCCATAGCGCTGTGCACGCTGCCACTGGATAAAGCCCGGGCCATCGGCGAGCACACCGGGAGCAAAGTCAATGACGTTGTGCTGTCGGTAGTCGATGCCGCCCTGCACGAGTACCTGGAAGCGAAGAATGAGAACACCACCAGCCCGCTGGTGGCGCTGTGCCCGATGTCTATCCGGGAAGAGGGGGACGACAGCGCGTCGACACAGGCCAGTGCGCTGCATGTGCGCCTGGGCGAGCCCGGCGCCAGCCCCGTCGAGCGCCTGCAGCAGGTAGCGGCATCCTCCCGCGCCAGCAAGGAAGAGGCCCGGGCCATGTCCCGCGAGGCTCTGCTGGACTACGCGTTGATCATGGCCGGCGCGCTGGAGCTGGCGGACCGCACGCCATTGGGCAGGCTCCTGTCGCCGTCCTATAACGTGCTGGTTTCCAATGTGCCAGGGCCCGGCGAGGACATATTCTATCTGCGCGGCGCGCGACAGCTGGCCAGCTACCCCATCTCCGCTTTCCTGCCCGGCGGCAACCTCAATATCACATTGCTGTCCCACGGCAACAGTCTCGATTTTGGCCTGGTGGCGGACAAGCAGGCCCTACCCGACGTCGCCCTGGTGGCGCGGGCGATGGAGCGTCGTTTTGCCGAGCTGGAGGCGGCGGTTCTGGGCCCGCCGACCCGCACCAGGGGCGCCCGCCGTAAAGCCAGGGTCAAGCCGGCCAAGAAGCAGGCCACACGCGGGAGTCGGGTCAGGCGCAAACCGGTCTAAGGCAGCCCTGTCCACCTCGTCCTACCGAGCGTGGCGGGATTCTGACCGTTAACAAAAAAGCGGCTCTGAAGGGGCCGGGCTAACCCTTGGATATCCGCAACACCTGTCCCACCTGCAGGGAATCACCGGCGCCGCGGTTCGCCCGGCGCAGTTTTTCGACGCTGGTGCCGTAGCGATTGGCGATATGCCACAGGGTATCCCCGCGGTTGACGAGGTAGGTGATCTCGCTGTTTCCGCCCGACTGCACTGACGCGGCGCTGGCCAGGGTTGTCGCGGAGGGTAACTGCAGCTTCTGGCCCACTTTGATCAGGTCAGTGCGCAAACCGTTGACGGCCCGCAATTGCGGTATGGGTACCCCGGTCCTGCTGGCGATGGCAGAAAGCGTATCGCCAGAGCGCACTACATAGGCCTGTGCGTATGAGGCGCCTCCCGGCGCTGCATCCCTGGCAAACACCGCGACATGGTAGTGGGGTGGATAGCGTTCCCGGGTCACGTCCACGACCCGCTGCTTCTCCATGGCAAGCAGGGTGTTTTCGAGCCACAGGCGGCACTTTCTGCTGGAAGGCACCCGCAAATCGATAGCCATCCCGGCGGGGTGCACCGAGCGATCAACAGAGTTGCGAGGCTGGCGATCCCGGGGGCGCAACAGGCTGGTCACCGTGAGTTTCTCACCACAGTTGCTGTAATACTGCTTGCTGAGCCCGAGCAGGAACTGCCTGGTAGCGGCCACCGCATAGGGGAAGGAGACATCGTGCAACTCCAGGTGCCGATCCGGACTCACCCTCTCCAGCTGGCGGGTATTGACGTAATCAGGCACCGAACGGGCGGTGTTGACAAAGGTATAACCGTAGGCGAGAGCGGTACGGTACTGTCCGTCGATAGACGCGGGTGAGCCCTTGAGACTCTGCGCCTGGGACAGGTTTACGCCCAGCACAGACGCCAGCAAGAGCCCGATTATGGCTGGAATTTTCAAGCTGTGTTCCCCCGTAAACACCACTACACGTCATTACTGCCAGATTTTTGCGTTGCGTTTGCGCTTTTACAAGACCTGGACCTCTTGTAAGTTATCACAATCATTCACCAATCTCCTGAATTTAATCACAATATTTTCCAAATCAGGAGGTTTTAGTGAAAAAACGGGGTCTGACCCCATTTATTAGAAAAAAAACGGGGACAGACCCCATTAATCTGCTATCCGGGCGGGTAGCGCGTCTATTCCCGGCGCCGGGTTTCCCGACAACCGCTGCTCGAGCCGCCGGCACAACACGTAGAACACCGGGGTGAACAACAAGCCGAAGGCCGTGACGCCCAGCATCCCGGAAAACACGGTGATTCCCAGCGTCTGGCGCATCTCGGCCCCGGGCCCTACGGCCAGCACCAGGGGCACGACCCCGAGGATGAACGCCAGCGACGTCATCAGGATGGGACGCATTCTCAGCCGCGCCGCAATGGTCGCGGCATCAAAGCGATTTTTGCCGGCCGCCTCTTCCTGTCTGGCG
>JAZBNW010000233.1:0-5442 GCA_036350855.1 Halieaceae bacterium
ATCACCGAGTCAGAGCACGATAGCGATGAAGACCATTTCTGTGTCTGGGGTACTGCCAATGGAAACAATGATCCGATCATTATGTGTGACCCGATAATTCGCAACAGGAAATGAAAATTCCGGTCTCAGGGTGAGAACATAAGAGCTGGTGGCGCTGAATCCTGCGAGCGTGATCCGGGTAAATGATTTTCATGCTGCGATCAGCCCCCTCTTCCGGCACCCCAAGGCCTGCCCGCCTGGCTTGACTTGCACAATAAATCTTTCCTCACCGTGAGCTGGCCATACTATCATAAGGGACAAAACAGGCGCCTGCTGCGGGCATACGTTGTCGCAAGCAGCGAATATCATTGGTTTTAAGCTTAAGAGGGGAGTCTGATGGCTAAGGTCTTGATCACCGGCGGCACCGGTTTCATTGGTAATCACGTGACCCGTATGGCTGTCGAGGCGGGTGAGGAGGTGCGCGTGATGGTCATGCCTGGCGAGGACCGTTCGCCGCTTGACGGCATGGATGTGGAGTTCGTCGAGGGCAACCTGCTGGATCAGTCCACGTTTGCTCCGGCCCTGAAGGGGGTGGAGAAGATGTATCACCTCGCCGCCCTGTTCGCCATCTGGACCAGGGACCCCGACCTGCACTACAAGATAAATGTACAGGGCACCGAGGCGCTGATGAAGGCTGCGCTGAAGGCAGACCTCGACAAGATCGTCTACACAAGCTCCATTGCCGCTATCGGTATCAACCCGGGAGAGATGTCCAATGAGGAGACCCCCTTTAACGCCTGGCCCTGGGCAAGCGAATACATCATGTCCAAGTTTATCGCCCACCAGGTCGTCCAGGGGCTGGTAAGCAAGGGTTTGCCGGCAACCATGGTATTGCCTGGCCTGCCATTTGGTCCGGGCGACAGGGCGCCTACTCCGACCGGGACCATGATCCTGAGGGCGTTACAGGGCAAAGCCAAAAACTGGTGGAAGAGCGGCGTCTGCCCGGTGGATGTCCGCGATGTGGCCCGCGGCCATATCCTGGCCATGGAGAAGGGTCGCGTCGGTGAGTCTTATTGCCTGACCAATACCGCGGCCAATATGCAAAGCAGGGACCTGCTTGAGATGATCGGCCGCATAGCCGGTGTCGAGGGCGTTGCGACCCGGGAGGTCCCCGCGAAGGTGATGTTGCGGGTCGCCCGCCTTATGGAGTTGTGGTCTAAAGTGACCGGCAAGGCGCCCCTGACCACCTACAAGAACACCATGTATATCCTCCAGGAAAATTTTGTCGATGCGACCAAGGCCGTGACGGAACTTGGCATGCCCCAAAGTCCGATCGAGCAGGCCATTGAGGACGCCATCAGCTGGTTCCGGGAGAACGGCTACGTCTAGCACTCGACGCTATAGTCGCTTGCAACCATTTACAAACCAATACAGGACCCACCATGAAAGCTACCGGCGCGATCTTTGAGGAACCCGCTGTCCACAGCGACAAGGGCGACAGGCTCACCAATGATATCTGCGCAAAAATCGCGGAGAATAGCTACACGATCGACGGCATTGAAATCTCCTTGCCGGTGGTCGTTTCCGACGCCTCCATGCTGATGAACGGCTTCCTGGTGAACGCGAAAGCCGCGCAGGCGATGCTTGCGGGTACCGGTTTCCGGGTGGTGGAGATTTTTCCCGGCAAAGCCATCCTGCAGTTGCTGGCAGTCGACTACAAGGAGAACGACCTGGGTGACTACAACGAGGGAGCGATTATCTTCCCGGTCCTGGCGCCTGGAGAAAAGAAGCCCTTTCCTTTCTTCGGCGCGCTGAGGCGCATGGCGAATGGCAGCGTAGGCAACTTCGTGTACAGGATGCCTGTAGACCAGGAATTCACTACCCACGCTGGGCGCTTCATCTGGGGTTTCCCCAAGTGGGTGAGCCGGATCGATATAGAATTCGGCCCCCGCTCCGCGCGCGGTACCGTTATCGATGAGGATGAACTGGTCTACTCGATTCAGGCGAAAGCCGGTGGCAATAACAACCCCGGGGAGCAGCGCGTTGCTTCACTGGCGATCCGTGACGGCAAGGCGTGGAAGACCTATGGCATCAACAGAAGTTCGGGGCTTACTTTTTCCCTGGGGGGTGAGACACCAGAAATTGGCGACAGTCACCCGTTGGCGAAAGAACTGCGCACTCTCGGCCTTCCCAGGAAGCCGATGTTCACCGTTTCTGTGAAAAATACCCACATGACGTTTGGCAAGCCGGAAAGCATCGATATTGGCGCTACGTTTTCAACTTAGCCCATATGAATACAAGCACTGAGGATGCCGGGGGGAGGGATCAGCAAGCACATTTTTTGACCATGTTCAGCTATATACCACAATGAGGCAGAGCGCGACGCCGTAAACAACCAGGATCAGCGCACTTTCAAAGCCAATGCGACCAATGCCATAGGTCTCTCGTCGCAACATACCCAGTAGCAAAATGGCGCTCATGAGTATAGTGACCAGGCCCCACATCATCTGGACCGGGGCGACGTCATGGTAGATGGAGCCATGCAGGTACCCCACATCCGCCGCCGCCACGACCAGCATATTGAAGCAGTTGGTGCCAAAAATATTGCTCACACCCAGGGTGAGCGCGCCGCAGCGTATCGCAGCGATCGTCGTCACCAGCTCTGGCGTGGAGGTCGCCAGGGCAGTAAAAATGCCGCCAACCACTGTGTCGGAAAGCCCTGTCTGATCCGCAATAACCTTGGCCGCTTCCATCAATACCCATCCGGCGATACAGGTCACGACAGCCAGGACAATGAAACCAGGCCAGTCCCCGAGGAAACCGCCCCGCCTTCTCCGATCCGGTATATCCGGCACTGTCTGGCGCGTCTGACGCGGGAACCACATTGGCTTCGCCTGCGTGTGATGGACGAGGTACAGACCGAACAGGTAAGCAGCCACGATTACCGGGGTAACGGGATGCACGCCCAGAACCGCCAGGGGCGGGGTCGCGATGGCGAGCAGTGGCAGAGTCAGCAGAACGATCAGTAACGCGGCCAGCATCAGGTTGACCGGGGATGCTGCAGCATGTTCCAGATTGGCTTTGCGATAGACGATATCCGCAATGCCAAGAAACGCCAGGTTTACCGCCATGCTGCCCATCACGTTGCTCATGGCAAGATCGGCCCGTTCATCAATTGCAGCGCTGAGCGTCGCGGCCAGGTCAGGCAGCGACGTCACGCTCCCCAACAGCAAGACCCCGAACAGCGCCTCTCCCAGCCCGGAGCGATCGGCCAGGTCATCCGACAAGCGGGCAAGCCGGCTGCCCGCGGTTATGATGGTCACGGCAGCAATGCCAAAGACGACAATACTCAGGTTGAGAGAAAACAGAACCGAGAGCCTCCTGTTTGTGATTGACGGGCCGGGCACTGCACCAGCGTCTGAACCCGGGCAAAGTACTATAGCGCGCCTGGAGGTGGATCGCTGCGGAATCTGGCCGGGCAACCTTAACCCCGCGATCATAATATCCGGGATACGCATTGTAACCGCCTGAGCATATCAGTAACCTGATGGGCGCTCTTACTGTCACATCGCACCCGTGGGTGAGGTCGCAGGATAGACTCGACCCGGCCGGAGACGGCCATACGCTACAACAATAATCTTCGCTGATACAGGAGGCCCTCTTGCCTGCGCTTTATAAGAAATGGTTCTATCGCACCAGGCTCGCACTCATTGGAGCCATGCTGGGCAAACCCCAACCAAAGCCAATGACCTTTGTCGGCCCGGGGGCGGCTTCACAGCTGGCCAAAGCCATCGGTCAGTTTGGCATACGAAAAGT
Source organism: Halieaceae bacterium (assembly GCA_036350855.1). GTDB lineage: Bacteria > Pseudomonadota > Gammaproteobacteria > Pseudomonadales > Halieaceae > JARRPM01. The sequence continues at coordinate 3,796 of JAZBNW010000233.1, forward strand.
GCTGGTGGTGACAGACAAACCGCTGCGTCAGCTGGGTATACTCGACGAGACGCTGGCAGCGCTTTCCGGCCACGGGGTAGCGACCGCAGTGTACGACGGGGTTCTTCCCGACCCGAGCCAGCAGGTGGTGGATGACGGCATCGCCATGCTGAGAGGCGAGGCCTGCGACGCGGTGCTGGCGTTCGGCGGCGGCTCATCGATCGACAGCGCCAAGGTCATCGCACTGGCCAGCGCCAACGCCTGTTCGGCGGCCGATTGCATCGGGGCCAACAAGTGCAAGCTGCCCGCCCTCCCCCTCTTCGCCATTCCCACCACGGCCGGAACCGGTTCCGAAGGCACCTGCATCGCCGTCATATCGGACAACGAAACCCATGCCAAGGGCGGCGTTATCGATAACAGCATCATACCGCGGGCTGCTGCACTGGATCCCGGCGTCATGCGCGGTCTGCCTGCGCACATCACAGCGGCAACCGGCATGGATGCGCTCACCCACGCGATCGAGTCCTACATCGGCACCTTCGGCAATGCCGAAACCGATTTTTACGGGCTGGCGTCAGCCAAGCTGATATTCGAAAACCTGGCCCGCGCCTGCGACAACGGTGACGACCTGGAAGCCCGGGAGGCGATGGCCCTGGCCTCCTATTATGGCGGTCTCGCCATTACCCAGGCACTGGTAGGTTACGTGCACGCGATTTCACATAACCTCGGGGCGCGCTATGGCGTGCCTCACGGCCTGGGCAATGCGATGGTGCTGCCGCATGTGCTGGAGCTGCTGAAAGACGACGCCGCCCCGAGGATGGCAGCGATTGCGCGGCATGCAGGACTGGGCGAGGCTGGTGAATCGGAGTCGGCCCTGGCGCAAAAGCTGGTCGACCGTGTCTGGGAATTGAACCGGAAAATCGGCATTCCCGGAACTACCGATCTTATCAAGGCGGAAGATATCGAAGAACTGGTAGACGCGGCGCTGTCGGAAGGCAGCGCCTATCCGACCCCCAGGTTTTTCGAACGGCATGAATGCCGGGGAATACTGGAACGACTCAGCGCTGCCTGAAGGCAGCACATCTGACAGGTGTCTTGAGATGGACCAACTTGAGTTTGCGCTGGTTCCGATTGGTATCGTGCTCGGCTATGGCGTGACAAAAATTATGGTGGCGTGGGCTGACGTGATTCACAGTTGGCCCCACATCAGGAGGCCGCCGTTAATTTACCTCAGTTCTACGGCCATGTGTTTATATTTCATGTACATGAATTTTGCGGGATTGTGGGCATACAAGGGCGTCGACTTTGTGCTCGATAACGGGATTTTCAACGTCGTGTACCTGTTCGCGATTACCTTGCCGATGTTGATTTTTATGCTGGCAGTTTCCGTACTGGTCCCTGTGGCAACCCGTCAGACTCTGCAATTTGACGCTCACTATTTTCAGTCCAGCCCGAGCTTCTATCTGATTCTCGCTTTGGGGGTCTGTACAACTGTGTTACCCGACCTTCTGCCCGGGGTAGAGTTCGCACCCAGTCCAACATGGCCACTTATTATTGCTGCGACTTTTGTATGTCTGGCTTTCGTCCGAAACAGATTTGCACATGGCCTGGCACATAGTTTGTTCTGGTCACTACTCGCAGTGGGATTTGGGTACACCATGTTTGGCG
>JAZBNW010000234.1:0-7860 GCA_036350855.1 Halieaceae bacterium
CCGACCACCAGCAGTATGCCGAGAAAAAACAGCAGGGTGCCGAATTCAATCTTCCGAATGTAGTCGAGGATTGGCAGCTCGGACTCCTCGCGGCTGAGAAACGTCGACAGCAGGAATACCAGTGACAGGCCAAACATGAAAACCAGCAGGGGAGGGACATGCACGACCAGGTTGATTACCAGCGTAAGAAGAATCGTCGCGAGGAATATGACGGCGACGGCCAGATCGAAGCCCGTTGGCCTGGCGATGTTGCGTTCCAGTACCAGTCGTCCTTCGAAGCCGGGCATCAGGATCGTCGCCAGCAGTAAGCAGCCGGCGATCCCGGGCCCGATGATGGCGAACAGGTCACTGATGCCGACCTTGCCCGCGCTGAATATCATCAGGGTGGTCACGTCGCCGGTAATCAGCGCCGCGCCGCCGGAGTTGATCGAAAACACCGCCAGCACGGCCAGTTTTATGTTGTTGCGCGCGGGCAGGCGCAGTGACTGTATCAGCGCCACTGTCACCAGGGTGGTGGTGATGTTGTCGCAGAAGGAGGACAGCACAAAGGCAAAGAGCGCGACGAATGGCAACAACGCTTTCTGGGGTATGTTGGCGGGCAGCAATCGATAGACCAACGCCTCGACCATGCCGTGCTGGTTCAGGTAGGCCACAAACGTCATGGCGGCAAACAGGAACAGCCAGAGCGAGGCAATGTCGAGAATGTTTTCCGAGAATGCTGCCTCAATCGCCAGGTGGTCGCGCCCCAGGGTGAACAGCAGTATCCAGCACAGCGTACCCAGGAACAGGGTGGACTTCGCCTTGTTGATATGAATCATGTCCTCGAAGACGATGGCCAGGAAAGCCAGTATAGCCAGGCAGATCAGGAGTACATCGAGCATCGGGAATGGTCTCGTCACGGAATCGCAGCGCCTACCGGCGCGCGGGTGGCGATATTACACCGGATTGTCGCTGTGGCAATACAGTGCTGACGCCGGCAGAATCGGCGCGACTGCGCCGGTTTGGCCGCCCAAGTCCATTCAAATCATCTATTTTTGTGCGGTTCTTCACATATTAATCCCCGGACAGGTGCCCCGGGTGGCCTTAGCTGCTATCTATGCTCCGGGAAGGGGCAATTGTAAACGGCGGTGCAGGGTGGCGCAGAGTCTCGAGGACGATCGCGAAGAGGGAGCGCCGGACGCGTTCCTGGGGCGGATGGAAGCCCAGTGCAATGAAATTCGAAAGTACCGGCAGCGGGTATTGAAAAACGAGGGACGGCTCCTGAGCTACGATGAGGCCGCCCTGGAATGGGTGGAGCTCTACGCCGAACGCTTTGCCAGGGAGCACGACGCCGACTTCAGCGGCTCCTGAGGCCTCGCCGGACCTTCCGCAGTCCCCGGAGACAGTGTTTACTGCCAGCTCGCGGCAATGGCATCGCGTATACCCCTGAACTCGTTGCCCGGGTTGAGCCCGAGAGCCTTGAATTGCTGTACCAGGTACGCGGTGGTCAGGGCCTCGCCTTCGGTGCCGGACCGCCCGGCAGCCGGCCGCCAGCCCGAAAGACGCAGTATTTATTGGCCAGGAAAGTATAGAAAGGGACGAGGCCTGCCGCAGCCGCCAATGACAACCAGTCGGGTGCTCCGATCACCTTTCCCATCAGCACCAGAATCAGGTAGCTCAGGGCCAGGCCGCTGAGTGAGACCAGCGCGAAGCGCGGCAGTTGGGTCCTGTGGGAGACTGCCTCGGGTGCCAGCCGGAAGGAGAATCGCTGGTGTCCATGATAGGAAATCGCTACCGCCGTCAGATACCCCGCCAGATTGGCCGGATAGAGATCGATCACCTTTGCCGACACCAGCGCGACCAGGTAATGGGCGCAGGTCGCGGCGACCCCCACCAGCAGAAATCGCAGCAGCTGCCCCGTGAGTTCTCCCGCAGCGGGGTATTTAGCCCTGGCGATCACGCCGCGGGATCGTCCGCCGGCCCGGGTTCGCCCTCCGGTCCGAACTGATAGACCCGGTCGACCAGGTATACCGGCCGTTGTTTTACCTCGATGAACACCCTGCCCAGGTACTCCCCGATGACACCGAGACTGATCAGCTGAATTCCCCCGAGAAAAAGAATTACCACCATCAGTGAGGCATAACCCGGCAGGTCCACGCCTGCCACCAGGGTGCGAAAGACAAGGAAACTCGCGTAGAGAAATGACAGCAGTGACACCGTGAGGCCCACATAGGTCCATACCCGCAGGGGCATGGTGGAAAACGACGTCAGCCCGTCGAGGGCAAAATTCCACAGCTTCCAGTAACTCCAGGCGGACTGCCCTGCTGCCCGGCCCGGCCGGTCGTAGGCGATAGCGGTCGATTTGAACCCGACCCAGGCAAACAGGCCTTTCATGAAACGCGTTCGCTCCGGCAGCTGGCGAACCCGGTCTACTACCCGCCGGTCCATCAGCCTGAAGTCGCCGGTATTCACAGGCACCGGTGTCGGGGTCAGCTGGTTGAATACGCGGTAAAAGGCACCGGCGGTAATGCGCTTGCCAAGGCTGTCACTGTCGCGGGACTGCCTCACGCCATAGACGACGTCGAAACCCTCGCGCCACTTCTCCAGCATCCGGGTGATAAGTTCAGGCGGATCCTGCAGGTCTGCATCGAGAAGTATCACGACATCCCCCGCAGATGCTTCCATGCCCGCGGTCAGGGCAGCTTCCTTGCCGAAATTGCGGGACAGCCGGAGTACTTTTACCGGGGGCCTGGTTTTGGCCGCGGCCAACAGGTACTCCAGGGTTTGATCGCTACTGCCATCGTCAACACAGACGATTTCCCAGGCCAGCCCGGTCGCCTGCAAGACATCGATGATGGCCGGAAAAAACCGCTCGACAACCAGTTCCTCGTTGTAGAAGGGTGCAACGACCGAGAGGAGGGGGCGCGCTTCGGCTCGCGCCACAGACGCGTCATTCAAAGCGGATCCGTCCCGTCAGAGAAAATTGTCGTCAAGCAGTGCCAGCGGTACATTCAAGCTCCGGGATGCGATTTACCGAAGATCTACGATAACAAGTTTAGGGGCGGATGCCTGCAAAAACTACGGAAATTCAGTGCCCGGCAACTGTACGGTGAATACCGCTTGGCAGCCGGGCGCCGCTGGGGTATTTTCGCAGCTCCACAGACCGCTGTACCTGCAACCTGGGAACCCGACTTGAAAATTGAATCCGGAACTGTCGTAAGCTTTCACTACACACTGCGCAATGATGAGGGCAAAGAGCTGGAGTCCTCCCGCGGCTCCGAGCCGAGCATATACCTGCACGGCGCCAACAATATCATCCACGGGCTGGAGACGGCGATGACGGGGCGGGAGGCCGGCGATGTGTTTACCGTCAGCCTGGCGCCGGCGGAGGCCTACGGGGCGCACAATCCCGGCAAGATGCAGCGGGTACCGGTCAAGCACCTGGCCTTCAGGGGCAAGCTCGAGGCAGGTAAAGTCGTGCAACTGAACACCCGCGAGGGGATGCGGGCGGTGACCGTCGTCAAGGCGGGCCGTCACAGCGCCGATATTGACGCCAATCACCCGCTGGCGGGCCAGACCCTGACGTTTGACCTGGAAATCGTGGACCTCAGGCCGGCTACCCCGGAGGAGATGTCACACGGGCACGCCCATGGCCCCGGCGGCCATCATCACTGACGTCGCCGGCTGGTCAGAATAGCTGCGCCGGCGCTACAAGGACTCCCGCGCACGCTGGCGGATATACCAGTAGATCTGTTCGACCTCGCGGTCATTGAGCTCATCGAACCGTGGCATGCCCCTGGCCTGCAGCTGACCGGAACGCAGCACGGTACCGAAGGCATCCAGGTCGGCGGCCACTGCGGATGCGCGCAGGTCCGGTGCGCCACCGCCGGATATCGCTGCGAAACCGTGGCATCCCAGGCATCGGGGAAGGTACAGGTCCTGACCCGCGCTGGCCTGGATGGTATCGATGACCTGCTCACTGTTATCGACGATGACGAGTTCGGTTTTGGGGGGCGCGGTGGGTGGCGGTTTTGCCTTCCCGTCCAGGGAAAACACCAGCAGGCGGCGGGGGTGGGCGCCGTAGTCCCAGCCGTGCTGCGCCATGGCCGAGGAACCGATATAGCTCGCACCGCCCCAGCCCGCCAGCACTGCAACATACTGTCTGTTGTCGACGGCATAGGTAATGGGTGGCGCCACGATGCCCACGCCGGCATCAAAGCTCCACAGGAGCCTGCCCGTATCCGCCTGGTAGGCGTGCAGGTAGCCGCTGCTGGTGCCCTGGAAAACCAGGTTGCCCGCGCTGGTGACCGTGCCGCCGTTCTGGAAACCGGGCAGGTCGACTTTCCACACGGTTTTTTGCCGCCGCGGGTCCCATCCGAGCAGGGCGCTTGACACGTCGCCGGCGGTGATATCACCGCGGTAGGGTTGGAACCCGGTATTCATCTGGAAGTCTTCCGCACGCCAGCGCTCGCTGTCGATACCGCGTTTGTCATATTCCCCGGCCATTTCCTGGTAGGGGATATAGACCAGCCCGGTGTCCGGGTTGTAGGACATGGGTTGCCAGTTGTGCGCCCCGAGGAAACTGGGGTAGATAACACTCACCCCGTCGGTTGACCGGGCCTCCGGGGTTTCGATGGGGCGGCCTGTCTTCATGTCCACCCGTTCGGCCCAGGTGACCTTGCCGAACTTTTCCGCCCCCAGCAGGCGGCCGTCCTCCCGGTCGAGCACGTAGAAAAAGCCGTTCTTGGGCGCGTGCATGATCACGGGGCGTAATTTGCCGTCCCATTCCATGTCGGCCAGGACGATGTCCATGGCGGAGTTGTAGTCCCAGTTCTCGCCGGGGGTAGTCTGGTAGTGCCAGGCGTATTCGCCCGTGTCCGCGTCCAGCGCCAGGATGCTGCACAGGAACAGGTTGTCTCCGCCACCCGGGCTGCGCACCTGCTGGTTCCAGGGTGAACCGTTGCCTGTGCCGAGGTAGACCCGGTTGTACCGGGGGTCGTAGGTGATGGCGTTCCACACCGTGCCGCCGCCACCGTGCTTCCACCACTCCCCGCGCCAGCTGCCCGCCGCGTCCTTGAGCGCCTCTGACTCGAAGCCGTCGGCCGGCTTGCCCGGAACCGTGTAGGTGCGCCACTTCTGTTCGCCGGTGGCGGTGTCATAGGCGGTGACGTAGCCGCGTACGGCCCCCGCTTCTGCACCGCCGTGGCCGATGATGACCAGGTCGTTGAAGGCGCGCGGCGCGCCGGTGATATAACGGGTTTCATCCAGCGGAAACGTCTGTACCGACCAGGCTTCCTTGCCGCTGCCCGCCTCCAGTGCGATCAGCCTGCCGTCAAAGGTTGCGACATAAACCCGTCCCTTCCAGAACGCCAGTCCCCGGTTGGCGCCCCAGTTGAAGCGCATGTGCTTGCGGTTGGCCAGGCGCTTTATGACCTCCGGGTCATAGCGCCACAGCAGTTTGCCGCTGGCGGCATCGACTGCCATCACCACCGATTGGGACGCGGTGAAGTACATCACCCCATCCACCACCAGGGGTGTTGCATTGAGTGCCCTGGAGTCGGGCATGTCGAGGTACCAGTCGAGGCGCAGTCGGTCGAGGTTCCTGTCGTTGATCTGTTTGAGCGGGCTGTAGCGCTGCTCGCTGTAGCTTCGCCCGTAGGCCCGCCAGTCGCCGCCCTGGTCGACGGCGGCAATTGCCGCGCCGTCTATGGCAACCGCCGCGGACAGCTGTGTGGAAAAAAGCAGCGCTGCTGCTGCGGGCAGGAATCGAGCGAGGCGGGCCATATGCTTCCCCTTTGGCATTATTCTTATTACCTGTCACTGACAGGTGTAGTACAGGTTCGCGCTGAGCTCAAGTTTCGCCGGGGGCATGCCCCGGCAATCTTCGCGGCTCCCGGGCCGGTGGTCTACAGCTGCGGTACTTCCGCAAGGTTGATGGGCAGTTCCGCGCGACCGATGCGGGCGGCGCGGTCCAGCAGGGTCGCCTCGGCGCCCTCCAGGCCAATCATGATGATGAAGCGCTGGTCGCGGATCCCCTGCAGGCAGTAGCGGGCCAGCTCATCGAGGTCCTGCAGGGGCAGGTCCATGCCCGCCGCCTCGGCGGCCACCTTGAAATCCTGCACGGTGGGTACGGGGTCATAGGGTTTTTCCCGCGCAAGGTCCGCCGGCCGGTTGCGGTCGGTGGTCCAGATGCCGGTATCGAGCAGGCCGCCGGAGGGGTAGAAGATCGATGCCCCCAGGTTCGTGCCCTCGGTCTGCAGCTGCGCCGCCAGACACTCGGTGAGGCAGGAGACAGCGGCCTTGCTGGCGGCGTAGACCGACTGGTAGGGCAGTGGCGAAATCCCGCCATCCCCCGAGGATGTATTGATAATGTGTCCTTCCTCCCCGCCGGCGATCATGCGCGGCACGAATGCCCGGATACCGTGCATCACCCCGTGCACATTGACGCCGTGTACCCAGGTCCAGTCGTTGGCCGTGGTTTCCCACACATTGGCGGAGGGCGCCGCGACCCCGGCATTGTTGAACAGCAGGTGGCAGGCGCCATGGGCGTCGTAGACCTGCGCCGCGAGGGCTTCACAGGACTCGGCGCTGCGCACGTCGGTGACCACGCCCATGACCTCGCCGGCGCTGCCGAACTCCGCCAGCACCCGGTCCAGGGCCGCCTGCTCCACATCGGCTATCACCACCTTCGCGCCGGCGGCCAGCAATTCCTTGACCAGCGAGCGGCCTATGCCGCTGGCGCCGCCGGTGACAACCGCTACTTTCCCTGCAAAGTCTTTCATGGTTCCGCTATCTCCTGTCATCCAGTTGGCCAGCAAGTGTTCCATACCCCCGGACGGCGGTCCACGACAGGAGGACCGTGCCGGCGCGGATCAGGTCACCTCATTGAACTGACAGGGGATAATTTGCCCTCACAGGAATATCCGCAACATGGCGAAACAGGCCAGGCCCGCGACAACCGTAATGAACAGGTGGCGCGTCAGCAGCGCCACCAGGAAAGCGGTCAACGCCGCTATCGCGTGATAATTGTCGGTGCTGATATCCAGTGCGCCATCACGCACCAGGGCGGTCTGGGCGACGATAGCCGTCAGCACCGCCACGGGCACGAAATCCAGTGCGCGCTCCAGTGGCCGTGGCAGTCGCACCCTGCCCGCCAGGGCGAGGGGAAGCCAGCGGGGCAGGTAGGTAACCAGGGCCATCAGGGCGATCAGCAACCACTCATTCACCCGCGGCCTCCCTGCTCAGGGCCATGCCGACAGCCACGGCCAGCAGCGATGAAAACAGCAGGCCGGTCTGGTGCGGCCAGTCGTGGGTGAGGACGGCGCTGACCAGGGCCACCGCCGCGCAGGCCCAGTCGGCCCGTCGCTTCAGCGCGGGTACCACGATGCCGATGAACGCGACGACCATGGCCACGTCCAGGCCCCAGCCCGCCAGGCCCGGTATCTGGCTTCCCAGGCTGTAGCCCAGGACGGTGGACAGCTGCCAGAAACTGTACATGAACAGCGCCGAGCCGAGATAAAACCAGCGCAGCCCCGGCTCCCCCGGGTGCCGGTTGAGCCGGTCGGATACCACTGCAAAGGTTTCGTCGGTGAGGAAAAAGGCGAGTATCGCGCGCTGCCACCGGGGCCATCCGCCCACGTGGTGCATCAGGTTGGCGGCGTAGAGCATCTGCCGGAGATTGACGATAAAAACGGTCATGACGATGACCGGTACGGCAGCCGCGCCCGCCAGCAGGGTGATCGCGATGAACTGGGACGAGCCGGCGAAGACGATCGAGGACATACCCAGCGTCACGCCGGCCCCCAGGCCCATGCTGTTGGCCATGGCGCCGAACACGATCCCGAAGGGAAATGCCGCCACCACCAGTGGCAGTGTTTCCAG
>JAZBNW010000235.1:0-5532 GCA_036350855.1 Halieaceae bacterium
CAGCGCCGGCCGCTGGGCCATGAGACCCTGGATGAAGCCCTCGATCATGTGGTTGGCGTGGGCGATGCCGCTTTGCAGTACATAGGTGGTGCGATGGGCCATGGCGATCAGGCCGATCTCCTTGCGCACTTCGTGCTTGCCCTTGTTGACCTTGCCGAACTGGGCCATATCCGACACCTGGCCGATAAAGCCCGAGGTGCAGGCCTGGCCGCCGGTGTTCGAGTAGACCTGGGTATCCACCACCAGGATCTTGATCGGCTTGCCCGACATCATCGCCCGGGACAGGTTCTGGAAGCCGATGTCGTACATGGCGCCGTCGCCACCCACCGCGACCACCGGCGGGCACAGCAGGAACTCCTGGTCGGTAAACTGCTCCCAGGTGAAGTAGGTGAAGAACTCCTCGTGCTCTGCCTCCCGGTACTGGCCTGACAATTCCAACTCCGCCGCGCGGATGGCCTTGAAGCCCTCCGCCATTTTTGCCATGTGCCCCTCGAATACGCCCATGGCCAGCGAGGTGCTGTCCTGGAACAGGTGATTGGACCAGGGAAAAGGATAGGGGTTGAAGGGATAGGTGCTGCCCCACACCGAGGTGCACCCGGTGGCGTTGAGCATCCCCATGGTGGAACGGCCGCGGCCACTGGTGCCCTCCATATAGCGCCACTTCAGGTCTTTCAACTGGCCGAGCAGGCTGGTCACCCGTTTCAGCCAGGCGGGGTCAATCGGGTGGCTGCCTTTCGCGTCCTCCATCTGCCGGGCGATATCCGACAGGGTCAGGTCGTGGTCGGCATTGCGGCTGAGAATATCCGCCAGCGCCTCGGTGTCGCCCACGTTGACCTCCTTCACCAGTTGCAGCTGGATATGCTGCGCCAGGCGACTGATGAGGTCTTCCAGCTTCGCGATCTGTGCCTTCACCCGCGGCTGCATCAGCGCCTCCACGGTGGCGACGAACAGGTGCATGACGGTTTTTTCCGAACAACCCAGGCAGGCACCGTCGCCGCTGGCCAGCCCCGAGTAGGCCTCCTTGTCCAGCAGGATGGTTTCCAGCGCGCCTATTCCCTGCTCGAGGTCGTCCACACGGATGTATTTCTGCGGCGTGGTGGGCAGGTCCAGCCAGAAATTCCACTGGTCCCGCAGCTGCTGCACCGACTCACCGGTCTGTCGCACCGGGATGAGCGCCGCATCGTCACAGACCGCCACGCACTCCATGCAGCCCTTACAGGTGTAGGGGTTGACCGTAATACTGAGGAGGCCTCCGCTGCCCGCCGCCTTCTTCTCCGGCAGGGTGTAGTAGGGCCGGCTAAGGGCGAACTGGAACCCGTCCAGCGCCTCGTTGAACCACTCGAACTCGCGCTTGAGTTCAGCGCGCTCGGCTTCCGCCAGCGCCGGGTCCTTCACCGTGGCGCTGATGGCTTCCTGCAGCAGTTCAGCCACCGGATCGTTCTCGGCCGCCTGGCCGAGCAGGCCGCGCAGGCTGCGCTCGACCTGCCGCACCGCCCGCGGCAGGTGCTGCACGCTGTAGCCTTTTTTCCTGACCCGGCCGACCACCGTGTCCAGCACCTGGCCTATCTCGTTGACCAGGCCGGGAATCGCCGTATCCGGGCAGACCGTGTAGCAGTTGCCACAGGCGGTGCAGTTCTCGGCGATCCACTGGGGGTGCTCGAAGCGAATGCCGGTCATGTCGCGAAACAGCGCCGATGACGCGGGCATGACGCCGAGGCCGATGAAGGGATCGGTGAGGTTGTCATTGCCCATGCCGCGGGCATAGAAATTGCCGGTCTGCTCCCAGAAGCGGTGGATATCCGCGCTGGGCGCGCCGCTCTGGGGCAGGCGCTTCACCATCACCGGCAGCTTGGGCTCCGCGCGCGCATCGATCAGCCGGGCCGCCTGTATCCCGACCTCCTTGCCGGTGATTTCCCGCACCTCGTCGTAGCCCCGCTTGACCACCCGGACATTGTCCTCCACTACCCTGGCGCCCTTGCCGCCGAACTTGTGCTCCAGCTGGCTGCGAATCGCCTGCAGCAGTTTTTCCTCCCCCAGGCCGGTCTGCCCGGCCAGCGGCGAGGCGGCAAAAAAAGCGCCCTGGAAAGCGATGCCCTGCATGCGCAGTTGCAGTTCCGAGTCGGTGGCCTCCTCCCGGGCGATATTGAACGCGTCGAGATAATACAGGCGGATCTGCCGGTCGACGATGAGCTGCTGGTAGTGCTCGGGAATGTCGGCCCACACCTGCTCCGGGGAACCGCGATCGCTCTGGATGATAAACACCCCGCCCTCTTTCAGTCCCGCCAGCGCATTGGTGTGGTGGAACACGTTGGGATCGGGTGACATCACCACGTCGACGTAGAAGTACTCGCAGTTGATGCGGATGGGTTCCGGTGCCGCGGACAGGTAGTAGGTGGTGGGTTGGCCCTTTTTCTCGGAACCGTACTTGGGGTTGGCCTTGATGTGGTAACCCAGCAGGTCGAACAGGGTCATGGCCAGGTTCTTGCCGGTGGTGATCGCGCCCCAGCCGCCGACGGAGTGGAAGCGCACGGTAATACTGCCGGGGGGCATCAGGTTGGGGTTTTCACTGCCGCGTATCGCCAGCGCCCGCACCCCGGGGTAGCTGCTCTCGATATTATCCTGGTGGATCTCCTGCTTGGGGGTCATGGCTTCGTCCCGCAGGAAATCGATGGACAGGTAGAACTGTTTCTTGCGCGCCCCCTCCGGCAGCATGTTCTCTATGGCGCCGATCAGGCCCTCGGGCTGCAGGTCGCGGCTGCCCAGGCCGAATGAGCCGGAGTACAGCGGCGGGGCATCGGCCAGGCTGCTGTAGGTGGCCAACTGTGGGTATGGGGTCTCGTGTTTGTCGCGGCCGTTCTCCATGGCCTTGCCCAGGGTGGCGCGAATTTCGCGCATCAGCGGCAGGTCCGCCGCCAGGGGCTGGTCCAGGCGCTCCAGCACCACCACGCCCTTCCTGCCCTTGAGCAACTGGCTGAGCTGCGCGCCGGGGAATGGCCGGAACATGGTCAGGTTCACCACCCCGACCTTGATGTGGCGGGTCTCGCGCAGGTAGTCGGCCACCACCTCGGCGCTGGGAATCACGCTGCCCTGGCCGACGATAAGGTAATCGGCGTCATCCGCCCGGTAGCTGGCCACCGGGGCGTACTGGCGGCCGGTCAACTGGTGGAATTCATAAAAGGCCTGCTCCGCCAACTCGTCGATATGGTCGAAGAAGAAGGGTCGCTGGGCCGCCACGCTCTGCATGTAGGAGTCCTGGTTCTGAACGAGGCCGGACATCAGGGGGTTGTCCACGTCCCACAGCTCGGGAATACGCCGGCGCATATCGCCGAAAATCATGCGCTGGGCGGGGGTTGGGGTGGCAATGATATCGTCCGGTCGCCCCAGGTACTCGGCGATCAGTTCACGCTCGGGCACCAGCAGGGACTCGATCAGGTGGGTGGTCAGGAAACCATCCTGGGCGACAATACCCGGGGTGAGCGCCAGCTCCGCGATCCGGTGGGCGATGATATTCAGGTCCGCCGCCTGCTGGGCATTCGCGGCAAACAGCTGGAAAAAACCGGTGTCGTCGACACAGTGGTAGTCGTCGTGCCCGGCGTGGACGTTCAGGGTTGCCTTGGTCATGGCCCGGGCGCCGATATTCAGCACGTAGGTCAGCCGCTTGCCCACCGCCGCGTAGAGCGACTCGTGCATATAGGCGATGCCCTGGCCGGAGGAAAAATTGGCGGCGCGCAAACCGGTCATGGCCAGTCCGGCAGTCACGGCGGCAGCCGCATGCTCGCCCTCGGGTTCGATAAAGATCAGTGGGCGTCCGGACACGTTGATATGGCCCTGGGCCGCGGCCTCCGCCCAGTACTCGCCCATCTGGGTGGAAGGAGTGATCGGGTAGGCTCCCGCCGCGTCGCTGGACTCCCGCTCGCACATGATGACCGCGGTATTGCCGTCCATCGCGGCGCGCTGGCCGGGGTACTTGTAGGCGGTGTCTGCTTTGCTCATGCTGTATTTCCTCGTTGTCTCGTAGTGCGCTGACCACCGATTGCAGCGGGCTTCAACTGGGCGCTTCCGGCAGGGCATCGTGGCGCAGGACTTTGCGGCTGGCTGCGCCCTTTACCACGCCGCCCTTCTCGTCGATCCAGACGATAGCGCCGGTGGGACAGCGCTCGATCGGCACCCGGGTGGCGTGCGGCCGGCTGTAATCGATCACCGGCAGGTTATCCCGCATGGCGATGAGGCCGGCGGGGGCATCCATCGCACAGCGCTCACAGCCGGTACAGGCGACTTCGCAGGCTGCCAGCACCTGGTCGCCCCGTTCCAGGTTCTTGCAGGCCACCCACAGGCGGTGGTCCTCGGGGTGCAGCGAAAACAGGTCCTTGGGGCAGATATCGACGCAATCACCGCAGCCCGTGCACATGGCGCTGTCGACGACCGGCAGGGCGTTGCTGCTCATGCTGATCGCGTCGAAATCACAGGCCCGCTCGCAATCCCCGTAACCAAGGCACCCCCAGAAACAGTCCTTGCCGCCGCCCGCCACCGGCGCCGCCGCGAGGCAGGACGACTCGCCGACATAATGGGCGCGGTTGCGGGCAACGTTGGTGCCACCCGCGCAGGCGAGCCGCGCCACGATCCGGCTCTGCTCGCCCACTGCTATCCCCAGGTAGTCGGCGATGGCCTCCCGCCCCTCGGGGCTGCTGACGGAGCATTTTCCCGGCGCAGCGTCGCCCTTCACCAGGGCTTCCGCGAAGGGTCTGCACCCCGGGTAGCCGCAGGCACCGCAGTTGGCGTGGGGCAGCATCTCCTCCACGACATCGATCCGCTGGTCCTCTTCCACGTGGAGTTTTCGATTCGCCAGAATCAGGGCGGTGGCCAGCAGGAACGTCAGCCCGCCGAGGGCCAGTACTGCGGTGAGTACCACCATGTCAGGAACAGTCCAGCAATTGCTTTTTCCGGGAGACGGGCCAATACCCTATCGGGAAAATTTAGGCGCTGGCCGGGGGAGAGTCAAACCACATGCGCCAAAGGCGGTCGCAACAGGGCATTCACTTGATCAAGCTCAATTTTCTGATTTCGGCGGAGTATCCGCACGATATCCCGACAGTCGCAGGCCGATCAGGCTGGCCACCAGCACGGTTGTGTAAAACACACCGATCATCGACTCCATGTAGGCCAGAAAGCGGGTCAGGGGACCGGTGGGCGTGATATCGCCATAGCCCAACGTGGTGAGCGTGACCATGGAATAGTAGATGGTGACTTGCAGGTCACCCTGCCAGCTCTTGCCCTCGAGGCCGGCCAGGGAACCGGGGAAGGTGCTCTCCACCAGCAGAAAGGCGAACCCGAAGAACAGGCCGATTAGAATATAGATACAGATGGCCCCAAAAATCGTGTTGCGGGTAATCTCACCGGTAAACATGACCTGCTGCCAGGCCAGGTAGATCGTAATACTGACGAACACAAACATTGAGATCAGCTGAACGGGGGCAAGCCAGTGGCTCACGAGGGTAATATCCAGCACCATCAGGCCAACGATGACGATGGCGA
>JAZBNW010000236.1:0-5704 GCA_036350855.1 Halieaceae bacterium
ACCCCGTCACTCTGACCCCGTCACTCTGACCCCGTCATTCCTCAAACAGCTTGCGCAGCCGCGCGAGCTCGGTCGGCGTCCAGCCCTCGGGCTCGGCCAGCGCCACCCAGGCTTCGATATAGTCCGCCGCGGCGTACTCGTGGCCGAAGCCGCGCGGCGCGGTGCCGGCGACCATGTCCACGGCCAGCTGCAGCATGGTGACGACCGGAAACCAGCGCAGATCGGGAGAAACGTCCGGACCGCGCGGCTTCTGCATCCAGGCCGGCTCGCGCCAGGCGATGCTGGGGTCGAAGAAGGTGATGGGATCGCTGGCGTATTGCAGAAAGACGATGCGGAAATCATTCCAGGCGCCATAACCCTCAACAGGCCCGCTGGCCTGGTTCATGAAACGGACCACCGAACCACCGCGATAGCGGGGCAACCAGGCCGGTGATCCCGGCTCCCGGTCGCGGGTCATGCGCTGCCAGCTGTCGTTGCGGAAGGGCGGGCCGCTCCACAGCGCCCCGGCAAAGGGCTCGTCGATGATGTCGAACAGATTGAAGGACAGGTCGGAGTTCAGCGAACCGAGGCTCAGGCCGTTGAGAAACAGGCGCGGTCGCGTGGCTGCGGGAAGCGTGCGCCAGTAGCCGTATATCTCGACGAACACGGCCCGCGCGTTTTGCGCCCCGTAGGCGCCCTGGGTCAGCAGGGCCAGCGGACTGTTCAGGTAGGAATACTGCACGGCGACAGTGGCCACGTCGCCGCGAAACAGGTATTCGACCGGATCCTGTGACGCCTCGTCCACCCAGCCCGTTCCGGTCGGTGTCACCAGCAGCAATACGGATCGCTCGAAACCGCCTGCGCGTTTCAGTTCCTCCAGCGCCAGGCGCGCCCGCTGTTCGGGCGTGTCAGCCGAGTTGAGACCCACATAGACGCGCAGCGGCGCGGGCATCGGTTTGCCAAAGAAATCGCCCAGGTCTCCTGCGTCCGGCCCGCCGGATATGAAACGCCGCCCCTGGCGGCCGAGCTGCCGCCAGTCAACAAGGGATGCGGCGCTGCCTGTCTGTTCCGGGCGTGTCGGGCGGGGCAGGTCGTCCTCGATCAATGCATCCAGCTGCCGAAATGACTGATCAGCCGCCCTCAGCAGATAACCGAACAGCACACCGTCGACCGCCGACCAGAACAACAACAGCGAAATGACGATACCCACCAGGTGCGAAATACGCGGTGCCACGAAGCGCGCGAGCTGCCGCGACAGGAAGTGAAAGGTGCGCCTGAACAGCCGCGCCAGCGCCAGCAGCACTGCGAAAACCAGGGCGGCGATGGGGCCCACGGCCGCGGGTTGCAGGCCGACGGACCCATCCATCCCCATCAGGGCGCGCAGCGAATTCTGCCACGTGGACGCCTGCCACAGGAAAAATATAGCGATGAGCGCGCACAGCACCGCCGCGATAATCCTCAGCATGCTCGCCACCCGCGGCCCGGCGACGGGCAGCTGCAGGAATTGCCACAGCGCCATGCCGGCGACGCCAAAGCCATAGCCGATCGCGAACGACACGCCCGCCAGCAGGCCCTGCACGGCGGGAGGCCGGGGCAGCAAGGAGGGCGAGAGCGAGACGGACAGGAACACCGTCCCCAGCAGCACACCGACAATGCTCAATCTGAAAACGGACTTGATGTAAGCCTTGGAGACCATGGTGGATGCGCTCGGCAAGCAGGGGGGCACAGGTCTTGCGAAGCATACGCGATTGGCAAGGTCGGGGGTAGATGAACCCCTAGCGCTTGATAATGGCCATGATCGCCCTCTCACCGTCGGCGCGATGCATATCCAGGATGTTGCCATCCAGGCTCCAGGTCACGGCTGACTGGAGTGCGGCCAGGAACGCCCGCTCCTCCTCCATGAGGGGCTCGGGGCAGGCCATCCTCGTCGTGGCCGGGGGCCCGATTTCGATGCGACTGCCATCCGTTGAGTAGGTAGCCCTGAACGAATTGCATGACGCATGACCTGAAACCGTTCCCTCCTCGAAAGAGAGCGTGACCCGGCTATCGCCCAGCAGACCGACCACTGCCTGGCGGTTGTTGTTGTAGCCGGTGACTTCCCAGGTCACCCCGCCCAGCCGCGGGGGAGGCTCTGCGGTAAACGCCAGCGCAGTTCCTGAGCCGGTGAGAAGCGTTAGCTGGTCGGCGCTGATCGAGAAGCGATTGACGGCTGAAAGTGCGGCATGTAATGCGTTTTCGATCGCCATGACGTCTTCGTCGCAAGCCATCATCGAACCTGCGAGCGGCCCGATTGCCAGACTGTCGCCGTCGACCGAATAAGAGCCCATAAAGTTGTTGCAGCCTGAAAATCCGCTAAGCCGGCCAGCCTCGAAACGCGCGATGACCGGACGTGGGCTTGCGGCAAGAGCGGACAGGCTTTCACCGCCAAGGCTGCCCAGCCGCCAGGAGGTTCCTTCCAGTGGCGTGTCCGATACCGATTCGACCGTTGCCGGTATCCGGCAACATCCCGCAAGGAATCTCCCGTCGGCGGTCGAAACACGTGCGATCACCGGATGCAGCGTGTCGGACATGCCGTCACTGCAGGCAGCCTCCCGCAGGAAAACCACCAGGTCGCCACCCGCTTCGGGTACACCGCGCCAGACCAGTTCCTTCAGGAGTTCGTTGCGCGTTGCCGCGCCGCTGTAGGATACGGGCTCTGCACCCGGCGCCGTGAATTGCGCCGAGCCCGCTTGCGTGAGATCCACCCCCCAGGAAGGCTCGACACCGAAACAGATCAGCGGGGAGTCCTCGGCCATCGACACTGCGGGAAACGCCAGTGCCCACAGCAACGCCAGGCCGGCCGGCGTAGTCAATTGACGGTCCCGACAGTTCATTCGGACGGGCTTATGATTGTCCCGCCGAGAACGTAATTGCCCCAGTACTTCCACACACCGTTCTCCTGGTGAAATAGGGTCATCGTGTCGAGAATATTGGCCATAAACTGCTCGTCCGAGGAATCCACGGTCCGGTACTTCACCCGGGCAACCGCAAACTCGTCATCGTGACCGACGTAACGAAAATCGACCAGTTCGGTACGCGCATCGAGGGCGGCGAACTGCTCGGGCAGCGCCTGCTGCATACTGGAGTACTCGGGAGACCTTGTATCGATAGTCTGCAACGTGGTCTGTACATCCTCGCGGTTGAACGCCGCCAGATTTTTCTCAACAACCCCGCGCAGCGCGGCCGCCAGTCCGTCATCATCACTTGCGCTCACTGTAGACGCGAAAAGTGACAGCACCATAATGCCAATGACACCCCCGACTTGCTTCATACCGGATACCCTCTGAGTCTCAAGCTAGTTGATGACGTTGTGGCCGCGCTGGCGCAGGCAATTTCTGAATGCCCTCTGGAACTCAGCCTCGGTCTGGGCGGACGCTCTGGCTCCGCTCGCCATGGCGCCGGTGACGCCACCCAGGGCCGCGCCCCTGCCGGCGCTACTGCGGCTGCCGCCGGCGATGCTGCCGATCGCGGCGCCGCTTGCGGCGCCCAGCAGTCCTCCAGTGACAGCGGCCTGGCTGGTCTGCTCGCTGATAGAACCCGACGCCCTCATGGCGAGGGCCCGGCATTCCTCCGTATCGCGGGACAGGTACTGGGCCCGCGAGTTGCCGAAGGTGTCCACAGTCGGTGTCCATTGTGTCTGGGACGTTGTGGCACAGCCTGAAAGCATTGCTATAGCAAACGATAGTGCAAGCAACCGTTGCGTCACGTCTGATCTCCTCTTGCGAAACCTGCCCCGTCTGGCGAGCACCAAATAGTACAAAGTGAAAACCGGACCAAATTATCAAATAAGCTGAGGCCTGGCAATCAGGTCGGCAATTCCGCCGCAAGAATTTCTCTTGGCAGAACCGAGATCGCCATATGCTCGGCAACGCCGTATACACGTTGCAGCTTGTCCAGTATGTCCACCTGCACACGGTGCTTGCGGAGGCGGTCGGGGTCGTCCTGGGCGAGGCGCGCCGCCTGCTGCCGGTGCAGTTCGTGAATGAGTTTCCAGACCTCATTGCGACGTGCAACAACCGCCTGAGCGGCGCGTTCGTCGCTGTCCACCAGGGCCGAGAGGGCGGATTGTGCCACCTCCCTTATGGCCTCGAAGAGGCGCTCAAACAGTGCCCTTGTCTCAGGCGACGGGGTGATACCCGATTCCCTGAGCACCCCCGCCAGTGGTGCCAGTTCACGACTGATGGCAACGCTCATGTTCTCGATGTCACCCGTTGCGGTGACAAGCCGCGCATGCTCGTCAGACTCGACATCGCTGAGCTGTCCACGGCCGATACGTTGCAGATAGCCCAGCACGGCGTCCCTGAGCACCACGACCTGATCGTTTTCCCGCGATAGATCGCCGGAATCCCCATTGATGAAAAATGCGTTGACCCGCACCAGCATCGCCTCGGTCAGCTCGGCCATATGTCCCAGTTCGAGGCGGGCGCGCTCCAGGGACAAGGAGGGGATCCGGATAAGTCCTTCATCAAGATATTTTGGCGTGATGATCGCGCGCTCGACCACCACGCGCTCAGGCACGAGCTTGCAGGCCATACGTGCGAACAAGGCGGTGAATGGCAGGAAAATCAAAACGTTGGCGGTGGCCCAGAGCGTCGCCGCGTTGGCGATCTGGCGCGGCACCTCCGCCGCGAGGCGCTCGGCGCCCTCCAGGTATGCCGCCGCGGGCGAGATGAGTTCGGCAAGACTCGCCAGCTGGTTGATGAAGGGGAGCCACAGCATGGCGCCCAGCACATTGAACAGGACGTGGACCGACGCGGCCCGCTTCGCGTCCTGGGTCGTACCGATTGCTGCGAGGATTGCCGTGATACTGGTTCCGATCTTCGCTCCGAAGACGATTGCGATGCCCGCGGGAAGCGTCATGAGGCCCTGGGTCGCCATCACCACCGCCAGTCCAATCGTTGCCGAGGACGACTGCACGAGCGCCGTAAACAATGCGCCCACAAGCATGCCGAGCAGCGGGTTCTGCATGGACTGCAGCAGGTCGATGAAGCCCTGGTGCGAGCGCAAGGGGGACATCGCGACCCCCATCGCCGCCATCCCGTAGAAGATCAGGCCAAGCCCCAGCAGCATGGCGCCGTAATGGCGTGCCACACCGCTTTTCCAGATGAAAGTGATGGCAAACCCTACCGTAATCAATGGCAGTGCCAGAGCGGTTGTATTGAATGCCACGATCTGTGCCGTGAACGTGGTGCCGACGTTGGCACCGAAAATCACACCAATGGACTGTGACAGTGTCATCAGCCCGGCACTGACAAAACCCACCACCAGCACGGTCGTTACGGACGAGGACTGGATCACTGCGGTTACGATGGCCCCGGTTATTGCCCCGGTCGGCGGGCTGCTGGTCAGCCTGGCCAGCAGGATATTCATTTGTTTTCCTGCCGCAGCCTTCAGGCCGTCCGTCATCTTCTCCATGCCATACAGGAACAGTGCCAGGCCGCCGAGAAGGTTGATCGTCATGGCAATAGGTTGAAGTTCAGACATGCTCGACCTCGCACTGTTGGTCAACTCCACTGTGCATAGCATACTCGATGCGCCGGGAGTAGCGAAAACCAAAGCACACTGTTTTCCTGTACTTACGGGGCACTGCCAAAGTGCTGCGCCCTGGCGGCTTCCGTCGCCTCGATAGTCGACTCGCAAGGACTCGAGTTGCCCGAACCGAGTTGACTGAATGCCAACACCAGGT
>JAZBNW010000237.1:0-3329 GCA_036350855.1 Halieaceae bacterium
CCCCCAACGATGTCCCGGACCTGCACGACCTCTACGGCAAGGACTTCGAGGAGCGCTACGCCCAGTACGAGGCCATGACCCGCAGCGGCGAGCTCAAGCTGTTCAAGACCGTCAAGGCCGAGAACCTGTGGCGCAAGATGCTGGGCATGCTGTTCGAGACCGGCCACCCCTGGATGACCTTCAAGGATCCCTGCAACCTGCGCTCGCCGCAGCAGCACGTGGGCGTGGTGCACTCCTCCAACCTGTGCACGGAGATCACCCTCAACACCAACAAGGACGAGATCGCGGTGTGCAACCTGGGTTCCGTCAACCTGCCCCAGCACATTGGGGAAAACGGCCTCGACCTGGACAAGCTGCGCCGCACGGTGCGTACCGCAGTGCGCATGCTCGACAACGTGATCGACATCAATTACTACTCCGTGCCCCAGGCGGAGAACTCCAACCTGTTGCACCGCCCGGTGGGCCTGGGCCTGATGGGTTTCCAGGATGCACTCTACAAGCAGCACATCGCCTACGGCTCGGACGAGGCGGTCAGCTTTGCCGACCGTTCCATGGAGGCCATCAGCTACTACGCCATCGAGGCCTCCAGCGAACTGGCCGGCGAGCGCGGCGCCTACAGCAGCTTCCCGGGCTCCCTGTGGAGCCAGGGGGTGTTCCCGATCGATTCACTGGACCGCCTGATCGAACAGCGGGGCGCCGACTATATCGAGGTCGACCGCAGCCAGACACTGGACTGGCCCAGCCTGCGCGACACCGTGAAGACCCGCGGTATGCGCAATTCCAATGTCATGGCGATAGCGCCTACGGCGACCATCGCCAACATCACCGGCGTGTCCCAGTCCATCGAGCCGACCTACCAGAACCTGTACGTCAAATCGAACCTGTCCGGCGAGTTCACGGTGGTCAACCCCTACCTGGTCAATGACCTGAAGGCGCGCGGCCTGTGGGACAAGGTCATGGTCAACGACCTGAAGTACTACGACGGCAGCGTACAGGCCGTCGACCGGGTGCCCGCGGACCTCAAGCAGATCTACGCGACCGCTTTCGAAGTGGAGCCGCGCTGGCTGGTGGATGCGGCCAGCCGTCGCCAGAAGTGGATCGACCAGGCCCAGTCGCTGAACCTGTACATCAACAACGCCAATGGCAAGAAGCTGGATATCACCTACCGCATGGCGTGGTACAGCGGCCTGAAGACCACCTACTACCTGCGCTCGCTCGCCGCCACCGGCACCGAGAAGTCGACCATTGAATCCGGCAAGCTGAACGCCGTGTCAAAGGAGGCCGCTCCCGCGCCGGTGCCCAAGGCCTGCTCGCTGGATGACCCGGACTGCGAGGCCTGCCAGTAGGCGGGTCCACGGCAAGCCCATTGACGTATAAACACAGATCACATGCACCTAACATGCAAATACAAGCCAGGGGACAATAAAAGATGTTGAATTGGGATGACTATCACAAGCAGGAAGCGACACCTGCAGGCGCTTCAGCCGGCGCCCGGCCCGAACAGGCGAAGGCAGCGCCGGAACCGGCGGCTCCCAGGCCCGCTACCGAGGCGGTAGTGGCGCCGGCGGCCGGCGCCAGCAAAGTACCGCCGGCACCCGTGCTGGAGGACAACATCACCCGGGCGATGGCGTCGCTGGAAAACATGGATGTGGCCCCCGGGCTGGAGGAGCTCGAGATGGGCGCCGCCAGGGTGTCCGTCGATGAAAAGGCCATGATCAACTGTCGCGCCGACCTCAACCAGCTGGTCCCGTTCAAGTACGACTGGGCCTGGCAGAAGTATATCGACGGCTGCGCCAACCACTGGATGCCGCAGGAAATCAACATGACGGCGGATGTGGCCACCTGGCGCAGCAAGGACGGCCTGACCGAGGACGAGCGCCGTATCGTCATGCGCAACCTGGGCTACTTTTCCACCGCGGATTCGCTGGTGGCGAACAACCTGGTGCTGGCCATCTACCGCCTGATCACCAACCCGGAGTGCCGCCAGTACATCCTGCGCCAGGCGTTCGAGGAGGCCATCCACACCCACGCCTACCAGTACTGCATCGAATCGCTGGGCATGGACGAGGGCGCGGTATTCAATATGTACCGGGAAGTGCCCTCCGTGGCCAAGAAAGCCGCCTGGAGCATCGGCCACACCCACGCCCTGAGCGACCCGACCTTCAAGACCGGCACCCCCGAGAACGACCAGACCCTGCTGCGCAACCTGATCGGCTTCTACGCGGTGACCGAGGGCATCTTTTTCTACTGCGGCTTTACCCAGATCCTGTCCATGGGCCGGCGCAATAAAATGACCGGTGTGGCGGAGCAGTTCCAGTACATCCTGCGGGATGAGTCCATGCACCTGAACTTCGGCATCGACGTGATCAACCAGATCAAACTGGAAAACCCCCACCTGTGGACCGAGGCCTTCAAACAGGAGGCCATCCAGATGATCCTGGAGGGCACCCAGCTGGAAATCGAGTACGCCCGGGACACCATGCCCCGGGGCGTGCTGGGCATGAACGCCGCCATGATGGAGGAGTACCTGCACTTCATCGCCAACCGGCGCCTGTCCCAGCTGGGGCTGCCTGAGCAGTTCCCGGGGGCGCAGAACCCCTTCCCCTGGATGTCGGAGATCATGGACCTGCGCAAGGAGAAAAACTTCTTCGAAACCCGGGTCATCGAATACCAGACAGGCGGCGCCCTGAACTGGGGAGACTGACCGATACCCGCGGCGGCCAGCGGGCCGCCGCAAACCCCGTCACCAACCGAGAGGTTTGACATGAGCAACAGTGGCAAGAACCACACGGAGACTGAAACGATCCTGATGGCCCTGGACCAGATCAGCCAGACCATCGATGTGATGACCAGTGTGGTCGGGCGCCTGCGCACCTACCTGAGACAACAGGAATCCGCCGCCGCCATGGAAACGTCCAGGGAACTGGATGCGGAGCTGCACCCGGACCGCATCATCCACTGAGGCGATGCCGCCCCCGGGCTTGAGCCGGGGCGCCTGATCATTCCGCCATCCCAGGGCGCTTTTTGTCGACCCTGTCAGTTCAATAACCCCCTATCAACCCCCTCGCCAATACGCTGCCGACAAACCGGAAGACGGCGCGCCGGACCAACCACCCCGGCAAGGAAACCACTCACCAACAGACGCCAGATACCGCATCCCCGGGGAATCCGGGGACAGTCATCGTCGAAAAATACCGTGAACACCATTTTTTCGAAGAATTGCCAAGAAAATACTTCCTATTAAGTTATTAATCGAGGCATACTCTCATTACCTATGCCTGAAAAACAGCCCCCTGGCGGGAACTTCAAGTGAGCGCCATCACCTCCAC
>JAZBNW010000238.1:0-2764 GCA_036350855.1 Halieaceae bacterium
ACCCCACGCCACCCTGGGACTGGCGCAAGCAGCAACGATACTCGAAGCCCTGACCCTGGCAGTGCTGCCGTGGACTATTCGTGCTGAAACCCGCTCTCCCTGCGGGAGATCCAGCCAGTTATGTACGCCGCTTTCGCTGTTCACGCCTCACCGCTTTCCGCCAGAGAACCGGGTCGTTGTGGTACAGGCCTTTCAGGATTTTTCTGATCACAGTGGTGACACTGTACCCTTTCGGGGCAAAAGGGCACCTGCGAGGTTTGGCTAATGGGCGCCAGTACCCGGTGCGATGTCACGGTTGGAGAACGTTATCTATGCGAAAGGTTGTCATATTTGGAAATGCGGGTTCGGGAAAATCGACTCTCGCAAAAAAACTGAGTGCCGCAGAACACTTACCCCATCTCGATCTGGACTCAATCGCGTGGCAAGCGACCGCTCCGCCCCGGAGAAAGCCGATCGCCGACTCCAGGCGGGAAATCGAACGGTTCACCGGGCCAAATGAATCCTGGGTGATAGAGGGTTGCTACTCGGACCTGTTGGAACTGGTTATTCCCGAATCCAGCGAAATTTATTTCCTGAACCTACCGGTAGAAGCCTGTATTGCCAATGCCAGGAAGCGTCCCTGGGAACCCCACAAATATCCCTCCAGGGCTGCTCAGGATGCCAACCTGGAAATGTTGCTGGACTGGATAGCGCAATATCCGCGCAGAAGCGATACATTTTCCCGGGCGGCGCATGAAGCTCTGTTTGCCGACTATGCAGGTAGAAAAACCATGTATACGAGCAATGCACGCGACGAATCGCGATTGGTCCCCGATCAGAACCTGCGGACCTGAATATGCAGGCCAAGCGGCGGCCATCTTAGCCGTTAGACGGAAAAGTTAGAGATTTCTGCAGTTTTTTATTCCGCAGGGCATATTTCCGATGCTAGGTTTGAAGGACCGGCTCACAGTTATGCCAATCAGCGGACAGAAGATGAACACACAAAGGCAACGACTCTGGATTGATGATTTCAGCGAATTCTGCAAAACAGTGGATGTAAAATCCCTGGTTGCGGCCGCTGACGAAGAGGGCAATGCTCCCGGTCAGCACAAGCAACTGTATGCGATCGCCATCGTCCGCGCTCTGCACTACGGCGAGCTCGGCAGCGATTGGTACGAAGCCCAGTCGGCTGTGAGCATGCTGTGGGAACGGGGTAATACCAGCGGTTTTAACACCGAGACCTTTAACAGTGGTTTGCGCAAATTGACTAACAACCGCCGAAGTACCCACCCCGGATTCCCCGCCAGACCGGTCGATCATTTTTCCAAAGCCGCGCACGGGCATTAGGTGGCGACCGCCTTTACCCGCCCCGTGTGAGTGGCATTCGGTAACGCTCGCCTGAACACAACCGCGCTCCCGCCCGGACATTGTCGTGTCAGCGATAAATTGCTAACTTGGCTCCCTGCTGATACTCCAAAGATTAGTTACCATGCAGCTCGATGTCGATTTCATCAGGACCCAGTTTCCGGCGTTCCGCGAGCCTTCGCTGGCCGGGTGGGCATTTTTTGAAAACGCCGGGGGTTCGTATACCTGCCAGCAGGTGATCGACCGACTGCTGGCGTTTTATACACGGACCAAAGTTCAGCCCTACTACCCCTACCCCGCGTCGACGCAGGCGGGCAACAGGATGGATGAATCCTATACGCGCTTGTCGGCCTACCTCAACGTCGCCGAAGATGAAATAAACTTTGGACCATCGACCTCGCAGAATGTCTATGTATTAGCCAATGCCCTGCGCCCTATGTGGCAGGCGGGCGACGAAATCATAACCTCCACGCAGGACCACGAAGCCAACGCCGGCGCATGGCGACGACTGGAACAGAGCGGTATCGTCGTAAGGGACTGGAATATCGACCCGGACACCGGACGACTCGATATGGCGGAACTCGATGAATTGATCTGTTCCCGCACCCGCATGATCGCCTTTCCGCATGCTTCGAATGTGATCGCCCATGTAAACCCGGTACAGGAAATCGCCGGAAAAGCTCATGGTGTCGGCGCTATCGCGGTAGTCGATGGCGTATCCTACGCACCCCACGGCCTGCCCGATATCGGGGCCCTGGGAGCGGACATTTACCTTTTCTCACTCTACAAGACCTGGGGTCCGCACCTGGGATTGATGTTCGTCCGCCGGGAGTTGCGAGAGAGAATGTCCAACCAGTCGCACTTTTTCCACCAGGGCAAGGCGCGCAATATGCTGACCCCCGCTGGACCCGATCACGCCCAGATCGCCGCCGTCGCCGGGCTCACCGACTACCTGGACGCCGTCTACGCCCACCACTTTACCGAACCGGCGGACAGCGCTGAAAAGGGCCGCGCACTTCACAGTTTGTTTTCGGCGCACGAAAGAAGCCTGCTGGCGCCGCTGCTGGCATTTCTGACGTCGCGGGACGATGTCCGTATCATCGGTCCGGACGACCCCTCCACCAGGGCGGCTACCGTGACCATCCTCCCCCTGGGGAAAGAGCTCGCAGAGATCGCGGAAGTGCTGGCAGCGGAAAAACTGATGGTCGCCACCGGCAATTTCTATGGCGTCAGGCCGCTTGCCGCAATGCACATCGAACCGGATCCCGGCGTATTGCGGATGTCTCTTGTGCACTACAACACCCTGGCCGAGGTAGAGCAGCTGATTGCTGGCTTGAACCGGGCACTGGCATAGCCAGCGCGCCCTGCTCGCCATAAATGCCTGTTGCGTGGCCGCGATGAACCCTCTGACATCAGTGTG
>JAZBNW010000239.1:0-14873 GCA_036350855.1 Halieaceae bacterium
CGGCCAAGCCGACCGCCATTCCCGAGCGGGCGAGGTCGGCAACCTGCGAGCGGCGGCCGCCGGAAGCCGCGCCACCCGGGTCCCTGCACTGCAGCGCGTGGGTGACGTCAAAAATCAGCGGGGCATTGCCGCAGTCCCGCTTCATCACACCAAAGCCCAGCATGTCCACGACCAGGTTGTCGTAGCCGAAGTTGCTGCCGCGCTCACACAGGAGAATCCGGTTATTGCCGCACTCGGCGAACTTCTCGGCGACATTGGCCATCTGTGAGGGGCTGAGAAACTGCGGTTTCTTGATGTTGATAATGGACCCGGTGGCCGCCATTGCCTCCACCAGGTCGGTCTGGCGCGCCAGGAACGCCGGCAGCTGCAGGATATCGCATACCTCGGCGGTGGGCGCCGCCTGCTCCGGAGTGTGCACGTCGGTAATCACGGGTACCCCGAACGTCGACTTCACCTGCGCCAGGATCGACAAACCCTCCTCCATGCCGGGCCCCCGGTAGGAGTGGATGGACGAGCGGTTGGCCTTGTCGAAGGATGCCTTGAACACGTAGGGAATACCCAGGCGCGCGCAGACCTGCACGTAGTGCTCCGCAACCCGCAGGGCGAAATCCCGGCTCTCCAGCACGTTCACTCCGCCCAGCAGCACGAAGGGCGCGGTGTTGTCGAAGCGTATGTCACCCAGCGAGACAGTCTGGTCAGTCATGGCTGTGCCTCATTCTCTTTGCAAAAAAAGTGATCCCGCTACCCGGCTCTGCCCCGGGCATGGGCCATGGCGGCGTCGATATAACTGGTAAACAGCGGGTGGCCGCTGCGGGGATTCGACGTGAATTCCGGGTGGAACTGGCAGGCGATGAACCAGGGATGGTCCGGCAGCTCGATCATCTCCACCAGGGAACGGTCGGCAGACCAGCCCACCACCGCCATGCCCGCGTCGCGCAGCTGGTCCAGGTAGTTGTTATTGATCTCATAGCGGTGGCGGTGCCGCTCCATGATAGTCTCGGCGCCATAGATTGCCCGCACCTTGCTGCCCTCGTCGAGGTGGCAGGGCTGGGCTCCCAGGCGCATGGTGCCACCCAGGTCCGAGGTCTCGTCACGGGACTCGGTTTTGCCGTCGACGTTCATCCACTCGGTAATCAGTGCGACGATGGGATGCGGTGTCGCGGGGTTCATCTCGGTGGAGTCGGCCCCCTCCAGCCCACAGACATTGCGCGCATACTCTACCAGAGCGACATGCATGCCGAGGCAGATACCCAGGAACGGTATCTTGTTCTCCCGGGCGTAACGAACAGCGGTAATCTTGCCCTCGACGCCGCGATCGCCGAAGCCGCCCGGCACCAGAATCGCATCCACGCCATCGAGCAGGCCGGTGCCCTTGCGCTCGATATCCTCCGCGTCGATATACTCGACCTTCACTTCGGTCAGGTTCTGCAGGCCGGCGTGCTTGAGCGCCTCGTTCAGCGACTTGTAGGCATCGAGCAGGTCGACATACTTGCCCACCATGGCCACCCGCACCTGCCCCGTGGTTTCGCTGAACTCCCGCTCCAGAACGTCTTCCCAGTCCGACAGGTCGGCCTCCGGCTTGCACTGGATACCAAAGCGCTCCACCACAAAATCGTCCAGGTGGTGGTCACGCAGCATGCCCGGGATGCGGTAGATGGAATCCGCGTCCAGCAGCGGGATAACCGCGCGCTCCTCGACGTTGGTGAACAGGGAGATTTTCTTGCGGGCGCTCTCCTCGATCTCCACCGCGCAACGACACAACAGGATGTCCGGCTGCAGGCCGATCGAGCGCAGCTCCTTCACCGAGTGCTGGGTGGGCTTGGTCTTTATCTCACCGGCAGTGGCGATATAGGGAACCAGGGTCAGGTGCATCAGCAGGGCCCGGCTGGAGCCCAGTTCAACCTTGAGCTGCCGCGCCGCCTCCAGGAAGGGCAGACCCTCGATGTCCCCGACCGTGCCGCCGATCTCGACGATCGCCACTTCCGCGTCACCGGCTCCCAGGATCACCCGGCGCTTGATCTCGTCGGTGATATGGGGGATGACCTGGACGGTACCGCCGAGGTAGTCGCCCCGGCGCTCCTTGCGCAGCACGGTATTGTAGACGCGACCGGTGGTGAAGTTGTTGGTGCGCTTCATGGTGGTGTGGGTGAAGCGCTCGTAATGGCCCAGGTCCAGATCGGTCTCGGCGCCGTCCTCGGTGACAAACACTTCACCGTGCTGGAACGGGCTCATGGTGCCCGGGTCGACATTGATATAGGGGTCGAGCTTCAGCAGGGTAACCTTGATTCCCCGCGCCTCCAGTACGGCGGCCAGGGAGGCGGCTGCGATCCCCTTGCCAAGAGACGAAACCACACCACCAGTGACGAAGACGTAACGCGTCATAATAGCCTTTTTACTATGCTGTACTGCCAGACAAAAAAACGCGCACGCAACTCCCGTGGGGAGCGATTTCGACGGGTGCGAGTCCTGCGAAAAGATGGGAAATCAGGCTACCAGAAAGCCGCTGCCAGCTCAATCGAAAGCAGTGGTGATGTTGCGCTCCCAGCGGGGTTGCCACAGGGTGCCTCCCGGGGCCGGGGCCGCCGCCCAGCGGCTGGATTCGCACAGCCAGAGGTCGCCCACGGCCAGCAGTTCCCCGGCCAGGTACAGCAAGGGCACCCGGTCCCGCCACCAGGGCGGGATATCCCGTTCCTGCAACAGCTTTTTCAGGCTCGCGCTGCCCGCCCGACCCCGGGGCCGACAGCGCTCCCCGCCGCCGCGCCAGGCGATCTCCAGGCGTTCCCCGGCCGCCAGCCTGAGGCCGTCGGCGGGCGCCGGAGCCAACTGCAGACGCCCCCCGGGGCCGGGCAGCTGCCGGACCTCCCCGGGCGCCAGCAACCCGGGGCCGGGGAGGTCGTCATCCTCGAACCGGGGCAGCAGATAGAGCGCATCGCGATAGCGCTGCAGGGCGTAGGCACTGCAACGCAGCAGGGGCCTCGACCGGTCAGTCGCTGCGCCCAGCTGGCGCAGGAACTCCGCCAGGGCCGCCTCGTCCGGGGCCTGCAGACCGGCCCTTTGCAGCCAGTGCCGCAGGGCCAGGGCGGCTTCCAGGGGCGAGTCCGGGTCCAGCTGCGCCAGCGCTACCCCGGGATCCCCCATTGCGCTATAGACGGTGCGGGGCGCGGGCACTGCCTCCGCCAGCAAGCCGGCGGCGGCACCGATATGCCCGCTGGCCCGGCTCACGGTCTGGCGATATCCCGGCCAGCGCGCTGCCAGCAGTGGCAGCACCTCCCGCCGCAGGAAGTTGCGGTCCAGGCTGGTGTCACTGTTACTCGGATCCTCAATGCAGTGCAGCTCGTGGTCAGCCGCGTACGCCTCCAGGCGTGAGCGGGGCAGTTGCAGCAGCGGCCGCACCAGGCGAGCGCGCCCCAGGGCACGGCTGGCGGGCATCGCCGCCAGGCCCCGCACGCCCGCGCCGCGCATCAGGCGCAGGAAAAAGGTCTCTACCTGGTCGTCGGCGTGGTGGCCAAGGAACAGGACATCCCCCGCCCGCAGCGTCTCCTCGAACAGGCCGTAGCGGGCCGCTCGCGCCGCATCCTCCAGCCCCCGGGAAGAGGGCAACACCCGGGCGGCATGGCAGGTCAGGGGTAGCTGCAACAGGCGGCACAGCCACTCGCAATGTGTCTGCCACTCGTGGGCCGCCGGGTGCAGGCCGTGATTGATATGGATTGCGCCCAGGGGCGGCGCGTCGGGGTGGCGCCGGCACCAGCTGTGCAGCAGGTGCAGCAGTACGGTGGAATCGACGCCGCCGCTGAAACCCACGTACCAGCGGGGGGCGTCGAGCAGTCGCGTGAGCTGGAGATCGAGGTCGCTGCAGGTGAGAGGGGCGTCAGCCACGGTCCCGGTCTGACTCGGGCCTGAGCTCAGTTACCGTAGGACATAAGGCGCTGGTAACGCTTGGCCAGCAGGTCTTCCAGGGGCAGCTCTTCCAGCTTCCCCAGTTGTTCAACCAGGTGGAGCTTGATCCGCTCGGCCATGGTTTCAGGGTCGCGATGGGCACCCCCCAGGGGTTCCGGGATGGTGGCGTCGACGATGCCCAGCTCCTGCAGGACGGAGGATGTCACCCCCATCGCGGCGGCGGCCTCGGGCGCGTTCTCGGTGCTTTTCCAGATGATATTGGCGCAACCCTCTGGCGAGATGACGAAATAGGTCGAGTACTGCAGCATCACCAGGTGGTCACCCACACCGATACCCAGTGCGCCACCGGAGCTGCCCTCGCCGATGACCACGCACACAATGGGCGTCGCCAGGCGCGACATCACCGCCAGGTTGCGGGCAATGGACTCGCTGATCCCGCGCTCTTCCGAATCGATGCCGGGATAGGCACCGGGGGTGTCGATCAGGGTGATCACCGGCAGCTTGAAGCGCTCCGCGGTCTCCATCAGGCGCAGGGCCTTGCGATAGCCCTCGGGTTTGGGCATCCCGAAGTTGCGCAGCACCTTGTCTTTCACCGCCCGCCCCTTCTCCTGGCCGATCACCATGACCGGGCGGCCCTCCAGCCGGGCCACACCGCCGACAATCGCCTTGTCGTCACCAAAGTGGCGGTCGCCGTGGAGTTCATCGAATTCCTCGAACACCAGGGGCAGGTAATCCATGGTGTAGGGACGCAGGGGGTGGCGCGCCACCCGGACGATGTCCCAGGGGCTGAGATTGGCGTAAATCTTCTCCGTCAGCTTGGTGCTCTTGGCCCGGAGGGTGTCGATCTCCTCGCTGATGTTGATCTCGTTGTCCGAGCCAACCAGGCGCAATTCCTCGATCTTGACCTCCAAATCGGCGATTGGCTGTTCGAAATCAAGGTAGTTTGGATTCATTCGGGGCTGGGCTCGACAAGGACGATGGGCGCCCAGTGTACAAAAATAATGCGGTGCAGACCAATAGCAGATACGGCCGGGGGGCCGCCAGTGCCGGTGCAATGACCGGCTATACCCGCGGCACCGCCGGGTGCTGGGAAGCCGCAGTGATTCCCGGGCCGGCGCGGCCAGGCGTCAATCCGCCAGGTATATCCGCACATCGCGAAATTCCGCCGATTCATCCAGGTCCGGCAGCGTGCAGCCGGAATAACGGCCGATCTGGCGGTAGGGCGGCTGATCGAAGTCCTTCACCCGGGAGTCCGCTATCAACACCTTCGGCGCCCGCTCGACAAAACGCTGCAGCCAGTCGAGGTTGGCCCGGTCGTACAGCACATCCGCGACAATAATCAGGTCGAGCTCACCGACCACGGCGAAAAAGTCCCCCGCGAGCTCCAGCGATACGCCGCTGCGCCGGGCGTTCAGGCGGGTTGCCGCCAGCGCAAGGGGATCTATATCGCAGGCGACCACCCGGGCCGCCCCCGCCTGCGCCGCCGCGATGGCCACCACCCCGGAGCCGCAACCGAAATCCAGTACCCGCTTGCCACGAACCCAGT
Organism: Halieaceae bacterium; assembly: GCA_036350855.1. Classification (GTDB taxonomy): domain Bacteria; phylum Pseudomonadota; class Gammaproteobacteria; order Pseudomonadales; family Halieaceae; genus JARRPM01. The sequence continues at coordinate 5,444 of JAZBNW010000239.1, forward strand.
GCGGCTGCTCCAGCAGGAAGCGGGCCAGTACCTGGCCGGAGGCCCAGCAAAAGGTCCAGTAGAGCGGGTTGTCCATGACGCGACGCACCGCTTCGGGGGAGAGCTCCCCCTGGGGGTAACCGCTTTCCAGCAGCAGCAAGCGGATCCCGGGTGTCGCCGGCAGCGCGAACTCTTCCAGCCTGGCGCCGGGCAATATGCGGCCCAGGGAATCTTCCAGCAGCGTCGCGTCAGTCACCGTGGCGCCAACGTATGCCCCGACCGCGGGCTCCTGTAGGATAACGCCCCATGCAATCCCCAACCCCCTATCTCGTGCCCCACAGCCAGGAAGAAATCCGCATCCTCCACGAGGACGACGACCTGCTGCTGGTGCGCAAACCGGATCTGCTGCTCAGTATCCCCGGCCGCCACCCCCTCAACAAGGACTGCCTGGTAACGCGGCTGCAGCGGACCTACCCGAGCGCCAGCATCGTTCACCGGCTGGACCTGGATACCTCGGGCATCATGGTCATCCCCCTGAATAAACCCGCCCATGCGCATATCAGCCGCCAGTTCCAGCAGCGGCAGGTGGAAAAATCCTACCACGCGGTAGTCTGCGGGCTGGTCCGCGAGGACCGCGGGGAGATCGACCTGCCCATCGCCTGCGACTGGGACAACCGGCCCCGGCAGATGATCTGCCATGAGCGCGGCCGCCCGGCGCTGACCCGCTTCGAGGTGCTGGCACGCGACACGGACCGCACCCGGGTGCTGCTGCAACCGGTTACCGGCCGCTCCCACCAGCTGCGCATTCACATGCGCGAGCTGGGGCACCCCATACTGGGCTGTGACATGTACGCTCACCCCGAGGCGCTGGCCATGGCGCCGCGCCTGATGTTGCACGCGACCACCCTCGCCTTCGAGCACCCGCGCACGGGGGAGTGGCTCATCGGACAGTGCCCGCCGGACTTCTGATCGGCTGCCGGCACCCCGTCAATCGACCTCGACCGTCGCGGCCTGACCCCGATGCAGCCCGGCGATGAGCTGCCCTGCCCGCTGCTGCAGCGCCACTCTGGCGGGTGTGGGCCTCAGCCCTTCCAGCTCTCCCTGCGCCGCGACGGCCATGGCGGCCGCCTCCTCCTCCCGGCCCACCATCAGCAGCAGTTCGGCCATGTCCAGCTTCCATTCCGGGCTGTCCCGAAGCATCTGCCTGAGGGTCTGGAGGCGAGCGATGGCGAGCTCGGGCTGCTCCCGGGCCAACTCGAGGCTGATGGCGTAGCGTTGCAACTGCGGTACTACCCCGAGCGTGGCGAGCCCCTGGTCCAGCACAAGCAGGGCCCGTGCGTGGCGCCCGGTCTCGGCCAGCATTCTCGCCGCCGACAGATAATGGCCGGGACCGGGGCTTTCCTCCAGCCGCAAATAGATCTCCAGAAAGGCAATGGCGCGGTCGTAGTCACCGGCGTCCCGGGCAATACGCGCGAGGTAATCGTAAGCGGGCGGGTAATCCGGAAAGCGCTCCAGATAAAGGTTCATCTGGTCGGTGGCCAGCGGGTAGTTGCCCATTCTGAAATAGAGCACCCCGAGGTCGAAGGCGACCAGCACAGGCGAACCCAGCTCCCGGGCGCGGACATAATCCGCCATCGCCTCTTCGTATTGCCCGCCCTCGGAGTAAACCCTGCCGCGCTGGATCAACAGCGACTGCTCGGTGGGGGCCTGCAGCAGATGGCGATTGATCTCCGCCAGCTGATCGTGTTGCCCGGGATGACCGGGACAGAGCGGCGACAGCGCAAATGCCAGGCAAGCCAGGACGCAACGCGAGATCGAGGCGGGCATCACCGGTTTCCGGGACAGCCGGGTCACCGGCGGTGACCCGCAGGCCTGCGCCGGCTCAGCGGTTGATGGTGAAGCGGTCGAGAACCTCACCATTGGCATCGATAAAACTGGCGACGAGTTTATCGGCACCGGCATCAACGATAACAGAGCCGATCACCGCCAGGCCGCGCCGCCTGGGCGTCACGGTATCCGCGGGCTGCGCTATCATCGCCGGGTGCAGCAACCACTGGGCCGGGTCGGTAATGCCCGACCCCGAGTCCGCCTTGCCGCCGTTGCCGGCCACGGTGTAGACAACCCGGTCATCGACCCCACCGCTGGTGGGGCTGAGCTGCTGGTAGGCCTCGTCGCCCCGGCCAGAGGCGGGACGGTTGGGGTCGCCGTCCACCAGTTCGGCATTGCGGGCTGCAGAAAAGGTATCGGATTTGCCGATCAGGTCGGTGAGGTAAAAGCTGCGCTCATAGGAATGCGAGTGGCCGTTGTAGACCAGGTCGACACCATAGCTGTCGAACACCGGCACGAAGGTCTCGCGCATCCACTGCTGCGGCATATCGAAGCCCCCGACCTTCTCGGTGTCGTCGGAATCGTGGTTGGCGCCCTTGGAATAGGGCGGGTGGTGGAAAATCACGATGGTCCAGTCGGCGTTGTTGCTGGACAGGTCATCGATCAGCCAGGACTTCATGGCCGCGAGCTGGTCGGGGTCGCGGGCGGTGAGCTGGGAATCCAGGCTGACGAAGTGGACGTTGCCGTAATCGAATGAGTAGTACTGCTCGGTGCCGCTGGGCACACCGCCCGCCTCGCCGCTGGTCGGCAGGGCGAAAATATCGAGGTATGGCATCCGCGAGGGGGCCTCGCCATTAACCGCCACGTAGCTGTCCGGGTCAGCCGACTGGCTGAAGCCCGGCGCAGGTATGGGATTGCCGATACCCATCTCATGATTGCCGATGGTCGGCCAGACCGAGACCTGCTTCAACAGCTCCGGGTAGGTTTCAAATACCGCCTGCTGGTAATTGAAGTCACTGCCCACATTGTAGGCGTTGTCCCCGAGCATCATGAAAACATCCACGGGCTCCCCGTCCCTGGCGATATAGGCCCGCATGCCCGCCAGCACTTCGGCTGCCTCTCCTTCATGGCTCTCGCGTTCATCGTCGCCGCCGGTCCCGGAATCGCCGATCAGCCAGACCCGGGTATTGCGGTCCGAGGGCAGCGCGCCGACCTCAGGGGCGGTGACGAAGGACTGGTCGTCCGGCGCGGTCCCGGCGGCACCGACAGAGTACCAGTAGAGTATTTGCGGCTGGAGATCGCTGAACAGGACCTCCTTATCGCCGCTCCCGGTCTCCGTGGCCTCGCCATAGATTTTCAGTTTATTCTGCAAGGTACCGATGCAGGCGGCCGTGGCCTCGCCGCGCCACTTGATAATGACGCTGGTGTCGCTGAGCTGCTGCAGGAACAGTCGCTCCGATGGCGTCTCGACCCCCCGGCACTTCTTGTTGTCGTTGCTCGAGCAGGCTACGGTGAAGACACACGCCAGGGCTACAGTGCAGAACTTTGTTATTGTCATTGCAGTTGATCCTGTTTAAAAAAAGTCATCGAAACGGGCGGACCGTTGTGAAAATGGAAATACACACCAGGCCAATGGTACTGCACCGTCTACTGGAGACGCCACTCACTCGGGCCAAAAATCAGCCGTCCGACAGATAACTGCACCAGTCGCTCCAGCTGCCGGCATACAGGGTGGCATCGTCCCTGCCCAGCAGCGCCAGGGAAAACAGATTCACGCAGGCGGTCACCCCGGAGCCGCAGTACACCACCAGTTGCTCCGCATCCAGGACATCGCCCCAATGCTCACGCAATCCCGCCGTGTCACGCAGGCGACCGTCCGGCGAAGTCACCCCCTGCCAGGGGCGGTTGAGCGCGCCCGGTATGTGACCCGCCACGGGATCGATGGGCTCCTCCAGGCCGAGGTAACGACGCTCCTCTCTCGAGTCGATCAGCAGGGCGGCGGCTCCCTGCAACTCGCGCAGAGCGCTGATATCGCAAACTCCGGAGTAGGCGCGAGCGGCGGGTGGCTGCTGTGTGGTGGGCAGCGGCAAGCCCGTATCGGGCAGCCCGCCAGCGGCCAGAAATGCCTGGTAGCCGCCGTTGAGCAGGCGCGGCGGGCGGTAACCGAGACTGCGCATCATCCACCACAGCCGCGCCGCAAACGCGCAGCGTGAATCGTCGTAGGCGACCACCTGCGTGTCCACACCCACACCGCAGCTGGTCAGCAGTGCGACAAAGGCATCGGCCGGGGGCAGCGGATGGCGGCCGCCGTGCTTTGCCTTTGGCCCGGCCAGGTCCGTATCCAGGTCGAGGTACCAGGCGCCCGGAATATGACCCTCGCGGTACCAGGCGCGGCCCGCGCCCGGGTCCAAAAGGGAAAAACGGCAGTCGAAAACCACCGGCGGCGGGGAGTGAATGAGTTCCTGCGCCTCGATCAACATCGGGTCCGGCATGGTCGGTAGTCTCCTTTCGTGCGTTGGTCGGGCTGCAGTCATGCCCGCCCAAGAGAGTAGGCGAGTCGGGGAAAATTCACTAGACTTGCGAGGGTCATTCAGGGGAATCTCGCCGTGGTTACCATCGCCCGCACCGGGTCAGGGTTGATGATCATAGCCCAGCCCAACTGCTCCGCCAGCTGGCGAGCCAACAAGCTGGTATTGCTGGCACTGGCAATACCCTCGCTGGGCATCGCCACCGGTTTCGCCATGATGGGCGCCTGGCCGATTCTGCCACTGGCGGGCCTGGAACTGCTCGCGGTGGGCTCCGCACTCTACTATGTAAACTGGAAATTGCAGTATCGGCACGTGATCACCCTGAGCGAGGACAGCGTCCGCATCGACAAGGGCTTTTACCTCCCCCGACAGAGCTGGCAGTTCCCGCGCCAGGGCACGGGGCTGGCCATTGTGCCGGAACGGCACCCCTGGGACGGGCCGGCCCTGGCACTGCAACGCACCGGGGAATCCGTCAGCGTGGGCGAGTTTCTCAACCGGGACGACAGCCTTAAACTCGCGGATCTGCTGCGCAGCGAAATCCGGGTGGGCAGTCACAGCTCACCGGCCCGCAAGACATTCTAGATATCGCCAAAGTCCCCGTGGCGCCCCTTGCCCTGCGCGAAGCGGGTGGCCCCGGCCACAGTCTCGCGGCTTTCGATGACCTCCATACCGCGCCTGAACTCATTGGCAAGGGCATCCTCCAGCGACAGGTCCCACTGCTCACAGGCACTCAGCCGGTCTGAACGCAGGCAGTTGCGGGGAAACCGGCAGAGCAGCTCTGCCAGTTCCAGGGCGCCGCTGAGCGCCTCCCCCTCCTCGACAAGCCGGTTGGCCAGCCCCATCTGCAGGGCCTCCTGCGCATCCACGGCGCGGCCCGTCAGGATCAGGTCCATGGCCCGGCTGTGGCCGATCAGCCGGGGCAGGCGGATGGTCCCCCCATCGATCAGTGGGACGCCCCAGCGGCGGCAATACACACCCATCACCGCGCTGCGCTCCACCACACGCAGGTCACACCACAGGGCGAGTTCCAGCCCCCCGGCCACCGCGTGACCGGCGATGGCGGCAATGACCGGTTTACCCAGCACCATCCGCGACGGTCCCATCGGGCCGTCGCCTTGCGCCGACAAGCGGTTACTGCCCTGCTCGGCCGCCATGGCCTTGAGGTCTGCGCCGGCACAGAAGGTACCGTACTCGCCGTGCAGGATGGCCACGTCGCTGTCCGGATTGGCATCGAAATCCCTGAAGGCATCCGCCAGCGCCTTGGCAGTCGCGCCGTCCACCGCATTGCGCACCCGGGGCCGTGAGAGGCTCACGATGGTGACACGGTCCCGCACTTCTATCCTGACTGAATCCATGGCTTAAATTCCGTTATATTCCCTGACAGCCCTGCAGTGTAGTGCATAGCGCCGCGGGACCCGAACAGCGATGGCGGAAACTGGACGGCGTGCCTGCCAGTCCCCGGGAATATGGAAGTACAAGTCACGCTGGCGGCACTCGTGATCAGGTATCACCCGACGCGGGCTGAGCCTGCCGGCGAAGCGGAAACCGCCCCGGCGGAAGGCGCCGGGGCGGGAGAGGACCAGCGGGGCTAGAGCGGGGGGATGCGAAGGCTCTGGCCAACCTTGATCTTGTCCGGATCCGTGAGCATCGGCGTGTTGGCCTCGAAAATCACCATGTATTTGCTGGCAGCGCCGTAGTGCTCCTGGGCAATCTTGCCGAGGGTATCGCCGGGCTTCACGGTGTAGAAGGTTGATTCACCGGCCGGGGCCGCAGCCTCTGCGGGCGCATCCACCTGCATCTGGCAGTCCACCTGGGCAATACCGTACTGGTTACCGGCGCACAGGACGATTTTTTCCATCGCCTCCTGGCTGGGCGCGGACCCGGTGAGCACCGCTTTGTCACCGTTGACCCTGACCTTTACTTTTTCACCATCGACATCCAGTTGGGCCACCATGCGGCTGATATTCTGCTCGCGCAGCTCATTTACCCGATCGGCCGACACTTCAACCGTCTCGGTTACCTTGTCCTCTCCAGCGTCAGACAAAAAGTCAAATAGTCCCATCGTTCCGTGCTCTCCTGATTACATAAAGTCAACTGTGCCCGCGAGCCTCAATCAGCGGCCGCGTTCGGCATCTGTGGCGCCACACCCGCTGTGGCGTCCCAACACTATAGCCCGGTCTGCCGTCTATGCAACGACGGCCGGCGCTGTTTCACGGATCCGCGCCGCCAAGGTATAATCCGCCGCCCTTTCGCCAGTTTCCCCAGAGCCTCACCCTATGCCAGGTACCTATCGTGTCCAGTAACAAAGTCGGCTTCGTCAGCCTCGGCTGCCCCAAGGCGCTGGTGGATTCTGAACGCATCCTCACCCAGCTCAGGATCGATGGTTACGAGATCGTGCCGAGCTACGAGGACGCCCAGGTCGTGGTGGTCAATACCTGCGGCTTCATCGACAGCGCCAAGCAGGAATCCCTGGACGCCATCGGCGAGGCCATCAGCGAAAATGGCCGGGTGATCGTCACCGGCTGCATGGGCAAGGGCGATGACGCCCGCACCATCATGGCGCTGCACCCCAAGGTGCTGAGCGTGACAGGCCCCGCGGCCTACGAGGAAGTGGTGGGCGCGGTACACCAGTATGTGCCGCACACGCCTGTCCACGACCACTTCGCGGACCTGGTGCCGCCCCAGGGGGTCAAGCTGACACCACGCCACTACGCCTACCTGAAGATTTCGGAGGGCTGCAACCACCGCTGCAGCTTCTGCATCATCCCCTCCATGCGCGGGGACCTGGTCAGCCGCCCTATCGGTGATGTCATGGGCGAGGCGGAGGGCCTGGTGCGCGCCGGAGTGCGGGAACTGCTGGTCATCTCCCAGGACACCAGCGCCTACGGGGTGGACACAAAATACCGCACCGGCTTCTGGAACGGCCGTCCGCTGAAAACCCGCATGCAGGATCTGTGCGAGGCCCTCGGTGAGCTCGGCGTGTGGGTGCGCCTGCACTACGTCTACCCCTACCCCCACGTGGATAATGTGATTCCTCTGATGGCCGAGGGCAAGATACTGCCCTACCTCGACGTGCCGCTGCAGCACGGCAGCCCCGAGGTTCTCAAGCGGATGAAACGCCCCGCGGCGGCGGAAAAGTCCCTGGACCGCATCCGGCGGTGGCGGGAGATCTGCCCGGATATCACCCTGCGCAGTACCTTTATCGTCGGCTTCCCCGGTGAGACCGAGGACGAGTTCGAGCAGCTGCTGGACTTCATGCGCGAAGCGCAGCTCGACCGGGTGGGCTGTTTCCAGTACTCCCCGGTAAAAGGGGCCGCGGCGAACGAGCTGCCCAACCCGGTACCGGAGGAGGTCAAGCAGGAACGCTGGGACCGCTTCATGGCCCTGCAGCAGGACATCAGCGCCGCGCGACTCCAGGCCAAAATCGGCAAGACCGTGGAAATCCTGATCGACAGCGTCGATGAGCAGGGCGCCATCGGCCGCTCCAGCGCCGACGCCCCCGAGATCGACGGCAAGGTCTACCTGGACGGCATTACCGGCCTCACCCCCGGTGACCTGGTGGAAGCCGAAGTCACCGGCGCGGACGAATACGACCTGTGGGCGGGTTGAGCCAGGGGTGAACCTGCTGCTCTTCAGCGCGGTCGACCGCCTCGACGGGCAGCGCATCCGGATCGCGGGTGACCGCCTGCAACATATGGTACAGGTGCTGGGCTCCCGGGTGGGGGACGAGCTGCGGGTAGGTGAAGTGGACGGCATGACCGGCACCGGTCGCCTGCTGGAAATCAACGAACAACAGGCGGTGCTGGCGGTTGAACTGGGCCTGCCGCCCCCCGCGAAGCTGCCGCTGTGCCTGGTGCTGGCACTGCCTCGCCCGAAGATGCTGCGGCGCATCATCCGCACCGTCGCGGAGCTGGGAGTGGCTGAACTGCACCTGATCAACTCCTACCGGGTGGACAAAAGCTACTGGCACACGCCGGCACTGCAGGCCCACGCCCTGCGGGGCTACCTGCTGCAGGGCCTGGAACAGTCCCGCGATACCATACTGCCAGCAGTAAGCTGCCACCGTCGCTTCAGGCCTTTCGTCGAGGATACCTTGCCGGCCATGGCCAAAGGCCGACGCGCACTGCTGGCCCACCCGGGAGACTACCCACCCTGCCTCGCCGACGCCCGGCGCCAGACCCTGCTGGTCGTCGGTCCCGAGGGCGGCTTCATTCCCTATGAGGTGGAAAAGCTGCAGGCCGCGGGTTGCGACACCGTATCGCTGGGGCCGCGCATCCTGCGGGTGGAGACAGCACTGACCGCACTGGTGGGCAGGCTTTTTTAGCCGGGCAGACCCCGCAGACAACCTGATCCCTTGACGAGGGTCAAGGTGTCGGGGGGGGCTTGGCGCTATCTTTGCGGCTCAGAGACAGCGCCAATAAGAGGAACCAGACATGCTGACGGTTGCGGAAATCATGACCCGGGAGCCCTACACACTGGGCCCGGACGACACCCTGGCCACTGCGCGGCAATTGCTGGCGGCACACCATATCCGGCATATCCCCGTCGTCAGCGCCGACGGCAGCCTGATCGGGCTGGTTTCGCAGCGGGATGTGCTGGCGGCAGGGGATACCAGTGTGCTCAACCGGGAGGGCGGGAGCTCCCGCGAAAACTACGTGGCACTGTCCTCGATCATGTCCAGCCCGGTGCAGTCAGTCGATGAATCGGCCAGTCTGCGCGGGACTGCCTTACACCTGCAGAAGCACAAAGTGGGTTGTCTTCCGGTTCTGCGCAAGGGCAGGCTGGTCGGGATCATCACCGATTCGGACTTCGTCGCCATAGCCATCAACCTGATGGAGCAACTGGAGTCGGTGGAGCCGGAGGACATGGATTTCGACGAGGAGGACGAGGAGATATCCTGACCCGCCGGGCTTTACCCTGCTGCTTCCGCAATGCCCACTGGACAGCTCACCCCCGTGCCTCCGAGCCCACAGTAGCCCCCGGGGTTTTTCGCCAGGTACTGCTGGTGGTACTCCTCGGCATAGTAAAACGCCGGGACATCCAGAATTTCCGTGGTGATTGCCCCGTACCCTGCCCTGTCCAGGGCCGCCTGAAAA
>JAZBNW010000240.1:0-10289 GCA_036350855.1 Halieaceae bacterium
GGGGTAGCCGCGCCTGACATGCACGGTGAACAGGCGGATGCCCTTTTCAATGGTGGCATCGACCGGCGACTTGTACTCGGCGATGATTACCACGGTGGGTGGAGTGATGGTCATCCTGGGGTCCTGGTAGGGGGTGGACTTGATGCCCCGGGTGACCATCAGCCTGATGTGCACCCCGGACGTCATGTCGTTGGCACGGCAGGTCGCGTAAACACGGTCCAGCATCGCCTGGGGGGCGACATCCATTTCCATGTCCAGCGCTTTCGCCCCTTCGTAAAGGCGTTTCATGTGCTCCCTGGCAAACAGGATCCTGCCCTGGTGCAGTCGCAGGCCCTCCCACACGCCATCCCCGAGAACATAGCCCGAGTCGAAAACGGAGACCTTCGCCTCGGCACGGGGAAACAGTTCGCCGTTGATGTTGATCAGTATGTTGTCATTGCGCGTGTCCAGCTGGTGGTCGTGTGTACCTTGTGCCATGCCCTTGTGTTCCCCTGGTGGCCCTGGATGTCAGCGTCGTTACTGACCGCATGAGTATATAGGCAAGCGTCCTGCCTTTGAACGTCGGCGGCACACGGCGGCAGGGCAGCTATTTTCCGGCCTGTGCTTCTGCGGCCCTGCGTTATCGATTACCCTTCCTTGACCAGCTGACGGCGTGCCGGCAGCTGCTGACAGCCGACCACGATCACCAGCGGAGCGCCGATGATATTGAAAATGACTGCGGTAGTATCCGCCTGCCTGCTGGCGCTGACAGCCGTGGCGGCGGAGCAGCCGGCGAGCGAGCAGTTCAGGCAACTGCTCGATGAGCACTGGCAACGGGCGGAACGGGAGCAGGTGTTTTTCCGCACCGATCCCGATGCCTATCGGCCCAACGGCAAGCTCGCCGAGGTGAATGCGCAGGCCAGGGCACGCCGGCAGGCTTTCAATGACTCTGTGCTCGAACGGCTGGAGCAGATAGACGAGGCTGCGCTGCAGGGGCAGGAGAGGACCAGCTACCGGCTGTTTCGCTACGAGCGCGAGGCGGAACGCGAGAGCTATCAATACCCCGATCACCTGTTCCCCATCACCAGCCTCTTCGGCTACCACAGCTATTTCGCCGCGGCGCCCGCCAACATGGCGTTCAACACCCGGGCGGATTACGAGCGATACCTGGTGAGCCTGGCGGATTTCCCGCGCTATAACCGGGAGCATATCCAGCTGCTTGAAGAGGCGGTGGCGTCGGGCTACACCCAGTATTGCGAGTCCATGGCGGGTTACGAGCTGACCATTGGGGAGCAGATAGTCGAGCGCCCCCAGGACAGCAGCCTGTACACCCCTTTCACTGCGATGCCGGCCGCCTTCGGGCCCGAGCTGCAGGCAGACCTGCGCCAGCGCGGGAGATCGCTGGTGGAGGAATCGGTAGTGCCGGCCTACGCGGAGCTGTACGAGTTCTTCACCCGGCGTTACCTGCCCCACTGCCGCACCGAGCCGGGTATCTCCTCGCTCGAGGATGGCGCGGATTTCTATGCCCACCTCCTGCGTTTTTTTACCACCACCGACATGACGCCACGGGAAATCCACGAGCTGGGCCTGGCCGAAACCGCCCGTATCCGGGTAGAGATGGAGGCCGTGATCCGGCAGCTCGGTTTCGAGGGCAGCTTTGCGCAGTTCCTCGACTTCCTGCGCACCGATCCGGGTTTCTACGCCACCGACGCCCAGGACCTGCTGGAAAAAACCGCCTGGATCGCCAAGAAGATGGACGGGATGATGCCGGCTTTCTTCGGGCGCCAGGCGCGCAATCCCTATACGGTGCGCCCGGTGGAGGGGCGTGGCGGTTACTATGTGTCCGGGGCGCCGGATGGCAGTTCCCCGGGCATCTTCTATATCAACGTCACCGACCTGGCGGCGAAGCCCCTGTACAACCTGGAAGCGCTCACCCTGCACGAGGCGGTGCCCGGCCACCATCACCAGACAGCGCTGGCGATGGAACTGGACCTGCCGCGGTTCAGGCAGACCGTCTATCACGCGGCATTTGGCGAGGGCTGGGGCCTCTATTCGGAACGACTGGGCCTGGAGGCCGGCTTCTACACCGATCCCTACAGTAATTTCGGTCGCCTCACCTATGAAATGTGGCGCGCGAACCGGCTCGTCGTCGATACCGGGATCCACGCCTTTGGCTGGTCCAGGCAGCAGGCGATAGATTACCTGCTGGCCAATTCAGCGCTGACCCGTGCCGAGGTGGAGGCGGAAGTCGATCGGTATATTACCTGGCCAGCCCAGGCAACCGCCTACAAGATAGGGGAGCTGCGGATCAGGGCCCTGCGCTCGCGGGCGGAGCAGGCCCTCGGGCCCGATTTCGACATCAGGGCATTCCACGATGTGGTCGTGGGCAACGGTTCGCTACCCATTGTCGTCCTCGAGCAAATGGTGGACGAGTGGATTGCCGGCCAGGCCGGCTGAGATCACGATGACAGGCATTGCCGGATTCGAGCTGTCGCAGCTACTGCTGGTATCCGCCGTGGTGGTGCTGGCGGCGCTACTGCGCGGGTTCACCGGCTTTGGTTTCGCGCTGGTGGCGGTGCCCGTATTTGCGCTGATCATGCCGCCCACCGAGGCGGTGGTGCTCAGCGCCCTGCTCACCCTGACGATCAGCCTGGGTGGAATCCGCAGCTACTGGGGCGTGGTGCCGGTAAAACCGATGTGGCCCCTGGTGCTGATGGCCCTCGTCGGTACGGTGGTCGGGACCTGGGTGATCACGATGATATCGGCGAGCGTGTTCCAGTTCTGGGCCGGCCTGTCCGTCATCCTGGCCTGCGCCGGCATGGCCTGCTTCCGGCCCCTGAAGCGCCCGCTGCATCCCGGTTTTGCCTGGTTGACGGGGCTGCTGTCGGGCCTGATGAATGGCGCCCTGGCGATTCCCGGCCCGCCGATGATTATCTATGCCATGCTGCAGGAGCCACAGCCCCATCGCAGCAGGGCCCTGTTGATGACGTTTTTCCTGGCGGCATCGCTGCTCGCCCTGGCGTCCTTCGCGGTAGCCGGCTTTTTCAGCTGGCGCTCTGCGGGTTATTTTCTCGCGTCCTTACCGGCACTGTACGCGGGTGACAGGATCGGCAGCTACCTGTTTCACCATTTTGGCAGTGCGCTCTACCGCCGTATTGCCCTGGCGGGATTGCTGGCGATGGGGGCGAGCATTGTAATTCGCGCCCTGCTGTGAGCTGGTCCCGGCCCGTCATTGCGGCTCAGACCAGGGACAGTTTCCTCGCGGCACCGGTAGCCTGCACCCGGTTGGCGACACCGAGCTTGGCGTAGATGTTCTTGAGGTGAAACTTGATGGTGTTCTTCGAGACAAACAGCTGATCGGCAATCTCCGCGTTGCTCGAGCCGTTGACAAGCAGCTTCAGAATACTGATTTCCTTCCTGGTGAGGGGTTCAAACAACTCACCGGCAAAGCTGTCCGCGCCGGCCGGGCAGAACTCGACACCCTCGCTGGCAAGCAGTTTCCCAGCGAAAGGGCGCAGCGCATCCGTCGGCTTCAACTTGCCGCTGTCCACCAGTCTGGCCAACAAGTCCGCGCAACGGGGGCCCTCCTCCAGGAAGGTGGAAACGTAACCGGCAGGCGCCGCCAGGCGCAGTGCTTCGAGCAGGGCGGTATGCGCGGCATCCGTATCACCGAGTACGTCGTATGCCAGACTCAGCAGTGTCAACAGCTTGATTTGCCGACGGGCATGATGGCTTTCCTGCGCCGCGGCCAATTCCGCCTGCAGAGGCGGTAGATACTTCAGCGGGTCGTCGCAAAATATGCCTGTGCGCGTTTCACAGACAAAGTGGTCATCGCAGCCCTGGGCAAAGTCCACCCAACCCGCGGGCAGTGCCGGGGAGGCGAATTCCCCGAGCATCTTCATGAGATAGCGCGCTTCCGTGCAGTTGCCCTTGACCACAGCGAGGCGAATCCTCTCCTGGCGCATGGCCCGAACCAGCCGCGGCACCCGGTTCACCAGGCCCAGGCGCTCGCCGTCATCGAGTATCTCCCGGCTGTCCTTGCCGTCGGTTTCAGACAGCGCCGTCGCGCGTGCAAGGCTCAGGAATGCGGAGATCAGCCAATCCACCGGCAGTGTCTGCATGATCATGTCCATGGAATCCCGCAGCTGGCTTTCAGCCTCCACGAACCGTCCGGCCTCGTAGAGGGCGAAGCCGTAGACTGCAGCCAGCGACGCGGAGGCGAACGAACCCTGGACCTGGAGGTGTTCATCCTCGAACACCTCGTGGAGACGGTTTAGGGCCTGGTCCAGGCGGCCTTCCAGAATAAATGCGTAGGCCAGCAGGGTAGTGGAGTATGCGCCGCTGAAGGCCGCCTCGCCACGGGCGCCCATCGACTCGCCCAGCAGCGCAAACTCCTTTGCCTCGGCGAAGCGGCTTTGCTGCAGCCGACTGATAGCCTTTGCATTGGCCAGGCAGCTCATTTCAAAGCACTGGTGTCTCTGGATGTCGCCTGTCTGGATGGGGAATGAATCCAGCCATGGCAATGTGCAGTACGACTCATCCCTTATCAGCGCTTCAGCACATTTGAGCACCATCAGCGACCCCCTCAATTCGGCGGCGCCGCGTCGCTCCAGCGATTGTTCGAACTCCTCCAGCGACTGCCTTGCGCGTTCCGCCTGGTTGAGGAACAGCAGTGCCCAGGTCCGCCCCCAGAGCAGCATGGGCCGGCCCTGCAGCGCCCGGTGTGGCAACGTGTCCACCAGGCGCTCCACCGTGCGCAGGCGTGCCGTTCGCACCAGATCGGGCATCCACTGTTCGAGCACGTCGGCAGCGAGCTCCGACTGCCCACCCTCGATCGCATGAAAAATCGCCTCCTCGTGGAGGCCGTGGTCGCGAAACCAGCCTGCGGCTTTACGGTGCAGTTGGTCGACGACCTTTGGGTCGCTGCGTTGCAACTGTGCCTTGAGGTAGTCGGAAAATATCGAATGGTAGCGGAACCAGCGGTGCTCCACGTCGATGGACCTGAGGAACAGTCCCTGGGTCACCAGGTCCTGCAGTACCTGCTGGGCATCGGGCGTATCGACGAGCAGTTCGCACAGTGGCGCCGTGAGACGCCTCAGAATGCTGGTCCTGAGCAGGAACTCGCGCCTCCCGGCGGGCTGGTGTGACATCACATTGTCGGCCAGGTAGTCGCGCAGTTCGCTCTGGCAACCGGCAGCCCAGGCCAGCAGTGTGCTGCGGGAGAGTTTGCCGCTTCTCAGGGCCAGCTGCAGCAACTGCAATACCGCCGGCCAGCCACCGGTCCTTTCCTGAAAGGCTTGCGCCTCACTCTCACTGGCGGGCAAGCCCACGTTCTGAAGGAATTCATATACCTCGCGTTGGGTAAAACAAAGGTCTTCCGGGGTGATCCATTTTACCCTGCCGCTGATCATCAGCCTGCCCCGCGCGAGCTCCGGAATGGAGCGGGAGCCGATATAGAAGGTCACCTCGGGCGGTATGCGCTCCAGCAGTGAGTTGAGCAGGCCCAGAATGACGGGGTCCTCAAGCACCTGGAACTCATCCAGGAACAGTGCCACGGGCCGGCTGGCACCGCTCAGCGTAGCGAGAATGTTTTCGATCGTGCCGGCGCTTTTAACCCGGTGCGACACAGTGGCGCTGCGGGCGACGCGCCCCTCCAGGGCTGAACTGGCAAGCGTGGTGAGGCAGGCCGACAGTCGACTGATGTCATTGTCCGATTCGTCCAGCGTCAACCAGCCTACCGCCGCGCCCCTGTCCCTGGCGTCCTGCAGCAGCTGCTGCATCAGGGTGGTCTTGCCGTGGCCTGCGGGCCCCTGGATAACGACGGCGCAATAGGGGTTTTTCCCCTGGATGCCCGAGGTGAGGCGGCCGCGGCCCAGTGCGCCCGACAGCGGCAGGGGCGGGATAAATTTATGGCCGGGTGCGAAGGGCGCGACGATCGGGTCAACCACTGCCGGGGGGCGGCTTTTCATTACAGGTTTCGATACTGCCAGGGTATCAGCTATAAAATAGCTAACACCGGACCATGTCAAGCCGACCGGCCTGCAGTGCGGCTCTCCTGTATCCGCGCTCCCCACGGCGTTTTTTCATGCCGCCGTCCCGCGCAGCGTTTCGAGGCGCTCCAGAACCGACTCGGGCACGGCGTCCTCGGGAACCTCGACATACCAGAACAGTGGCCGGGCGTCCCCGGGCAGTTCTCCGGTGGACCAGAAATGCTCGCCGGGTATCGCGCCCGCGGTGTCCGCGGACAGATCGGCAATCGCGTACAGGGAGGGATGGTCTGCGTTCGGACGGAAAGCCGATGCCGTACCCAGTAGGGCCAGTTGCCAGCGGTAGTTCTCCGCCACGTTCATCACCGGCCGGTAGCGCTCCAGCTCGGCATCGCAGGCCGGTCCCCCGGACATCGGGTCGATCAACAGCAGCCCGCCCAGGCCACAGTCAGAGAAGTTGCGCAGGAAATCCGCCATGTACATGGCGGCCGATTCCGCATCGTCCCAGCTCACCTCGACGTCATCGCTGGCATGGGCCCGGGCGTACGCGCCCGCCATCCAGGCGCGGGGGGAGGGCAGTGCCAGCACAACCGGCTGCTCCGGGTAGCAATCGCACAGGGCCGCGACCGTCTCGCGCAACTGTTGCCGGGCCGCGTTGTCCGCCAGCAGCGTGCGCAAGGCATAGCCCAGGCGAGGTTTTTCCGCCATGGCGGCCAGTAACCGCGGATGTGAATCCAGCCAGTGACGGTAAAAGTCAGTCCCGTCGATGGCGATGATGTCGGATCTCACCAGGCCCTGCAGCTGTCGGTGGAAAGCCACCAGAGCGCCGAGGTCTTCCCAGGGCGCGGCGCTCCCCTTGCGCAACACCCGGGTGCCGTAAGACCACGCGTCCAGCCACAGGGGCACGTGCTGCTTCGCCGTCTCCCGCAGATGGGTATCAAGCCGTTTGCCCATGACCGTACCCCCTATGTTTCCCGGGCCAGTTGCGCCTTGAGCGTACTGATTTCCGACTCGAGCGCGGCGATCCGGCGGTCTTTGGGATTTGACAGCATAACGCCCGCCGACCCGGCGGGTATGCTATAGCGGGTCCCGCCGGGCGGGGACACCACCAGGGTGCTGTTGTCCTCACCCCAGCTGCCCATGTAGTTGATGTCTTCCGAGGGTCCGTCCCGCACCCAGCGCTCCACGAATTCATCGTATGGAACCCCGCGGTCGATACGCGCGCGGCGCTCCCGGTCCCGCAGTTCCCGGGTTGCTTCCGGGTCCACCACCAGGTTGTCCGGATTGAATGCGACCCGGTAAAGCTGCGCGGCGAGCCCCGGGCTCAACAGCCCCTCCTCGACATCCTTCATGACGAGCGCCGGATCCCGCTCGAGCACATCGCCGTATCCCCCGCCAGCGCCCTGGCATATCATGTAGATCTCGCCCTCGGCGCAGGCCTCGAAATTCATCCCGGCATCCTGGACGATATAGCTGCCACCGGGAATCTTGCGCTCGTTCATCAGGGTGATCATGTCGAAGTCGAACTGCTCGGGGGCGGTTTGCAGCACCTCGAAAATATTGATGTTCTTGATTTTGGCCAGCGGGTAGGCGGGGCAGGCATAGCCGCCAAACAGCGGATAGGCGGAGGGGTGCTTGCCGCCGCACTGGCCTGTCATAAAACCGAATTCGGGCGAGTCGCGCACGGTGGAAATCTGCTCGTAGCCCATGCCGCCCCGGTACTTGCCGAAGCCTGTACGGTCGCGGGCGAGTTTCTGTGCCACCAGCCGCACATAGGGCAGGTTCTCCTCCGCCAGTTCCATTTCCCCGGTATCGGCCATATAGCCGAATACCGGCGACAGGGAATGCTCGCCATCCTTGTGCTCCCGGGCACCGGTGCCGTTACCGTTGATGTCGGCACAGAAGTTCCCGGTAATCTCGTGGTGCTGGGTAAGGCCGCCATAGACGAACGTGGCGGGCTGGTTGTAGGTGTTGGCGTTGATCGCCGTATACCGTTTCGGCAGGCAGTACAGCAGCTTCGCCATGGTCAGGGGGGCGATGGTGAAGGTGCGGAACAGCGGGATCAGGCTCATTGCATTGGGCGCGTCGACCGAGGCGTTTACCAGGCTGTTCTCGTCGGTTTCGACCTCGACCGCACTGAATACCGCCTGGTTCTTGGGAAGGTCCGGCCAGATATAGATGAGCAGCGACGTGGCGAGACAGGTTTTGAACGAGCCCAGAACGGTATTGACAGAACGGTTGGTGAATTCCGGTGACGCGCCACGGAAATTCCAGATCATCCGCTCGCCGCTGACGGTGACCTCCATGGGCATCTTGGCCAGCACGTGTTCACGCAAGGTGCCGTCGATGAAGGTGTTCGCCCTGACGGTACCGTCGGGGAGTTCCCCGATACGTCGCCGCACTTCCGCTTCGGTATCCTCCAGTGTCTTGCGCAGGGTCCCGACAAACAGGTCCACGCCGTGTTCCGCTATTACCGATAATACCCTTTCGCGCAATCGAATCACCGTATGCAGCTTCACTTTCATGTCAGCCATCTGCAGTTTCGGATCGCGAACGGAGTTCTGCAGGAAATTGACAAGGTCCCGACGCAGGCGGAAGTTCTCCACCACCTTGAACGGGCACATCTTCAGGCCCTCATCGAACTTGGACTCCGCTATGGAGGGCATGCCGCCGGGTTCTATCGCGCCGTTTTCGCCCTCGTGAATGGTGGCCGACACCCAGCACACCAGGTTCCCCTCCCAGAACACCGGCATGATCAGGCTCTGGTCGGTGTTGTGGATATTGCCGTAGCGCGAATCGTTGTGAATGAATGCGTCGCCATCGCGAACACCGACGGTTTCATCGTCGGTCCAGTATTTGCTGATAAATTTGACCGGGTACTGGCAGACCGAGGCGAATACCACGACACCCAGTGTGCCGGTCATGCTCAGGTCGCCGGAAGCGGTGAAGATCGCGGTGACCAGGTCGCCCCACTGGGCGCCTGGCGCGACGCCCATCTGCTCGATCATGGTATGGGTTTCATCGAGTGCCGACTGGGTCCTGCCGCGGACGATATTTATCCGATGGGCGTCCAGTCCCGCAGCCAGAATACGCTCTTCCTGTGCTGACCTGGCGGCCAGGGCATGACTGCGCATGATCTGGGGGTCGGGTCCGTAAAACAGCTGGTTATCCGACAGGAACTGTTCAACCAGTTGCTGGTCCTCGCTGGACAGGGCTGCTATCACCTTGTTTTCCATATTCATGCTATCTCTCTCCCGATTCGGTCGCCGGCGCTGCGGCCGTTGGCGTTTATATCCTGAAAAACCACACTGCACCCCGATTCGAGGCGTGGTACGCCCAGCCGGGTTCGACAAGGTAGGTGGTGTCGGCAGTGGTCACCACGGCGGGGCCTTCTATGTAGGATCCCGGCTGCAGAGCACTGTCGTCGTAAATGGGCGTTTCCAGCGGCTCGTCGAAACCCACGAACCGGCAGTTGCGCTGGCCTGCAGGTGCAACCGGCTTGCGCTCTGCCAGCGGTTTGATCCCGGTAAAGTCGACCTTGTCGAGTTCCACGTAGGAGCTGACCCGGACCGTGTTGATGCGCACGCCCGACTCTGACGCCTGGCTGCCCTCACCGAAGCGCTCGCCGTAGCGCGTGTGGAAACTGTTAATCAGCTTGAGGATGTCGCGCACGCTGTCGAAGCGGCTTATGTCCGTGGCTACCGCCGTCTCGACCCGCTGGTTGCCGTAGCGCATATCGAACTCAAGGCGAAACTTTATCTCCTGTGCTGCCATGCCCTGGCGCAACAGGTCGTTGCGGCCGCGCTCCTCCAGTTCGGCAATGGCGCTGTTGAGGCGCTCATACTCGGTGAGCACCGTGCCGGTACCGGTATGGAAGAGCACGGTGTAGGTGGACAGTTCGTGAATGTGCATCTGGTTGACGTTGCCGGCGCCCAGGGCCGAAAACACGGGGCTGAAAGGCGGGGCAAGTACCTTGTCGACCCCCAGCGCGTTGGCGATCCCGCAGCAGTGAAGGGGGCCGTTACCGCCATAGGCCAGCACGGTAAACTCTTCCGGCTCGTAGCCCCTGGCGCGCAGTTCGGTGGCGATGCCGTTGGCCATATTCGCATCCGCCGTCTGCCTGATCTGCAGGCATATATCGACTACCTCCATGTCGAGCTCGTCGCAAAGCGAATCCTCGATGGCGAAGCGGGAGCGGGCCGGGTTCAGTTTTATCCTGCCGTTGGCGTAGTTGTCCTTGTCGAGATAGCCGAGCAGGAGGTCGGCATCCGATACCGTGGGCAACAGTCCGCCCCTGTCATAGCAGGCCGGGCCGGGGTCGGA
>JAZBNW010000241.1:0-3256 GCA_036350855.1 Halieaceae bacterium
ACGGTCGAGAAATTCCGAGAATTTCACCGAGCGCAATTTCACCTCCCTGAACACGAAGATGGCCGCGATGATCATCAGCAGGATGACAAACCACCATTTCTGTACGAAATTTGAAATATGCAGCACGAACAGGGTAAAGGCCGGCAGGTCGGAACCGAAGTTGCGGAAGGTCTCGGCGAACTGGGGCACCACCTTGACCAGCAGGATACCCGTGACCACGATGGCCACCACCACCACCGCGGTGGGGTAGGTCAGGGCTTTCTTGATCTTGGCCTTGAGCTGCTCGGTCTTTTCCTTGTAGGTGGCCACCCGGTCCAGCATCACCTCCAGGGTGCCCGAGTCCTCCCCCGAGGCCACCAGGCTGCAGAACAGGTCATCGAACAGGCGCGGGTGCTTGGCCAGGGACGGGGCGAGGCCGCTGCCGGACGCCACATCGTTCCTGATGGTATTCACCAGTTCCTGCATCTTGGGTTTCTCGGAACCCTCGGCGACGATATCGAAGCTCTGCACCAGCGGCACGCCCGCTTTCATCATGGTCGCCATCTGGCGGGTAAACACCGCGATATCCGCAGGCTTGATCGGTTTGCCGCCGCTGCCGAACAGCGGCTTGGCCTTTTTCTTGATTTTCTTCGGCTTGATGCCCTGGCGCCGCAGCTGTGCCTTGGCGATTGCCGAGCTGGCGGCGCGGATCTCGCCGGTGCTGGCGTGGCCCGCTTTGTCCGTGCCGTTCCAGATAAAGATGTCGCTTTTGCTAGCGGTTCCCGTTGCCATAATCGTCTCGCCCCTGTGCCCGGTGTCCCCGGCGCTTTACACGCTTGTTTTAATCTACCGTTATCCGGTTTGCCTCTTCAAGACTGGTCAGCCCCTGCGCCACCTTTTGCAGTGCCGACCGCCGCAGGTCATTGAACCCCTCGGCCCTGGCCTGCTCGCTGATCTGGATGGAATTGCCCTCTTCCATGATGATCCGGGCGATCGACGGGGTTACCCGCACCACCTCGTAGATACCCACGCGCCCCTTGTAGCCCTCGTGACACATCTCGCAGCCAACGGCTTTGCGGATGTTCGCTCCCGCCAGTTGCTGTTCGCTGAAGCCCATCTGCAGCAGCGCCTCCTGGGGCACGTCGGTCAGGGGCGCGCTGCACTCCTTGCACAGCCGGCGCGCCAGGCGCTGGGCAATAATCAGGCTGACGGAGGAGGCCACGTTGAAAGCCGGAACCCCCATGTTCAGCAGGCGGGTGACGGTTTCCGCGGCGCTGTTGGTGTGCAGTGTCGACAGCACCAGGTGACCGGTCTGGGCCGCCTTGATCGCTATCTCCGCGGTTTCCAGGTCGCGGATCTCCCCCACCATGATGATGTCCGGGTCCTGGCGCAGGAAGGAGCGCAGGGCCTCCGCGAAATTCAGGCCCACCTTGGGGTTCACATGCACCTGGTTGATGCCTTCCAGGTTGATTTCCACCGGGTCCTCGGCGGTCGAGATGTTGCGCTCCGCCGTGTTGAGGATATTCAGGCCGGTATAAAGGGAGACGGTCTTGCCCGAACCGGTGGGGCCGGTCACCAGGATCATGCCCTGGGGCTGGTTCAGGGTGCGCAGGTACATCTCCTTCTGCTCCGGCTCGTAGCCCAGGGCGTCGATGCCCATTTGCGCACTGGTGGGGTCCAGGATACGCAGCACGATCTTCTCGCCGAACAGGGTGGGCAGGGTGTTGACCCGGAAGTCGATGGCCCGGCTGCGGGACAGCTTCATCTGGATGCGGCCGTCCTGGGGCATGCGGCGCTCGGAGATATCCATCTGCGACATGACCTTGAGGCGGGCGGACAGGCGCGGCGCCAGGTTTCTGGGCGGCTTCACCACCTCCCGCAGGATGCCGTCGGTACGAAAGCGCACCCGGTAGTTTTTCTCATAGGGTTCGAAGTGGATATCCGAGGCGCCCTGCTTGATGGCGTCGATCAGCACCTTGTTGATAAAGCGCACGATGGGCGTCTCGTCGATGCTCTCGTTGCCACTGCCCTCGTCACCGTCGCCCTCTTTGACCGCCGAGACGTCGATGTCGTCCAGGTCGGAGGAGTCCAGGTCCGACAGGCCGTCGCCCAACTGGTCCTGGGCCTCGACCCACTCGGTGATGGCCTTGCTGAGGACGGTATCCTCGATCAGTATGGCGTCGGTATTGATGCCGGTGTGGAACTTGATTTCATCCAGGGCCGCGAGGTTGGTGGGGTCCGACACGGCGATAAACAGCCGGTTGCCCCGGCGGAACAGGGGCAGCGCGTGGTGCTTGCTTACCAGGGAGACATCCACCAGACCGTCCGGCATGGCGCTGCGGTTGAAGGCTTTCAGGTCAAACAGGGGTACGCCGAATTCGTGGGAGGCGACTTCAGCCAGCCGCCGGCCGTCCACGTTTTTCTTTTCCACCAGGTACTGAACGAAGGGCATCCGCTCCAGCGACGCGTCCTTCTGGGCCTGGCTCGCCGCCTGCGCACTGATCAGCCCCTCGGCCACCAGTCGCCCGGCCAGCCCGCTGAGTTGCCCAATTGCTTTTTCGTTCATCGATACCGCGCCCCCACCTTCGGTGCAAACGACCCACGGGGTACTGTCCATGCCCTGTGCGTCGTTGTACTTATAGGCAAGAGTATAACCAGCCCGGGACACGTCTCCTAGGGCTTGGGAAGGGCTAATTGACTGAATCTGCGTAAATTTTGCGGGGGTTGTGGTTTGAGTGATTTTCGCGGCGATGTCGTCGTCGCCGACTTTGATGACGGAGTCGCTATGGCCATTGATAATATAAGGCGGGTCGCAGGCGCATGAATTTGCCAATGAATCGGGTTCAAATACCGCACCGCGGTCTGCGAGGTAAAGCCCCGTACCGGTTCTGCGCCCGTACCTTCCTGCCGGTTGGATCGCTGTGACGAGTATAAACGTAGTAGAGGGCCTCCCAGGTTGGGCTAATGGGACAAAAATTGTCACCTTCTGGCAGGATAAGACAGGCTTTGGCAGGGTTGGGAGCCGGGGAAAACTCTGGCTTCGATTTTTTAGTTGACTCTAACCATTTGATAAATATATAAAATAATATATTTATGACGAATTAGTAATAGTTGGCACGTCAAATGCTTTATATCCTTGGCAGGAGTTGGTTCAGGCTGGACACTGCGGCTGGTACCGATAATCAAGCACACATCCATAATGGGGATAGCAAAATGAACATTCAAAAGAAACAACAGGGCTTCACTCTTATCGAACTGATGATCGTCATCGCGATCG
>JAZBNW010000242.1:0-2635 GCA_036350855.1 Halieaceae bacterium
CACGGCGACAAGAAGAAGGACCGGTCTGGCCCCTGTACCTTTTCACAGCGCCAGGGCTATGTGGATATCGGGCTGACGAATGGCAAGACGTTCAACCTCACGCCGGGCAATAAGCCGGACCATTTCAAGGACCAGGAAGATCACAAGGTGGTCCGGGAAAAAGCCAGCGGCAACCAGCAGGTCTACAAATGGGATCAGAAAAAAATTGTCGTCAAGTTCCATGAAAGTGCTGCCGCGGCGCCAGCGGCTGCAACTGGCGGTATTGCGGTGAAGGACATGCCGAAGTATTGCGCCGGAGAGGCCTCGGCCAAGTTCAACCAGAAACCAAACCGCATCACCACCCAGAATGCGGTAAAGGACCATGGCATGTACTCGGTATGGGGGCAATACGAGCACGATCCCAATCCGCAGCTTTTCATCTGCACCTTTTCCGCTGAGGGAAAGTTGGTGGGTGTGGATAAGCATACGCCATAGGCTTGTTTGATAGCGCGTTCGGATCAGTTCGGCCGGCGATTACCATCCTGCCCCTGTGGCAGGGTGGCTACCACAAGGGCAGCTCGGTCCTGGTGTCTATTTTGAGAGCGGATTCGCCGGTCTGCGTGTCTGTGATCGCAACGCCAGGTGCTACTCGCGCAGCCATGGGGGCTTTTTGAAGGCGCTGGCTTCACTGCCCGGCTCGAAGAAGGTATGCAGGGTATCGTCAGTGAAATAGCGCCAAAAAGCTGGCTCGAAGGATTGTTCGACGATTGAAAAAGAACCGGCTCGTTGTCGTTCCCGGAGAAAGCGTTGGTAGGCGTCCAGCGGTTCGGGGCCGAACTGCTGATAGATAACCCGGCCACCATACTCACCGTAAAGTTGACGGTTGATCTTCCATTGTCGGATGAGTGACCGGGCCATATCCCGGCGCATTGTCTCAATCTGCGCGGCCTCGTCGGGGGTGAGAGTATCTTCCGCAGTAAGCCCGTCATCCTGCATGCCGCGCTTCAATTCCCCGATGAAGGTAGAGATCTCGACGTCGGTCGCCTCAATGCCGTGCTGTACAGCGTACTGTTCGAAAAGACGCGACAAAATGGCTTCCTGCATTTCAGCCGGGTCAGTAGTGTGAATCTTCTCGCCCAGCACCATTGCCGCCAGTGGTGCACCGCCTGCCGGTTCAAACTCAATGATCGAGCCGTCCGCCATGGTGGCGAGAAACAGGTGGCCGCGCTCCATCACGTAGCTGCGTACCCATTCGAACTGGGCCAGGTAACGCTGGGACAGCGACCCTGGCGGGCACAATGCCCTGGTCGATGCTATCGGTCCAAACTGCAACCGGCCGGCACTTTCCGACCTCCATGCGCCAGATCCCCTGTTGCAGTCGGCGACGATCTGAGCGGTCCCGTCCGGGTTAAAGTCGAGTGTATAGTCTGACGGTGTATCGGGCACATCAACCCGGTCGTCCATCGATGTGATGTTCAGCAGTTGCCACGAGGTTCCAGCCAGCTCACCAGCGCTGGATGTCGTTGCGCCAAGGATTGACGCGAGAATCCCCGATAACAGCAGGCATGCAAGGCCAAAACCCTTTGTCACCTCAACCACCCTCAATAGACGCCAGCAGCACTTCGAAAATATAGGGACAGACCACGATTTTCGATTACTCAAAAAAGGGGGACAGACCACGATTTTCGATTACTCAAATATAGGGACAAGGAAAAAACGTGGTCTGTCCCCCATTTTTTGTCCGCCAATTTTATGCCAGGCGGTAGCGGAGAGGATCAGATTTAGGCCCGGATACAAACTCCGAGGCTATGAGTTTACCCTCGCCTGCCATCTCGACATGATCCAGCACCTCGAAAAGTGCCTCCCACAACAGGCGCATTTCCAGTCGCGCGAGGTGTTGGCCAAGGCAGATGTGCCCGCCGTGGCCGAAACCGACATGGCGGTTCTTGCCGCGATCGAGGCGAAAGGTGAAGGGGTCTTCAAATACTGCCTCGTCCCTGTTGCCGGAGGGGTAGGATAAATACAGCCGGTCGCCTTTCTTTATTGAGCGCCCGGCGACCTCACAGTCGGCGGTTGCGTGACGGACAAAGTGCTTGACCGGCGTGGTCCAGCGAATAGCCTCCTCCACAAAGGCGGGGATCAACTCGGGCGAGCTCTTGAGCTGGGCAAAGAGCTCCGGTTGTTCGGCGAGGGTCCACATGGCCTGAGCCGTGCTGTGCGCGGTGGAGTCGTGTCCGGCCGTGGCCAGTATCGCGAAATAGGAAATTTCCCTGGAGTGCTGCATCGGAGCCCCATCGATACTGGCATTGGCAATGGCCGTCGCGAGGTCTGGCTGCGGGTGCGCCCGGCGCTGCTGGATCAGCTCGGAGAAATAGGCGTCGAAACGATCGAATACAATTTTCCAGGTAACGGCCTGTTGCTCGGGCGATGTCGGGTCACTGCCGGGCCGCATCAGGTCGGGGTCCGCCCAGCTGAACAGCCACTGGGTCAGCTTGAGCATCTCCGGGTGATCCTCGCGCGGAACGCCTATGGTGTCCATTACCACGTGCAGAGGGTAGGAACTCGCTATTTCCTCAACGAAGTCGATAGTGCCATTTCCGCGGACCAGTTTCTCGAGCTCCTCGTTCACCGACACGCGGATCCTCGCCTCCATTTC